>NZ_KV796489.1:0-125142 GCF_001809205.1 Staphylococcus sp. HMSC069E10 | reverse complement strand
CATCAAATTTGATGTTGCGTCTTTTTATTAGTTTTATTGATCTTGCATCATTTGTTTTACACGTTTCGCTTCTTTTTCACGTGCAGCTTTATTTAAAATTTTCTTTCTTAAACGGATACTTTGAGGCGTTACTTCAACCAATTCATCATCATTAATATATTCTAATGCTTCTTCTAACGTTAAAATTCTTGGACGATTCATTGTTTGAGTTTGATCTTTTGTTGCTGAACGTACGTTAGTTTGATGTTTAGCTTTAGTAATATTAACTGTTAAGTCGTTTTCACGGTTATGTTCTCCTACAATCATACCTTCATAAACTTCAGTACCTGGTTCCATGAAGTTTACACCTCGGTCCTCTAGACCAATGATGGCATAGGCTGTTGCTTGTCCTTGATCCATTGAAATTAATGCACCATTACGACGGCCACCAATTTGTGCTTTAACACGAGGTCTAAATTCTTCAAATGTATGATTAATAATGCCATAACCACGTGTCATAGACATAAATTCAGTTGTATATCCAATCATACCACGTGCAGGTACCATAAAGATTAAACGTGTTAATCCATTATCAGTTGTTAACATGTCTAACATTTCACCTTTACGCGCACCAAGTGATTCAATCACTGCTCCAGCATTTTCAGATGGAACTTCACATTGAACACGTTCAAATGGTTCACTTAATACACCATCAATTTCACGTAAAATAACTTGAGGTTTAGAAACTTGAAGTTCAAACCCTTCACGTCTCATATTCTCAATTAAAATAGATAAGTGCAACTCTCCACGGCCAGCTACAATCCACGTATCTGGAGAATCTGTTGGTGTAACTTTTAAAGATACATCTGTTTCAAGTTGTTGATCTAACCGTTCTTGGATTTGACGAGCAGTTACAAAATCACCTTCACGACCAGCAAATGGTGAATTATTTACTTTGAATGTCATTTCAAGTGTAGGTTCATCAATACGCAATACTGGTAACGCTTCTTGATGATCATGTGGTGTAACTGTTTCACCTACGTTGATATCTTCCATTCCTGATACAGCAATTAAATCTCCCGCTTGTGCTTCTTCAATTTCTTCACGTTTTAAACCAAAGAAACCAAAGATTTTTGTTACACGGAAGTTTTTCACTGTACCATCTAATTTAATAAGCGATACATTATCGCCGACACGCATTTTACCTCTAAATACACGACCAATACCAATACGACCAACGTAATCATTATAGTCTAATAATGCTACTTGGAATTGTAGTGGTTCATCACTGTTATCAATTGGAGCAGGCACGTAATCAAGAATTGTTTCATATAAAGACTGCATGTTTTCATCTTGTTTTTCAGGATCAAGACTCGCTGTTCCATTTACAGCTGATGCATAAACAACTGGGAAATCAAGTTGTTCATCATTTGCTTCAAGTTCAATAAATAAATCTAATACTTCATCTACTACCGCTTCTGGTCTAGCAGAAGGTTTATCAATTTTATTAACTACTACAACAGGTTTTAAATTTTGTTCTAATGCTTTTTTTAGTACGAAACGTGTTTGTGGCATCGTACCTTCGTAGGCATCTACAACAAGTACAACACCATCTACCATTTTCATGATACGTTCAACTTCACCACCAAAGTCAGCATGCCCTGGTGTATCTAAGATGTTAATTCTTGTACCTTTATAATTTATCGCAGTATTTTTAGCAAGAATTGTAATACCACGTTCTCTTTCTAAGTCATTAGAGTCCATTGCTCTTTCATCAACATGCTCATTTTCTCTGAAGATTCCAGATTGTTTAAGCAATTCGTCAACTAGTGTTGTTTTACCATGGTCGACGTGAGCAATAATTGCAATATTACGAACATCTTCTCTTCTATTAGTCATTTTATAATATCCTTTCTTGAGTAAATTCCCACTTTTAATTGCAACTTTTTTATTATATCATAATATTAACAAAAGATAACTAAAAGGTGGGGATGGGGATGGAAAAACCAAAATCTAAAGGTATATTCTGGATACTTTCTATTGTAGCAGTTATATTTTTAGTGCTCTTTAGTTTCAGCGTGGGTGCCGGAAGTATTCCAATGATGATTTTAACATTTATTCTTTTCATTGCAACGTTTGGCGCCGGATTTACGCTTAAGAAAAAGTATCGTGAAAACAATTGGCTATAATCAACCATTAAGATATATAAAGCTTGAGATATTTTTGCCTCAAGCTTTTTTTATTGAAATAAGATTTTTTATTTTTTAAAGCGTTGATGTAAATCTATTAAAGTAGCCGTATTAGGTGCTAGATAAATTTCTAATATTTCTTTATGAATATTTGAATTTCCTACTAATACTGAATTCGCACTTGAAATATTTAATGGTTCACCTAATAAGTTACTAGCTACGCCTCCAACTTCATTTAATACAATAAGACCACCAGCGAAGTCCCAAGGCTGTAATCTAGGTGTGATATAAGCAGCCAATTGTCCTTTAGCTACACTTATAATTTCTAAAGCTGCACTACCATATGCTCTACAGCTTCTTGCATCATTTACTATATCTTGAAATATAGGACCCATTTTAGGTTTGGTTACCCAATTTGGGTTGATACCAATTAAGCTTTTCTTTAGGGTGGTAGATTCAATCGTAGATAATGGATGTTTATTTTCAAATGCACCCTCACCTACCTTGGCATGATATAAAACATCTTTCATTACATCATATACAAAGCCAGCGTATGGTTTACCATTTCGATAGATACCAATTGAGATAGCAAAATTTTCTTTTTGATGTACAAAGTTTAATGTGCCATCAATTGGATCCACTACCCATACGACCCCTTCAACATGAGTTAAATCATGACCATGTCCTTCTTCCCCAATAACACGATGTTCTGGATAACTATGGGTAATCGCATCATATATATAATTTTCAGTAGCTTTATCAACATTTGTAACTAAGTCATTCGGATTTGATTTTGTTTCAATATTTAATTCTTCCTTCATCATTATTCTAACTTTATTTCCTGCTTCTAAAACTAAGCCTTTAGCAAAATCATATAGCGACATACTATCATCTCCTGTTGCTTACTATTATACATCAAATCAATTTTATAATTGTTATACATCATTTTATACCTTCATCACTATATATTAAACTCTTATGAATAGTTTATAAGCATAAAAATAGGTCGCCAATAAAAGCAACCTATCAAATCCATGATATAAAAGACTGAAAACATTTAAAATATATGAATAAATATGTACATTCATCTTATAATTATGGAAGATAAATAAATAAAAGATCATTAAGCTAATTTTAAATGTAAAATCGGGTAATCTCTACCTTGATTGTCTTTTTGAGATTCACTATATGCTTTAAAACCATTTTTAATATAAAATTTCAATGCATGTTGGTTATCTTTATTAACATCTACATATTGGATTTTATCTTCTTGAATCAGTGACTGAAGTATGATTGTACCGTAACCTTTATTAAAATGTTTAGGATCTATAAACAACATTTCCAAATTTTCATCATTAATTCCCGAAAAACCAATAACTTCTTTATCATAAAATCATAGATATGCATCTACATATTTTAAATAAGTTAGAAGGTCATTTTTTAATTGCATTCTATCTTCTTCTTTAAAAAAATCATGTGTTTTTACTACAGATTTCTCCCAAATTTTTAGTATTGTATTATAGTCTTTTTTCTTTTACTTTTATTAATCTCATGACACTCTCCTAACCACGAGGGGTAAAATCCTAAAAATTAAATGACTAACATCTAGGTACTGACTCTACCTTATTAGTTTAAATTAACTATCTATATTGTATATTACTATTCTATCATTATCACTTTGAAATATATGCTACAATAAACTCAACATACTATTAAAATAGGAGGAAGATCAATGACACAATACACATTTACACCTAAAGATTTTAAAGCATTTGACGTTGAGGGTTTAGATGAACGAATGGAAGCTTTAAATAAATATATTAGACCTCAATTACATCAGTTAGGCGATTATTTTAGTGAGTATTTCACTTCTCAAACTGGAGAAACATTTTATGCACATGTTGCTAAACATGCGCGTAGAAGTGTTAATCCTCCTATAGATACCTGGGTCGCTTTTGCACCTAATAAACGTGGTTATAAAATGTTACCCCACTTCCAAATTGGCCTTTTTAGGGATCAATTATTTATCATGTATGGAATAATGCATGAAGGAAAAAATAAAGAAGAACGTGTTAAAGTTTTTGACAAACATTTTAATGCATTAAAACAACTTCCAAATGATTATCAAATTAGTTTAAATCACATGAAAAAAGATAAACAATATATCAAAGATTTAAGTGATACTGATTTACATCAAGCTATTGATCGTGTTAAAAATGTGAAAAAAGGAGAATTTTTTATAGCACGTACTTTAGCCCCTAGTGATGAACGATTAAAATCAGATGAAACATTTTTAGCTTTTATTAAAGAAACATTTGATGAATTCTTAAAATTATATGAATAAATACTATTCTTCGGCCTGGGACTTTACTAGAAGTCTCAGGTGTTTTTTATTTTATTGGTAATCACTCACTGTCTTGAAGATCCATCTAAATTCAGTAATATTCTTTTTTACAACATTTTTAGGTTGACCTAAAAATATATTTAGGTTAATATAATTAAAAAGATTTTAGGAGTGTATGAATGAATTATATGAGTAATAAAAAACAACGTAGCTTAGACGAAATTAATAATACAGTAGACTTTAATAGTAATAAAAGTGCAAGCCAAAAATTTTTAGCTTTTTTAGGTCCAGGATTATTAGTAGCGGTGGGATATATGGATCCAGGTAACTGGATTACATCTATGCAAGGCGGAGCACAATTTGGCTATATTCTTCTTTTTATTATTTTAATTTCTAGTTTAGCTGCAATGCTTTTGCAAAGCATGACAGTTAGATTAGGTATTGCTACAGAGATGGATTTAGCACAAATGACACGTCATTATTTAAATCGCCCGTTAGCAATTATATTTTGGATAATAGCAGAACTAGCTATTATCGCTACAGATATTGCTGAAATTATCGGAAGTGCAATAGCTCTAGACTTATTGTTTAATATTCCTTTAATTATAGGTGCACTTATAACTGTTTTAGATGTTTTTCTTTTACTCTTTATTATGAAATTTGGCTTCAGAAAAATCGAAGCGATTGTCGGAACATTAATTTTTACTGTTCTAATTATTTTCTTATTCGAAGTATTTATTTCATCACCTAAAGTGATTAATATTCTTAACGGGTTTATTCCTCATAAGGATATCGTTACAAATCATAGTGTACTGTATATTGCTTTAGGGATTATTGGTGCTACAATTATGCCTCACAATCTCTATTTACATTCTTCGATTGTACAATCACGTAAATATGATAGAACTAATGAGAACGATAAGGCACAAGCAATTAAATATGCAACAATTGATTCTAATATACAATTAAGCATCGCTTTTATAGTAAATTGCTTGTTACTTATATTAGGTGCTGCACTATTTTATGGTGTTAATGCTGATAAATTAGGAGGATTTTATGATTTATATCATGCCCTTAAAACTCAGCCGCTTCTAGGGTCAGTACTTGGCAGTATCATGAGTACATTATTCGCTATTGCACTACTTGCATCTGGACAAAATTCTACAATCACTGGAACACTCTCAGGTCAAATTGTTATGGAAGGATTTTTAAGATTATCAATTCCAAATTGGTTAAGACGATTAATAACTAGAGGTTTAGCTGTCATTCCTGTTATAATTTGTTTAATTGTATTTAAAGGTAATGAAAATAAAATGGAACAACTTTTAGTACTTTCTCAAGTATTTTTAAGTATCGCTTTACCGTTTTCACTCATTCCTTTACAACTTGCAACAAGCAACAAAAAATTAATGGGCCCTTTTTATAATAAAAACTGGATTAACTTTTGTTCTTGGAGTTTAATTATTATTCTAAGCCTACTTAATGTTTATTTAATTATCGAAACATTTAAAGAATTTTTTGCATAAAATAAAACTATTGTTAAGGTATTGAACATGATATCTTAACAATAGTTTTTCTCTGTATTCTTTTAATTCATTATAACTTCCATAATATCATTGCAAACCACACTATATTAAACTTTCATATCAATGTCATAATATGAATAGTATAGATTTAATTTTTAATATTAATGTAGGTTTTACAAATACTCCAATAGAACTGATTATTGCGATTATATCATTTCAATTATGTATGCATTTTATTTTAATTTATATCTTTCTATTATTACATACTTATCCAATTTTATTTTTATTGACGATAAATAAACTCCCAAGCAATTTAATTCAAATTGCTTGGGAGCTATACGTAAAACTAATAACCTTCAATTATTCTTGATCAACTGAGTGTTTCTCTTTGTTTTCTTCTTTATTTAAAATTTGCTTACGTTCTTCATAATTCATTCGACGTTGATTAACAGCACTTGGCTGATTCTTTCTTTTTTCTTTCATACGTTGATTATAAGCTTTACGTTTTTCTTTTTTCTTAGCACGTAATTCCGCTTTTTCTCTTTTACGTTGTGCTTTTTGTTCTTTCTTATCAATATATGAGTCTGTTTCTACATTATTTTCATCATCATTAACTTCATTCGGCATACTATTTTTTGATTTATATTTATACTTTCTTTGTCTTGAAAGCACGCCAGAAGTATCATCATCATTTGAAGATTGTTGATATTCACTTGTTACAGCACGTTTAGGATATTGATTATATTTATCTTCCTCAATATCATCATTAAAATCTTGCTCATTATTATTTTGATTAATATGATTATAATCCTCATAATCATGTTCTCTTTCATTATAATAACTTGAAGGTTTACGACGAGTACGACGTTCTGATTTTTTAGTCTTACGAGGTGGTTCTATGTACTCTTCTTCATCATTATATTGAGTAGGTTCTTCTTCATAATAATATCTATCATCATAATCATCTCTTTGATTATAATAAGGGGGATAATCGTAAGTAGAACCATATGCTGGAACAGTTTCTAATTTACTTCTTCTTGCAAACATCATAATCGCTGTAATGAAGAAGAAGATTGGAATAATTAATGTAATAAATAATAACACTAAAGGCAAAGTAATAATGGAAGCAATTAAAAATAATATTCCAGATAAAATTCTAATATTCATAGAAATTAAAGCTAAAAATGAAATTAATAAACAAATGATAAAGTACACGATAATTGCCCAAATTCCATTTTGTAACCATATAACAAATTGAGTCGTATTTAGACTATTGTTAACTAGTATTTGTTGTATTAATTGATTATTATTCATGGAATTTTCAAGATTTTGAATTGATGTATCATTACTGAATGATACGAGTGCAATAAACATTGTAATAACCGTTAATATTAATAAGAAAATCCAACTAATCCAACCTAAAAGTTTCTCAGTTAAACGGCTCACAGGTCGTTTGATTTGTGTGTATCGTTCTCCTGACATTTATTACAACTCCTTAATTGACTTGTCAAATTATTATATCTAATTTATAGGAAAATAACTACTAATTATCACTTATTTTAACGACATTTTAAAATTCAAGAAACTTTCGTTATATTCTCCTAATGTTTTCTCCCCTAAATCTTTATAAACTTCTAATCGTTTTTGTTCTTTTTGAGTTGGATAAAAACGGTGATCATTTTTTATGTTATTAGGTAATAAATTTCTAGCCGCCTTATTCGGAGTAGCATACCCAACCCATTCTGTATTTTGTTTATTATTTTTAGCATCTAATAAAAAGTTAATAAATTGATATGCGCCTTCTTTATTTTGAGCAGTTTTAGGAATAACCATGTTATCAAACCATACATTCGAACCTTCTTTAGGAACCACATAATCATAAGTATCTCCCTCTTGAACAAGTGGTGCTGCTACACCACTCCATACTACAGCAATATGGCCTTCATTTTGTTGAAGCATCATAGTAATTTCATCGCCTACTACCCCTCTAACTTGAGGTGTAAGAGATTGTAAGTCTTGTTCTGCTTGCTTAATATGAACAGGATTGGAATCATTTAAACTATAACCCAATTTATTTAAAGCTAACCCTATAATTTCTCTAGCCCCGTCAACAAGTAATATGTCATTTTTGTATTTAGACTGATATAAATCGCTCCAACTATCAAATTGTTCATTAGGATACGCTTTTTTATTGTATAGAATACCTACCGTTCCAAAAAAATAGGGTAGTGAATAGGTATTATGTGGATCATAAGCCATATTCATATAATCAGAATCCAAATTTTTAATATTGGGTATTTTCTGATGATCTAAAGGTTCTAATAAATGTTCTCTTTTTAATTTTTGAACCGTATATTCACTTGGAAATGCAACATCATAATGTGTACCACCATTTTTAATTTTTGCTTCCATGGCTTCATTCGAATCAAACGTTTCATAAACAACTTGCATACCTGTCTCTTTTTCAAATTTCTTTATTAAATCAGGATCAATGTATTCTCCCCAATTATATACATAGACTTTTTTACCAGTTTTTGTATTATCTTGAGAATTAAACCAATGACTTATTCCTAAACATATCAATCCTACTACAATGGCACCGATAATTAACTGAAAAAATTGTTTCATTCTATTGCACCTCTTTTAGCACTTCTACGTTTTAATGTATTTTGAAGTGCATAGTATCCAATAATACCTAGCACAATAGCTAAAAATAAGATTGTTGAAATAGCATTTATTTCCATACTGATACCTTTTCGAGCCATGGCATACACCTCTACTGATAAGACACTAAATCCATTACCTGTCACAAAAAAACTTACAGTAAAATCATCTAGGGAATAGGTAAGTGCCATAAAAAAGCCACCAATAATAGCAGGCATTAAGTTTGGTAAAAGTATACGTCCGAGTACTTGAGATTCTGTAGCGCCTAAATCACGAGCTGCATTTAACATATTATGATTCATTTCATATAGCTGTGGTAGCACAAGAATGACTACTATAGGTATACAGAATGCAATATGCGATGCTAATACTGTTCCAAATCCTAATCCTAATCCAAATATATGACCTAAAGTTGTGAACATAATTAAAAATGAGGCACCTATGACAACATCAGATGAAATCATTAGTACATTATTTAATGTAAGTAATGTCAATTTAAACTTCTTATTTCGCAAATAATAAATTGATATTGCTCCAAATGTTCCTATAATAGTAGATACTGCTGCGGATAGCAATGCAACTGCTATTGTATTGAATATTACAGACATTAAATGATCATCTTGAAATAAAGTTTGATAATGTTCTAATGTAAAATGTTCAAAATGTACCATATTTCCAGCTGAATTAAACGAATAAAACATTAAGAAAAAAATAGGAAGATATAATACAACAAGTAATATTCCTATATAAAGTTTTCCGTACCATTTCATTTAATTCACCCTCTTCCATTTGTTTCTTTAGATTTAGTAATAATTAAGATAAAGGCCATAAATACAATTAAAAAGATAGCTATTGTCGAACCCATTCCGTAGTTTTGAATAACTAAAAATTGTTCCTCAATAGATGTACCAATATTAATCACTTTATTTCCAGCTATCAGTCTAGTAATCATAAATAATGATAGTGCTGGTATAAATGTGACTTGAACACCTGTCATTATACCTTCTTTAGTCAAAGGAAGTATGATTTTACGAAAAGTAGTAAATGTATTTGCACCTAAATCACTTGAAGCTTGTAATAAATTATTAGGAATTGATTTCATGCTATTAAAAATAGGCAAAATCATAAATGGTATATAAATATAACTTGCAACAAGTAAAAACGCACCTGATGTAAACAACAAATTTAGGGGATCAATATGCATTATACCTAACATTTTATTAATCATACCTTCGTGACTTAAAATTCCAATAAAAGCATACGTTTTTAACAATAAATTAATCCATGTGGGTATGATTAATATAAGTAACCAAATATTTTGGAATTTTGAAGATCTAATAAAATAGGCTGCAGGATAACTTATAATTAGTGTAATGATTGTTATAAGTGTCGCATAAAAAATAGAATCCCACATCATTTTTAAATATTTCATTGAAAAAACTTGTCGATAATTTGTAAAACTAAAGTGACCATTTATATCGATAAATGAAAAATATACAAGTAATAGCACAGGAATAATAATAAAAATAATCATCCATAATAAATATGGAATGATGAGAAATTTATTTAAATTACGCATGTTCAATATCCTCATAACTTTCAATACGTTTATCAAATTCTTCTTCAGTTTCTCCAGGAACCATAATATGAATAGCTTCAGGTTCAAAAAACAAACCTACCTGACTTCCTATCGTTGTCTTTTTAGTAGATTGAATAACCCATTCATACCCTTTCTCATCAATACAACAAATTTCGTAATGTACACCTCTAAAAAGCATTGAATCGACAGTTGCAGTGAATAAACCTTGTGTCGATTCAACTAAAGAAATATCCTCTGGACGAATCACTACTTCAATTTTTTTCCCAGATGGAATCCGAGCATCAACACATTCAAAATCCTGACCATATATATTCACTACAAAATCTTTAACCATTGTGCCATCAACAATATTAGATTCTCCAATAAAATCAGCCACGAATCGATTCACTGGTTCATCATAAATATCTGTTGGTGTACCAAATTGTTGTATTTCACCATCTTTCATCACAAAAATATAATCACTAAGTGCCAATGCTTCTTCTTGATCATGAGTAACAAAAATAAAAGTGATGCCTAATCTTTTTTGTAACTCACGCAGTTCATATTGCATTTCAGTACGTAATTTTAAATCTAGTGCCGAAAGAGATTCATCTAATAATAAAATTTCAGGTTTATTTACAATAGCTCTGGCAATAGCGACTCTTTGTTTTTGTCCCCCACTCATTTCATCAATATGACGTTGTTCATAACCTGTGAGCTTAACAAGTTTTAATGCTTCTTTAACTTCCTTATCAATCTCTTGTTTAGAAAACTTTTTTAGTCTTAAACCAAAAGCAATATTCTCATATACATTTAAATGAGGAAATAAAGCATAATCTTGAAATACTGTATTTACTTTACGTTTATTTGCAGGTAATTTTTCGATAGACTGATTTTTATAAATAATTTGACCTTCATTAGGTTGTTCAAATCCTGCAATAAGCTTTAAAATCGTAGTTTTACCACAACCTGAGGGACCAAGTAACGTATAAAAATATCCCGATTCAATATCTAAGTTCATATTATTTAATATTGTTGTATCATTAAATTTCTTAGTAACTTTTTTAAAAGATAATAGTGATTCCAATCCATTTCCTCCTTTACAAATATGATGCTGTTGCTACAATTAGAATTTTAACTTCATTTTCTGAATGATTATGTAATTGATGTAATTCATTTGCTCTAAAATAAAGTACATCTCCCTCATAAGCTTGATAGCGCTCCTTACCTAACGTAAGTATTACACATCCCTCTAAACAATAAATAAAGGTATCAGATTCAGAAGGTTCAAAAGATTTGTACGATGATCCAGGCTTAATTGTTAATATAAGAGGTTCCATTTCATATTCATTTGAACTAGGTACAACCCAATTTAAAATATATCCTCTGTCATATTCATCATAAATAGTTCGTTCACTTTTTTTATATAATACTTTCTCTTTCGCTTTTTCTTTAAAAAAATCACTTGGTGTAGTACCTAATACTTCTAATATATTTAAAAATGTTTCCATACTTGGAGACGCATATTCACTTTCAATTTGTGAAATATATCCTTTTGATAAATCAGTTCGTTCCGCTAACTCTTCTTGAGTAAGATTTTTTTGACGTCTTAAATTTTTTAATTTATATCCAATCTGCATAACTAACCACCTAAAAAAGCTGTATATTGTTTACTATTATCAAACATTTTGTTTAATGCTTAATAAAAATAACAAAATACAGCTTTAAATTCAATAGGTATATTAAAAAATTGAGATTGAATTAGCAATCTTAATGTTTACTAAAATTTTCTCGATCAGGATGCTTTTTAACTTCTTGGATTACTTTATAGCTATTATAGCCACTTTTTTCTTCAAATTCTTTAAAAATTTGTTTTTCTTCAGCTTTACTTGGCACAATTTGTTTAAATTTTTTATATTGTTCCATTAACTCAGTACCTATTATAGACTTTTCATAATAGTTTTCGATTTGATTAAAAAATTTAATAACTTCAACCATTTCATCATTAGACCAATCTAAATCGAGTGGATATTGATATTCCATAGTTACCCTCCAAAATATAAACTTATTTCTATAAAAAAAGGTGGAACTAGATTCCTTATAAAAATCATAGTCCCACCGTAAATGGTTATTTCAATTATTTCAATTAAATACGTCGATTTAATTCACAATTATTTCAAAAGGAAATTACATAGTATGGATTGGTAATCCAATAGCTTTTTCAGCAACTTCCATAGTCATTTCACCTAATGTTGGGTGAGCATGAACAGTTAATGCGATATCTTCAGCATTCATACCTGCTTCGATTGCTAAACCTAATTCAGAAATAATATCAGAAG
Source organism: Staphylococcus sp. HMSC069E10 (assembly GCF_001809205.1). Taxonomy (NCBI): domain Bacteria; kingdom Bacillati; phylum Bacillota; class Bacilli; order Caryophanales; family Staphylococcaceae; genus Staphylococcus; species Staphylococcus sp. HMSC069E10. Next base: position 112,522 of record NZ_KV796489.1, on the reverse strand, counting down.
CACCATTACCTGCTACTTGAGCACCAATAACTGTGTCATCTTCTTTTAATGTAATTAATTTAACAAAACCAGTTGTATCATCTAATGATAATGCACGTCCGTTAGCAGCATAAGGGAATTTAGATGCTTTGAAATCTAAACCTTCTTCTTTAGCTTGAGCTTCAGTATAACCAACTTGAGCTAATTCTGGTTCAGTGAAGCATACAGCAGGCATACCAATATAATCAACTTCTGATGCTTGACCTGAAATTACTTCTGCAGCTACTTTACCTTCATAACTTGCTTTGTGTGCAAGTGGTAAACCAGGTACGATATCACCAATTGCGTAGATGTTTTTAATAGAAGTACGACTTTGTTTGTCTACTTCTAATAATCCACGATCAGCAAATTTAAGACCTAATTCTTCTAAGCCTAATTCGTCTGTATTTGGACGACGACCTACAGTTACTAATACATAATCAGCTTCAATTGTTTTTTCTTCACCTTTAGCTTCGTAAGTAACTTTAACACCGTTTTCAGTTTCTTCAGCGTTTTTAGCCATAGCTTCAGTGATAATTTCAACGCCTTTTTCTTTCATACCTTTTTTAACAGGTTGAACCATTTGTTTTTCGAAACCGCCAAGAATTTCTTTAGCACCTTCTAAAATTGTAACTTCAGAACCGAAGTTAGCAAAGGCAGTACCAAGTTCTGAACCAATATAACCGCCACCGACAACTACTAATTTACCAGGAACTTCTTGTAAGTTTAAAGCGCCTGTTGAATCGATAACGCGTTTACCAAATTCAAAATTAGGAATTTCAATTGGTCTTGAACCAGTTGCAATAATAGCATTTTTGAAGTTATACGTTTGAGCACTTTTCTCATCCATAACACGTAAACTATTTTCATCTACGAAATAAGCTTCACCACGAACGATGTCAACTTTATTACCTTTTAATAAACCTTCAACACCGCCAGTTAATTTATTAACAACTGATTGTTTAAATTCTTGAACTTTATCAAATTTAAGTGATACGCTTTCAGCAATAATCCCTAAATTTTCAGAATGTTGAGCTTCTACGAAACGATGAGAAGCATGTAATAACGCTTTTGATGGAATACATCCAACGTTTAAGCACACACCACCTAAGTCACCTTTTTCAACAATAGTAACTTTTTGTCCTAATTGAGCTGCACGAATTGCAGCAACATATCCACCAGGACCTGCTCCGATTACAATAGTATCTGTTTCAATTGGGAAATCTCCAACTACCATGTTTTACCCCTCCATTAATAATAATTCTGGATTATTTAATAAGCGTTTGATATGATTCATAGCATTTTGACCAGTTGCACCATCAATTTGTCTGTGGTCAAAGCTTAATGATAATGCTAATACTGGAGCTGCTACAATTTCACCATCTTTAACAATAGGTTTTTGAGCAATACGTCCAATACCTAAAATAGCTACTTCTGGGTGATTGATAACTGGAGTGAACCATTGTCCACCAGCTGAACCGATGTTACTAATTGTACATGTAGCACCGCTCATTTCTTGAGATGTTAATTTACCATCACGAGCTTTAACAGCTAATTCATTGATTTCATCTGAGATTTGGAAAATAGATTTACGATCTGCATTTTTAACTACAGGTACTAATAAACCTCTTTCAGTATCTGCAGCGATACCGATATTCCAGTAATGTTTGTGTACAATTTCACCAGCTTCTTCATTAAATGACGTATTCAGTGCTGGGTATTTTTTAAGTGCAGAAACAAGCGCTTTAACAACATATGGTAAGAATGTTAATTTAATACCTTGTTCAGCTGCAACTTCTTTGAATTTTTTACGGTGATCCCATAAGTCTTGAACATCAATTTCATCCATTAATGTTACGTGTGGAGCAGTGTGTTTTGAGTTAACCATTGCTTTAGCAATTGCTTTACGCATAGCAGGGATTTTTTCTGTAGTTTCAGGGAAGTCTCCTTCAGGTACTGATTGAGTTTGAACTGCAGAAGTATCTTCTGATGTTGAAGCAGCTGCACTTTCATTTGAAGCTGTTGCTGCTTGAGCACCGCCACCATTTAAGTGGTTATCGATGTCTTCTTTAGTAATACGTCCATTTTTACCTGAACCAGAAACTGCTTTAATGTTCACGCCTTTTTCACGTGCATATTTACGTACAGATGGCATTGCTTTAATTCGTCTATTTTCGTCTACTTTTTCATCTTGTGATGTTGAAGCTGCTGGAGTTTCTTCAGTTTTAGCTTCTTCTTTTGCAGGTTCTTCTTCTTTAGATGAAGCATCGTCATCATCATGACCTTTAAATTGCATTTCTTCTGCATCTGGTGCGTCAATTTTAACAATGACATCACCTACAACTGCTACAGTGCCTTCTTCAACTACTACTTCTTCAATTGTACCGCTTACAGGAGATGGGATTTCTACTACAGATTTATCATTTTGAACCTCTGCTAATACGTCATCCTCTTCAATTGTATCTCCGGCTGAAACAAACCACTTAACGATTTCACCTTCGTGGATACCTTCACCAATGTCGGGTAGTCTAAATTCAAATGCCACGTTCTTATCCTCCTAAGATTTAAATATTTATTATTTAAATAAATTTATAACATAGAGGAAGGACAGAATAATATGTCGTGTCTGTTAACACTTTATCATTTTGTCCTACGTCTCTAGTTTACAATTAATTATATATACTAATTATATATACATAAAATAAATAGAAAATACTTATTTTAAATATATAGATTCATATATAGCTTACTGTTTTGTATATACTATTAGAATTCTAAAGTAGCTTTAGCTTGTTCAATAATATCATTTTTATTTGGTAACCAAACGTTTTCAGCTTGAGTAAATGGATATACAGTATCAGCAGCAGCAACACGTGCAATTGGAGCTTCTAATGAAAGAATAGCACGTTCAGCTAATTCAGCTGCTACAGTAGCACCAACACCAGCTTGACGTTGAGCTTCTTGAACAACTACTGCACGACCAGTTTTTTCAACTGATGCAACTAATGTATCAATATCGATTGGTTGAACTGTACGTAAATCGATAACTTCTACAGAGTAACCTTCTTTTTCAAGTTCTTCTGCAGCTTTTTCAGATTCTTGTACCATTGCACCGTATGCAATTAATGTAATGTCATTACCTTCTTTTTTGACATTTGCTTTACCAATTTCAATTGTATATTCTTCTTCAGGAACTTCTTCACGGAATGAACGATATAATTTCATGTGCTCTAAATATACAACTGGATCGTTTGATCTAATTGATGAAAGTAATAAACCTTTAGCATCATAAGGACCAGATGGAATAACTACTTTAATACCTGGTGATTGAGCTAAAATACCTTCTAAGTTATCTGCGTGTAATTCTGGAGTGTGTACCCCACCACCAAATGGTGTACGAATTGTTACAGGAGCAGTTTTAGAACCACCTGAACGGAAACGCGTACGAGCGATTTGACCAGCAACTTCGTCAAACACTTCAAATACGAATCCTAAGAATTGAATTTCCATTACAGGACGGAAACCTTCTACAGTTAAACCAAGAGCTAAACCACCAATACCAGATTCAGCTAATGGTGTGTCGAATACACGGTCTTCACCGAATTCTTTTTGTAAACCTTCAGTAACACGGAATACACCGCCGTTAACACCAACGTCTTCACCGAAAATTAAAACGTTTTCGTCATTTTGCAATTCAGTTTTAAGCGCATTGTTAATCGCTTGAACCATTGTCATTTGTGCCATGGCTTATTTCGACTCCTTCTCTTTGTAAATTTCATATTGTTCAGCTAAATTTTGAGGCATATCTTCATACATGATATCCATTAAATCAAGAACAGTTTGTTTTGGAGTATTGTCAGCCTCTTTAATTGCTTTCTTGATGTCGTCTTTAGCACGTTCAATAACTTCGTTTTCTTTCTCTTCGCTCCATAATCCTTTATTTTCTAAGAATTTTCTGAAACGAACTAACGGGTCTTTTTTCTCCCACTCTGCATCTTCATCTGAAGTTCTGTAACGAGTTGGATCATCTCCAGCCATTGTATGTGGACCATAACGATAAGTCATAGTTTCGATTAATGTTGGACCTTCACCATTAATTGCGCGATCACGAGCTTCTTTAGTAGCTTGATATACAGCTAATGCATCCATACCATCAACTTGGATACCAGGGATACCTACTGCAATTGCTTTTTGAGCTAATGTAGTAGCAGCTGTTTGTTTACTACGTGGAGTAGAAATAGCATAGTTATTGTTTTGGATAACAAAGATTGCTGGTGCTTTATAAGCAGAAGCAAAGTTAATACCTTCGTAGAAATCACCTTGTGAAGAACCACCATCACCAGTGTAAGTGATAGCAACTGCTTTTTTACCACGTTTTTTAATACCGAATGCCACACCAGCTGTTTGGATATATTGTGCACCGATAATGATTTGTGGACTGAATGCGTTTACGCCTTCAGGGAATTGGTTACCTTTAAAGTGACCTCTTGAGAATAAGAAAGCATCAGTTAACGGTAAACCGTGCCAAATAAGTTGTGGTACATCACGGTAACCAGGTAAAATGAAGTCTTCTTTTTCTAAAGCATATTGAGAAGCTAATTGAGATGCTTCTTGTCCTGCTGTTGGAGCATAGAAACCTAAACGACCTTGTCTATTTAAAGAAATAGAACGTTGGTCAAGAATACGTGTCCACACCATTCTTTCCATTAATTCTACTAATTGTTCATCAGTTAAATCAGGTACTAAGTCTTCATTTACGACATTACCATCTACGTCCAAAATTTGAACCATTTCAAATTTCGACTGAGTATCATTTAATACTTTTACTGCATCGAATTGGGCTTGTAACTTAGGAGCCATTCAATTCACCATACCTTTCCCATATAATAGAAATTCATTTTATCCACTCATAGTGTACCACAATTATTTTAGACTGTTAAACATTTTCATAAAGTTCTGTATTACTAAAAAAAGATACAGTCTGAGAAACTGTATCAATGTAACAATTAACACTGTATTAGTGATGTTAAGAGATTAAATGATCGACGTCTTGTTTTTCTTTATTAACTGTATTCATTGCCTTAGCATAAGCCTGGAATTTTTTCTTAAAGTTTTCTTGAGCTTTATTAAGCGCATTGTTTTTTTCGTCTACTTGAGATTGCGTTACTCCATCTTGTTTGACTAATTCAAATAAATCTTTTTCTTTACTTAATACATTTTTATAAGCCTTAGCATAGTCGTCATGTGTTTTATATTTGTTTTTTATAGCATCATCAAGTTGTTTAACTTCTTTTCTTTTATTATCATTTTTAATATCGTTAATATGAGAATCGCCTTTTTTAAATTGCTTTTCGGAATTTTTTAAAATTGAAACTTCCTTATCAAAGGTTTTTTTTCGTTTATCAATATTATCAAGTACATCGTCAGCTGCTTTACTACGTGTATTACTGTCATTACTATTTGCTTTTTTATACAAACCTTGTTTCTTTTCTTCAAGTGAATTTAGTTTTTTACTAACCTCATTTATAGATTGTTCTTTATCAAATGCTTTTTGAACATTATCGTCATAAGCTTTTACCTCTTTTTTATCAGTTGTACAACCAGCTAATAAAAGTGTAGAGGCAGCTGCAACAACTATGGTTTTACGTAATTTCATTAATGTCATTCCTCCTCATAGTGTTTCGATTGTAATATTATATAAAGATAGTTTATAAATCAAATGAAACTATATAATGTACGTAAATGTATATTATCTGTTATATTTTATATTATATAAGGAAGGTGTATAACATGTTAACAATGAAAGATATTATTAGAGATGGACATCCTACGTTACGCGAAAAAGCAAAAGACGTGAATTTACCTCTTTCTGAAGAAGACAAAAATACTTTGCGTGATATGCGTGAATTTTTAATTAATAGTCAAGATGATGAAATTGCTAAAAAATATGGTCTACGCTCTGGAGTAGGTTTAGCTGCACCACAAATTAATATTTCAAAAAAAATGATAGCTGTGTATTTACCTGACGATGGGGAAGGTAAATCTTACGACTATATGTTGGTCAATCCTAAAGTAATTAGTCATAGTGTTCAACACGCTTATTTACCTACTGGTGAGGGTTGTTTAAGTGTAGATGAAAATATACCTGGTTTAGTTCATCGTCATTATAGAACAACAATTAAAGCTTATGATATTGATGGTAATGAAGTTAAATTACGTTTAAAAGGTTATCCAGCAATTGTATTTCAACATGAAATTGATCATTTAAATGGTATTATGTTCTACGATTATATCGATAAAGATCATCCTCTTACTCCATTACCAGACTCAGTTGAAGTCTAATATTCAAGCCTAATGCATTTTTACATTATTGTAATAAATGTGTTAGGTTTTTCTTTTTTTATTCAATTTCCTCCTACTTTTACTACATATAAACTGCTTTATTTATTCTGATACATAAGGTAAAATAAAAATTAACTGAAATCATAGTAAATTACTATCTTTCAAAAAATGAACGACATGTATGATTTGCCTTTAAGCACAGTAAAATAAATATTATTTTATATTAAAAATTTAAAATACCTGTTATGTAGCATTCACGTTAGATGTGAAAATAAATAAACATGTATATTTTATTTATTTTCTACTTGTGCTCATAAGACAATAAATAAACATTTATTTAGGAGGAAATATATATCATGGCAGTATTTAAAGTATTTTTTCAACATAATAAAGACGAAGTAATTGTTCGTGAGAACACAAATACAATTTATGTTGAAGGTGAAACTGAAGAACAAGTAAGACGTTATTTAAAAGATCGCAATTATAATATCGAGTTTATTACTAAATTAGAGGGCGCACATTTAGAATATGAAAAAGAACATTCTGATCACTTTAATGTGGAGAACGCTCAATAATGAAACAATTACATTCTAATGAAGTAGGTGTATATGCTCTAGGCGGCTTAGGTGAGGTTGGTAAAAACACTTATGCTGTGGAGTATAAAGATGAAATTGTTATCATCGATGCTGGAATTAAGTTCCCTGATGATAATTTATTAGGTATAGACTACGTTATTCCTGATTATACCTACTTAGAACAAAATCAAGATAAAATTGTTGGTTTATTTATTACTCATGGACATGAAGACCATATAGGTGGTGTGCCCTACCTATTAAAGCAAATTAATGTGCCTATTTATGGTGGCCCTTTAGCTTTAGGTTTAATACGCAATAAATTAGAAGAACACAATTTACTGCGTAATGCTAGTTTAAATGAAATTACAGAAGATAGTGTTATAAAATCTAAACATTTTGAAATTTCTTTTTACTTAACTACGCATAGTATCCCAGAAGCATATGGTGTTGTTGTTGACACACCTGAAGGTAAAATTGTCCATACTGGTGACTTCAAATTTGATTTTACACCTGTTGGTGCGCCTGCAAATATCGCCAAAATGGCAGAGCTTGGTAAAGAAGGCGTATTATGCTTGTTATCTGACTCTACGAATGCGCTAGTTCCTGATTTCACATTAAGTGAACGTGAAGTTGGACAAAATGTCGATAAAATTTTCCGTAACTGTAAAGGTCGTATTATTTTCGCAACCTTTGCATCAAACATCTATCGTGTCCAACAAGCGGTGGAAGCAGCAATTAAATATAATCGTAAAATTGTAACTTTTGGCCGTTCAATGGAAAATAATATTAAGATTGGTATGGAGCTGGGTTATATCAAAGCACCCCCAGAAACATTTGTTGAGCCTAACAAAATTAATAATATTCCTAAACACGAGTTACTTATTTTATGCACTGGCTCTCAAGGTGAACCAATGGCTGCACTTTCACGTATCGCTAATGGTACACACAAACAAATTAAAATTATACCTGATGATACTGTAGTATTCAGTTCTTCTCCTATTCCAGGGAATACTAAAAGTATCAATCGTACAATTAACGCATTATATAAAGCTGGTGCTGATGTTATTCACAGTAAGATTTCTAATATTCATACATCAGGACATGGTTCTCAAGGCGACCAGCAGTTAATGCTTCGTTTAATTCAACCTAAATACTTCTTACCTATTCATGGTGAATATCGTATGCTAAAAGCTCATGGTCAAACAGGTATTGATTGTGGTGTTAAAGAAGAAAATGTCTTTATTTTTGATATTGGTGATGTTTTAGCTTTAACACACGATTCTGCGCGTAAAGCTGGTCGAATTCCATCTGGTAATGTATTAGTTGATGGAAGTGGCATCGGTGATATTGGTAATGTTGTCATTCGAGATCGTAAATTATTATCTGAAGAAGGATTGGTTATTGTTGTAGTAAGTATTGATTTTAATACAAATAAACTTCTTTCAGGTCCAGATATTATTTCACGTGGTTTTGTTTACATGCGTGAATCTGGCCAATTAATTTATGATGCACAACGAAAAATTAAAACGGATGTTATTTCAAAACTAAATTCAAATGATGATATTCAATGGCATCAAATTAAATCTTCAATCATTGAAACGTTACAGCCGTATTTATATGAAAAAACAGCTCGTCGTCCAATGATTTTACCAGTAATTATGAAAGTAAATGAAGAATAAACACACACGGTATTTCTTAAGAAATACCGTGTGTTTTACTATCTTACTATTTTTTTCTCAAAACGATTTAAATCATTATCGTGGCCGATCATTATCATAATATCTCCAATTTCAATATTCATGTTTGGATCTGGTGACACAATGATTTCTCGTCCTCTTTTTATTGCAATAATATTAATACCGAATTGTGCTCGAATATCTAAATCTCTGATTGTTTGACCAGTCAATTTTTCACTTACTTTTAACTCTACTAATGAATGCTCATCTGCGAGTTCAAGGTAGTCTAGTACACTTGCACTTGCTACATTATGTGCAATACGACGACCCATATCTCTTTCTGGATGTACCACAGTGTCAGCACCAATTTTATTCAAGATCTTTGCATGATAATCGTTTTGTGCTTTGGCCGTAACTTTTTTAACACCTAATTCTTTCAATATTAAAGTTGTTAATGTACTAGATTGAATATTCTCACCTATTGCTACAATGACATGATCAAAATTTCGTATACCTAAACTTTTCATTACCGCTTCATCTGTAGTGTCAGCTACAACAGCATGTGTCGCAATTTCACTATATTCATTTACTCGAGCTTCATCTCTATCAATAGCCATAACATCCATATCTAAAGCGTTTAACTCTCTTACAATACTTCCTCCAAAACGACCTAATCCTATTACTACATACTCTTTCTCCATGAATTCTGGAACTCCCATCTAAAAAATAAGAGCTAAAATGATAAGTTCATTTATATACTAGAAACTTATTCAAAGTTCTATAAATATAAATCACTCTCATTTCAGCTCCTCTCTTAATTTAAATTACTTTTTACCTTCCACATATTGTTTATCAAAAACGAATAATCTCAATAACAATATTAACGATGGAAGTAATAAAAGTAAACCTAAAATAAAGACGATCGTTAATGCTAAGCCCATTGATGAGTTTACACCTGAATCTGAAATTTTAATATATGGATAAAGAATATAAGGTAACTTACTCATACCGTAGCCGTAAAAAGCGAAAGCCATTTGTAAAATCACCATAATAAATGCTAAACCATGATACTTTTTAATCATATTTAAAATTCCTGCAATTAAGAAGAAAATAAAACTAATTGCAAACATCCACCAATAATGCGTAATTGCATTATAAAAGTGATTAGAGTTTTGTATTCTTAATGATAAGAATACAAATAATGAAATAATAATCATCGGTGGACCCCAGAACATAAACCATTGACGCATAAATTTATAAGCCACTTTATCTTTTGCTTTAGAAGCGTAATATGTTAAAAACCCTGATGATATATATAACACACTTACAATTGCTAAAAATACAACTGACCATGCAAAAGGACTTAATAGTAATTGTACCCAATCCAAATCAAAATGATTGCCTTGTTCATTAATGTATCCGCCTTCTGAGATAGTCAATACAGTTGCGAGTGCTGCGGGTATTAAAAGCCCAGTAATACCATATAAAAATATCCAAGGCAGTTTATTATCTTGTCCATAATGTTCAAAAGCATAAAAACTACTTCTAATAGAAATAAGAATTAAAGCGATTGAACCAGGAACTAATAACACTGTCCCTAAATAAAGAGCTGAATCTGGGAAAAATCCGACAAAACCTACAAAGAAAAATACAAAAAATACATTTGTTACTTCCCATACAGGATTTAAATATCTTTCTATAAGATGATTAATCTTTTTTTCTTCTCCCGTTAATTTTGTATGCAAAGTTAAAAATCCAGCACCAAAATCAATAGACGCTACGATAATATAACAAAATAGGAAAGTCCATAATACTGTAATACCTATGCCAGTATAATCCATTATTCTTGACCTCCAATCACTTTATCAATATCCTCGCGAGCTGGTTTATTTCTAAACATTCTCAATAATACATAAGCAGATGTAAAGAGAAGTACAAAATAAAGTAAACCGAATAAAATTGTTACTAATGTAATTCCTCCTGCCTGTGTAGCAGCTTGGCTAACACGCATGTAACCTCTAACAATCCATGGTTGACGTCCCATTTCAGTTAAGAACCAACCAAACTCTATAGCAAGCATTGAAGCAGGTCCTGTTAAAAGTACTGCATAAAGCATTACTTTTTTAGTTATAATAGGACGTAGTTTTTTTATCAATAATGCTAATATAAAAATGCCTGATACGATAAAACAAAAGATTCCCATAGCTACCATTAAATCAAAGAAATAATGAACGATTAATGGAGGTAAATCATTTTTAGGAAATTCATTTAAACCTTTTACTTTAGTATTAATATTATTATCAGCTAAAAAGCTCAGTAATCCAGGAATTTTTATAGCTCCTGAAACTTCTTGAGTGTTTTCATTTAAGACACCAAAAAATACTAAATCTGCTTTGGAATGTGTATCAAAATGCCACTCATATGCAGCTAATTTTTCTGGTTGTACTTTATGAAGAAACTTAGCAGACAAATCTCCCGCTAACATTGATAATAATGTTTGAATAAATCCAAGAATCATAGTCATTTTTAACGCTTTTTTATGATATGGCGCATCTTCACTATATTTATTTTTCAATAATTTAAATGCAGCAATTGCTGCCAAAATAAATGCCATCGTCATACCAGCTGTTGCAACAACATGAAATGCTCTAACTAAAAATGAAGAATTGAACATTGCTTCAAATGGTTGAACATTCACCATTTTACCTTTTTTCATTTCAAAACCTGCTGGAGTATTCATAAATGAGTTCACTGAAGTAATAAAGAACGCTGAGAATGAACCACCAATAATAACAGGTAAACTAATTAAAAAATGTATCCATTGATTTTTAAAACGATTCCATGTATACAGATAAATACTTAAAAAGATTGCTTCAAAGAAGAAAGCAAATGTTTCCATGAAAAGAGGAAGCGCGATAACATGGCCACCCATTTTCATAAACGTAGGCCAAACAAGTGAAAGTTGTAATCCAATAATTGTTCCAGTTACAACCCCAACTGCAACTGTAATCGTATACCCTTTTGACCAACGTTTTGCTAATGCTATATATTTAGGATCTTTCTTTTTGATCCCTAAAAACTCTGCGATTGCAAACATTAATGGCATTCCTACTCCAATAGTAGCAAAAATAATATGAACGCCTAATGTCATCCCTGTCAAAAAACGACTAATTTCGACAGAATTCATACTTAACCACCTTTTCTATAATTTAAAATTTAATCCTATAGATTTAAATTATATACCTAAACATTAGTAACTAAAATTTTTTTGTTTACTTTTTAATAGATAATTTAAATGGAATTCACATAAAATTCAAAATTTGCATTTTTTAATTACCTTATATATAGTAAGAAAAGTATAATTAAAAGGAGAATATGATTTATGTCTAAAATAATTATCTATACACAAGATGATTGTCCACCTTGTAATTTTATAAAAAATTATTTAACGGAACATCATATTAATTTTATTGAAAAAAATATTAAGCATCCTTCTTATCGTAATGAAATGTTAGAATATGATGCATTCTCTACACCATTTATCTTATTAAATGAGGAGCCTATGTATCATGTAGATTTAGAAAAAATCAACAGAATATTTGATATCCAACTGTAATACATAAAAAAAGAACCTGAGACATCATAAGTTGTCTCAGGTATTTTTAATATTATTTAGAAATGCGATGAACAAGTTCTTTAACTTCATCTTGTGTTGCACAATTAATGGCACGATTTGCTAATTCCGCCATTTCGTTTTTACTTAAACCATTAATTTGTCTTCTAGCTTTAAGAATAGAGGTTGCACTCATAGAGAACTCATCTAATCCTAAACCTAATAATAATGGAATTGCTGTTTCATCGCCAGCCATTTCACCACACATACCAGTCCATTTACCTTCTTTATGAGAAGCTTCAATGACCTGTTTAACTAAACGTAAAATTGCTGGGTTATATGGTTGATATAAATATGAAACACGTTCAGACATACGGTCAGCTGCCATAGTATATTGAATTAAGTCATTAGTTCCTATACTAAAGAAATCTACTTCTTTAGCAAAGATATCAGCTAACGCAGCAGTAGAAGGAATCTCTACCATGATACCTACTTCGATATCATCAGCAACTTCTTGTCCTTCGCTAGTTAATTTATCTTTTTCTTCTAAAAGAATAGCTTTAGCATCTCTAAACTCTTTAATAGTGGCTACCATTGGGAACATAATATTTAATTTACCATAAGCAGATGCGCGTAATAACGCACGTAATTGTGTTCTGAAGATGTCTTGTTGATCTAAGCACAAACGAATTGCACGATAACCTAAGAATGGATTCATTTCTTTAGGTAAATTTAAATATGGTAATTCTTTATCTCCACCAATATCTAAAGTACGTACAACAACGCGTTTATCTTTCATAGTTTCTAACACTTTTTTATACGCTTCAAATTGTTCGTCTTCAGTTGGCATTTGATCTCTACCCATATATAAAAATTCTGTTCTATAAAGACCAATTCCTTCAGCGCCATTTTCCATAACACCATATAAATCATCAGGTGTACCAATATTAGCAGCTAATTCTGCATGTTCACCGTCAACAGTTACAGTTTCGGCATCACGAAGTTTTTGTAATTCTTTTTTATCTTCAAAGAAACGCTCACGTTTATTTTGATAAGCAATGAGTTCGTCTTCAGTTGGATCTATGATAACGTCACCAGTAATACCGTCAACAATAACCATATCTCCTTGTTTTACTTCATGAGTAATCGATTTAGTACCAACCACGGCTGCAATTTCTAATGAACGGCTCATAATTGCAGAATGACTTGTACGTCCACCAATATTTGTAACAAAACCTTGAACAAACTCTTTGTTTAATTGTGCAGTATCAGATGGTGTTAAATCGTTTCCTATAATAACTACACTTTCATCAATCATACTAGGATTTGGTAACTCCACGCCTAAAAGATGAGCAAGTACACGCTTAGAAACGTCACGAATATCTGCTGCACGTTCTCTCATATATTCATTATCCATAGATTCAAAAATAGTAATGAATTGAGTCGTAACTTCATTTAATGCTTCTGGAGCATTGACTTTCTCATTCGCAATTTTATCTTCAATTGGCTGAATTAATTCTGGGTCATCAAGTACAAGTAAATGTGCATCAAAAATAGCAGCTTTATCTGCACCTAATGATTTTTCAGCATTATTTCTAATTTTTGTTAATTCAATTTTGGAAGCTTCTAAAGCATTTCTGAACTTTTTAATTTCAGCATCAGTATCAGTAATTTTCTCATTTGTAAATGATAAATCAGGTTCTACTAGTAAATATGCTTTGGCAATTGCAACTCCATCAGAAGCTGCAATACCTTTAATTAATTTAGACATAATTACTCTGTTAAACCTTCTTTTGATAAAACTTCACTGATAGCTTGAATTGCATCTTGTTCATCGCTTCCATCAGCATAGATAGTGATTTCAGCATCTTTACCTACACCTAAACTCATAACGCCCATAATTGATTTTAAATTTACTTTTTTACCGTTATATTCTAATTGAATATCTGAATCAAATTTAGATGCAGTTTGCACTAACATTGTAGCTGGGCGTGCATGAATTCCAGTTTCGTCAACAATTACATATGATTTTTGTTCCATAATCTATTTCTCCTCCGTAAGTTAGAAAATTAATTTTCTTATTATCTAACATAAAAATTTATACCCTAACACTACCAAAATATATAACTGAATTCAATTCTTATATAATTGAATTATTATAGAAAAATACACTTATATTAATAAAGTAGCAATCATTATATAAGTAATCAAACAAAGTTTGATTACTTATAATAGGTATAGCGTTATGTTAGTCAATTTTCTAATGTTATATATAAATTTCTTCCCTTTTATTATACTACATTTTTAAAAAATTAAATAATATCACGTAAAACTTTTTCACATTTTTCTATATGATCTTGACCTAATTTATTCATAAAGTAGTAACTAATTGAAGCTGAAACAGCTTGTCCCACTATTGGGAACCATTTTGTTTGTTTTGCTGCTGTACGCTTAGCAACATCTCTAATAATTAATTTCAAAGCACCACTAGTTACTTTTTCACCAATCATTGAACTACCTTGAATTGCTGCTGCTGATAAAATACGTTCTTTAACATCTTCACCAAGAGAATTGACTTGTTTTTGATCAAGACCATAAATTTTATTAATATCTTCAATAATATCTTTCATCAATTTGATATCTACACCAAAGTCTAATCCTGGAATTGGCACAACACTCATCCCTGAAGATAATAAAGATTTTTTCTTAACAACAGCTTTAGCTTTTTCTCTACGTTGTGCAATTTCTTCTTCATTTTTAGGTAAGATATCTTTTTCGTTAATTTCTTCTATATCTAAGACCTTTTTACCAACTTTATCAGTAACTCCATTTGTAATTTTATTAATAATACTCACTTACTGACTCACCTTTCGTTTTTCATAATATTTTCAATATACATTTAATACCCTATTTCAGTACTTTAATGCTTAATATTTATGAATACAGCTTTTAAATATTTAGAAGGTTTATAATGTGGATGTGTTTTAAAGTCTTTTGGTAATCCCATGACTTCTTCTATTTCATATTCTACGTTAGCTTGTTCCAATGTTTTCTTAATTACATTTTTAAATGCTTTTAAAGAAAAAGCACTTGAATTTGTACATAGCAGCAATGTACCATCTGGTGCTAAAACATCTAAAGCACCATTAATTAAATCATCATAATTTTTTTGTACTGAAAAAGTTTTCTTTTTATTACGTGCAAAACTAGGCGGATCAATAACTATTGTGTCATATTGTTTTCCATGACGTGCTGCATAATTATAAAAATCAAATGTATCCATAACATAGATATATTGACTTTTAGGGTCTACACCATTTAACCCAAAATTTTCTTCGGTTAATGTACGAGAACGATTAGCTAAATCTACACTTGTTGTAACTTTAGCATTTTTAGATGCTACTACTGAAAACGCGCCCGTATAACTAAATAAATTTAAAATACTTCTATTTTCGGCAAAATAATCACGTAATTTTTTACGAACTTCTTTTTGATCTAAAAATATTCCTGTCATCAATCCATCGTTTAAATCAACATTGTAAAATGTAAAATTTTCTTCAATAACTATTGGAAATTCTGGAGTTTTTCCAAGTACATGTCCCCCTGTATACTCCGTATCTTTAAAGCGCATTTTTTCAAAAACAGATTCAAATTTAAATACTTTTTTTATTGCTTCAATAATTATATAACGAAACTTGTAAATTCCTTTTGAATACCATTGAATAAGTAAATGTCCATTATAATTATCAATAGTTAAGCCTCCAACGCCGTCTCCCTCAGCATTAAATAGTCTAAAAGCATTAGTTCCTTCTATATTATAGTAATACTCTCTTTCTTCTAGCGCTTTTTTAAATAAATTTTCAAAGAAAGTAATATTGATATCTTCTTCTTGGCTATATGTAATTACCCATCCTATGCCTTTATGTTGACGTCCTACATAAGCTGTTGCTATGTATTGGTTATTTTCAGTAACTATATTAAACAAGTCACCTTCTTTTAAATGATCATGTTGAAAAATATCTTCTTCTTCAACTAAAGGATATTGATTTAAATATTTAGTTTCTTTGCCTTTATTTAAAGTTGCTATTTTCATTTTAATTTCTCCTATTTTAATTTTTTTAACGAATCTGTTGTGATTTACTCTACTATTTTAACAAATTTAAAATTCTTCACCTAAATATTAAATTAAAAAAAGAAGTGGAACACTGAATTCAAAAATGAATTCTATTCCACTCCCTTACTCAGATTATGGTTTTTCTTTTAATTGCAATGAAAATGCTATAATTACAGGTATTAACATAATAATTAATGTAGGTGTTATAAATATTGAAAGTAATAGACCATGAATCATTATATTAATAAATTCAGTAAGCAATTTGAAAAATAGAATACTAATCATAAACAACTGTAAATAGTAAAATTTGCCTCTTAAAAAATGAGTAAATGTCGTAGCAATGTAAATGATAATAATAAAGAGTAATATTAACAATGTAATCCATTCAATCACGTATTGAGTTTGTGATAATTTCCATTCTCCAGATACAAATAGAGCATTTCTGTTATTAAATTCTATAAATGTAAATAAGAATAAGATAAACCCACAGAAAATTTCCACATATGCTGGTTTAATCCATTTAGGACGTCTCATCCACTTAGGAATATCATCTTCTTCTATATCTACAATATTTTTAAATTTACTTTTAAATTTATCGCGTTTAGATCTAATTTTATCTAAATCTACACTTCTTCTTGTCTTATGTGCATATTCTGATGTTTTATCTTGAAGTTGTTTAAAATGAACTTTTGATTGAGTCGAAACGTTTCCTTTTTGAGTTCTTGATAATTCAGGCTCTTCTTCCCCTAATTCTTCTTTTGTTAAAGGTAACGCACGGCGTAAGAATAAGAAATTCCAAATTGCCGCTTGAGCTAATAACCACATAATGATGAAGAATGTATTTACACTTAAAATATCAATAGGCTCAATCTCATTTGCATCGATTTTGCCATACAATGACAGTTGAGTAATCAAGTAACTTATTCCATATGAAATAATAATCCATAAATAATGAACTTTTCTATTTTCTTGATACAATTCATCTTTATAAACGATATATCCTGTATGAATCACAAATGGAATAATGAATATAATTGCCCAAAAACCATATACTTGAGTCATCAATGTAATTGTAATGAGGAAGTATAAAATACCAATGACTAAAAAGAAAATTGAGATGTCGTAATCATATTTGGTTGTTCTAAATAACGTATATCCAATCAATATGACTAGAATACCAAATAGAATAATTATGACTGCACTTACAACTGGAAAGTTGCCTATGAATCTACTCATCACTCTAATTATTTCACTAAAAAATGCATTAAGAAAGTCCCATATATTATGTATTTTTAAGTCAATTTTATCTTTATTTTTTAGTTTATGAATTAAAGGCAAATTGATCAAGATAATGAGACCTGTGAAGAGTGAAACGATACCGATCAAGTAACTATAGATAATCTCGGCGTGTTTCTTAACAAAAGACATACAGTTCACCTCAAAATTAATTATATATGAACTTTCTATTCTTGTCTTTAATAAAAAATAAAATACTTCTCTAGACTGAGATGAAGTTTATTCTTTTATTAATTGGGTATATTAGTTTTGTAAAGTAATTTATGAAAAAGGAGAGTTGTCCTATGACACATGAAGATGCAAAAAAAGCAAAAGAATATGAAGAAAAATTAAAAGAACAAAAAGAAGAAAAAACTGATGATATTGAACAAACTAAACAAGACGTTCAAAATACATTAGACTAATTTTCTTATTTATGTCATCATTAATAGTAATTAATGAATAAGCCTGAGACATACAAGTTGTCTCAGGTATTTTTAATATATTGGCTATCGATGGCTGAGTTGGAAATAAATCTGTCCTACTTTTATTCAATTATTTTTAGAACTAATTACATTTCACTTATTAAATATGTAAACTGTTTAATTATAATTTATTTTTAATTAAATATAGATTAAAAGCATCTTGACATCTACTATTAAAAGTCATACATTTAAAATAAATAAAATATAAATGCACTAGGGGTGTATAGCACTGAGATGAGGCTTAACCTCAAACCCTTTGAACCTGATCTAGTTAAATACTAGCGTAGGAAAGTGTTAACTTAAATAAATCATGTTTTTAATAATCAATAGCATTTTTATTTAAATTTACGCACAACTTTTCTACGAAGGGTTGTGCGTTTTTTTAGGAGGAACTATTTTATGTCTAAAGGTTTAAAGCTTTCAGAAATTCTAGTTACTGTGCTGATTGCTGTTATTTTTGCAATCATTTATAACTTATGGTGGTTGCCATATAATTTAGCTCAAGTAGCTGGTATACATCTAGAACAACTTACATACGGTATTTGGTTTATGGCTGCTATTGTAGCTTACTTAATTATTCCTAAACCAGGTATTGCATTAATTGCTGAATTTGCTGCTGGTGCAGGTGAAACTATTGTTATGGGGAAATTTGATATTCCTACTATAGTATATGCAATTTTACAAGGTCTAGCATGTGAAGTTGTGTTTGCTATCTTTAAATACAAATCACGTTCTTTAATGGTAGCAATGTTAGCTGGTTTAGTAACAGCATTAGTATCTTTCCCTGTAGATTATTTTTATGGCTATCTAAACGAAGTTGCGGGTTGGAACTTACTACTTTTCATCATTTTCCGTGCTATTAGTGGTATTGTACTGTCTGGTATACTCTCTTATTTAATTGTAAAAGCCTTAGATCAAACTGGAGTAACTAAATTATTCCGTCCTGCCTCTCAAAAAGATTACGACAACTTATAAGGGGAAATGATTGTGTTAAAAGTCAAAAATTTACGTCTAAAATATCCAAATGGTGATCGAAAAATTTTCGATAATCTAAATATAGAAATTAAAGATAAAGAAAAAGTGCTTTTACTAGGTCCTTCAGGATCTGGTAAAAGCACATTACTTAATGTACTGAGTGGTATTGTTCCTAATCTTATAGAATTACCGATGAAATATGATGAACTAGACATTGACCCTAATTCAGGGGTTATTTTTCAAGACCCAGATACACAATTTTGTATGCCAAAAGTTTACGAAGAATTAGCTTTCGTCTTAGAAAATCAACAAGTGCCAAGAGAAGACATGGATGAACAAATTAAAAAAGCACTTGCGTCAGTAGATTTAGATGTAGATAATTCAACTTTCGTAAATAATTTAAGTGGTGGCATGAAACAAAAACTTGCTATCGTCGAAACCATTTTACAGAAAGCTGATACACTCTTTTTAGATGAACCTACAGCTATGTTAGATGTACAAGCAACTGCTGACTTATGGCAACGACTCATTCAATTATGGACTGATCAAACGGTATTAATTGTAGAACATAAAGTGGAACATATTTGGCATCATGTAGATCGAGTCATATTAATGAACTATGATGGAGAAATTATAGCTGATAATACACCTGAATACATACTCAAACATTGTGAATCGTTACTTACTGAATTTGGCGTATGGCACCCTCATGCATGGGATTATGCACCTATACGAACAGATTTAACACCACAGACTTCTAAAACACTTTTTAAATTTCAAAACGGACAAATAATTCGCAGTAAAAATACACTATTTGAAGTTTCAGAACTAAATATTCATCCTGGAGAATGGATTACAATTACTGGAAAAAATGGAGCTGGCAAAACTACTTTACTTGAATCTATGATGCAATTAGTGAAATACAACGGTACAATGTTTTATGAGAACCGATTACTGAAGAAAATTAAAGATGCTGCTCAAAATATGTATCTTGTATACCAAAATCCTGAACTTCAGTTTATTACTAATTCAGTTTATGACGAAATTAATATTCATTATAATCATCTTGATAAAGCAAAATCGAAAGAAGAAACTGAACATCTTTTGAAACTTTTACATTTAGAAAAAGTTAAACATCATCATCCTTTTGAAATATCTACAGGTCAGAAACGCCGATTGAGCGTAGCAACTGCTTTAAGTTCAAAAGCTGAAATTATTTTATTAGATGAGCCAACATTTGGACTTGATAGTCATAATACATTTCAATTGATTAAGCTATTTGAAGAACGTGTTGAACAAGGCCAATCAATCGTAATGGTGACGCATGACCCTGAAATTATTCATCGTTATCCAACACGTCGACTTGTCGTAGAAAATCATAAGCTTTTAGAAATGGCAGGTGAATCAAATGTTTGAACGTTGGAAAAAGCGTCATACACTTGTAGATGATGTAAACATTATTACGAAATTAATTCTTGGAGTTTTGTTATTTATTTTTATCATTTTTGTGCATAATTTTGATTATATGATTTATATTACTTTATTGATGTTTATATTTTTATTATCTTTTAATGGTACAGCTTTTAAAGTCATTGCTGCATTTTTATCAGCAACCATTCTCTTTGCCTTGCTATCATCATTATTCATGATTTTATATGGTGATGGTACACATATGTTATTTGAATGGGGAATTATTCATATTAGTACTGAGAGCATTGTAAGAGGTCTTCACTTATCTTTAAGAACAATTACAGTTTCAATGTTTGGTGTGTTGATTGCATTAACATCACAAATTGTAATGATTTTCTATAGTTTAATGCAACATTTAAAAGTAAAACCTAAAATCGCTTATGCATTTATGGCTGCTATTCGTATGGTACCACTTATTTTCACATCATTTATCCAATTAAGACGTTCTTTAAAAATGCGTTACCAAATGATTGATGCTTCCAATTATCGTGGATTTAAACGTATAAAACACTTACTTATTCCAGTCTTAAGCCAAAACATACGTCGTGCACATCAATTATCAGTAGCTATGGAATCAAAAGGATTTAAAGATGGCCCACGTACCTATTATTATAAAGCACCTTTCTCATACAAAGATATTCTTTTTATTGGTATGACAATTGCTTTACTTATTATTGCTTTTTATTTATCTCAATATTTTCCAATCACTGGTATTAAAGATGCTCGTGTTTCAGAAATGTTAGAGTAATATATAACATAAGACAAACTAAAGTAAAGATTGAGTTCAAAGATAAAAGCAGTTTCAAAAACACAGTAAATTCATCTTGCTAGTATATTAAGCCCTAGCATTATAAAATACCCATAGATGAATGTCATCTATGGGCTATTATTTTTAGTTTATTTGAGCGCTTTATTTCCAATATCTTTACGATAAAATAGTTGATCACTCTTAATTTTTTCTACATTTCCATAAGCATCTTTTTGTGCTTGTTGAATAGTTTTTCCTTTTCCAATGGCTAATACAACTCGTCCGCCAGATGTAAGAAATGTATCATTTTCTTTTTTCAAACCACTAACGAAATAATGGTTATTTACTTCAAAGCCTGAAACCTCTGCACCTTTCTCATATGACCCAGGATAGCCTTTCGAAGCAAGCATTACCCCTACCACATAATCGTCAATCCATTGAAAATGAATAGGTTCTTTACGGTCTAGAGCTACGATTTGTGCCATCAAGTCACTTTCTAGACGACTTAACAATACTTGCGCTTCTGGATCACCAAATCGTGCATTAAATTCAATAACTTTAGGACCTTCTTTAGTTAAAATTGCACCTATATAAAGTAAACCAAAATAGTCATAACCCTCTTCTTTTAACGCTCTAGCAATTGGTTGAGCAATATCTTTGTTTGTACGCTCTAAAACGTCATTTGAAATATGGGGAACAGGACAATAAGCGCCCATCCCACCAGTATTAGGACCTTCATCATTATCATAGGCACGTTTATGATCTTGAGCAATACAGTCAAAAGGAACTGCATAATCCCCATTAATGAATGTCATTAATGAAAATTCTTCTCCTTCAAGAAATTGTTCAAAGACAACTTTTCCATCTTCTTGTGGATATAGCACTTCTACCGCTTCAATTGCTTCATCTCGTGTATTAGCAATAATTACGCCTTTACCAGCAGCTAGCCCATCCTTTTTGACTACAATAGGTAATTCGCATTCATTTACATAATTAAGTGCCTCAGTTTTATTGTCTATTTCTTTATAATCAGCAGTTGGAATATCATATTTTTCCATTAACCTTTTAGCAAAAGATTTAGAACCTTCAATTTGGGCTGCTTCTTTGTTAGGACCAAAAACTTTAACATGATTGTCTCTCAATTTATTAGATAAACCATCTATCAATGGTTGTTCTGGACCAATAATCACCCATTCTATGTGATGTTGGTGGACAAATTGTAAAATAGCCTCATGATCAGTTTCAGCAATTTCAGTGTGTATTTCAGCTAAATGAGTCATTGCATCATTTCCAGGAATAGCATAAAGTTTTTCAATAAGTGGCGACTGATGTAATTTTGATACTAATGCATGTTCACGACCGCCTGCACCTATAACTAAAACATTCATTTCTTTTCTCCCTCTATTCTCTCAATTATTTTAAATTAGTGTTTAAAATGACGCATACCAGTAGTAACCATAGCAATACCATGTTTGTTAGCCATATCAATCGAATCTTGGTCTTTAATTGAACCGCCTGGTTGAATAATAGCTTTAATACCATGTTTTGCAGCAAGTTCAACAGTATCATCCATTGGGAAGAAGCCATCAGAAATCATTACTACATTGTCATTTATTTCAATTGCGCGCTCTAATGCAATCTTAGCTGCACCTACTCTATTCATTTGTCCTGCACCAATTCCAACTGTCTGTTTATTATTACTTAAAATGATCGCATTACTTTTCACTGATGGAATAACTTTCCATCCTAGAAGCATTGCCTCCCACTGAGCATCGGTAGGTTCAACGTCTGTAACAACCTTCATTTCTTCTTTAGACACTTCGTAATTATCTTTATCTTGAACCAAATATCCACCTGAGACTGAAACAAATTCTTCTTCACGATTATCAATTGTCATATCAATTTCTAATAAGCGAATATTTTTCTTTTGAGTTAAAATATCTAAAGCTTCTTTATCAAATTTTGGTGCAATGACAACTTCTAAGAAAATAGAATGTAACGTTTCCGCTAAATCTTTGGTAACTGTTCTATTGAGTGCAATGATCCCACCAAAGATAGACTGATTATCTGCATCATACGCATGTTTAAATGCAGTTTCAATATCAGTGCCAATACCTACACCACATGGATTCATGTGTTTAACTGCAACGGCAGCTGGTTCTTTAAATTTTTTCACTAATGCTAATGCTGAATCTGCATCTTTAATATTATTAAAACTCAATGCCTTACCATGTAATTGTTTCGCACCAGCAATAGTATGTTTACTATTAGAAGTACGAACAAAACGTGCTGATTGTTGAGGATTCTCACCATATCGTAATTCTTCACTATCTCCTTTGAAGAAACTTACAATTGCATGATCATATTCATTTGTATGTTCAAATACTTTAATCATTAATGACTTACGGTATGATTCATCAAGTCGATGTTCTTTAATTCGTTGAATGACTTCATTATAATCAGATGGATGGACAATGGTTGTTACATGTTTAAAATTTTTGGCTGCAGCACGTAACATAGTTGGACCACCAATATCGATATTTTCAATTGCATCATCTTCAGTTACATCTGGATTAGCTACAGTTTGTTGGAAAAGATATAAGTTGACCACAACCATATCAATTAAATCAATGTGTTGTTCTGATAATTGTTCTAAATGTTCAGGTTTATTACGATCTGCTAAAATACCACCGTGTACTGCTGGATGTAACGTTTTTACACGACCATCCATAATTTCAGGGAATTGCGTCAACTCTGATACAGATTTAACAGTTACATTAGCTTCTTCTAAAGCACGTTTTGTACCGCCCGTTGAATATAATTCATAATCTAATTGCGTTAATGATTTAGCAAATTCCACGACTCCACTTTTATTTGAAACACTAATAATTGCTTTTTTCATGATTAACTATGCTCCTTATTTAATAACTTTAGCTATTACACTTGGATAAAGTTCATATTCTAATTGTTTCACACGTTCTTCTAACGCTTCTTTTGTATCGTCCGGTTTTATATCACATTTTCGTTGTTCAATTATTTCTCCCGTATCCATTCCACTATCTACATAGTGAACTGTTGAACCTGTTTCCTTATCCCCACTATTAAATGCTTGACCAATTGCATCTTTCCCCTTGTACTTTGGTAATAATGAAGGATGAATATTCAATATTTTACCTTCATAAGCATTTAATAAGTCTGGTCCCACTAATCTCATATAACCTGCTAAGATAATCCACTCCACCTCTTCACTATGAAGAAGTTGAATTAATTTTTGTTCATATTCTGCTTTGTTTTCAAAGTCTTTAGGTTCATTAATATGAACCATCACTTTCAACTGTTTTGCACGCTCAATGCAATAAGCATCGTGATGATCTGTATACAAAGAAGTAATTTCTATATTATTAAGGTGCCCCTTATCAACTTTAGATACAATATTTTCGAAGTTACTTCCTGATCCAGAGGCAAATATAGCCACCTTAGTCATATCTATACCCCCTCAAGATAAATCGGTGCATCATTACTTTTAACAATTTCCCCTATTTGATATGCAGCAATATCTTGTTCTTTTAAGATATCAAGTGCTTTAGATACATCTTCTTTATTTACAATGACAGTATAGCCTATGCCCATATTAAAAACGTTATACATTTCACTCGTTTCAATGTCAGCTTGTTGTTGTAACCATTCAAATACTTTTGGTGTTGGGAAGGATTGTGTATCAATTTTAGCTGCTAACCCGTTAGGTAAGCCTCTAGGTATATTTTCATAAAATCCGCCACCAGTAATATGATTCATGCCTTTGATTTTAACTTTTTCTTTTAAAGTTAAAATAGGTTTCACATACAATTGAGTCGGAGCTAAAAATGTATCAAGATAAGTACTTCCATCAAATGAATCATTCAAATTAATTCCGGATTCTTGAATTAACTTTCTTACTAAACTATACCCATTAGAATGAATTCCATTAGAAGCTAAACCAATGATAATTTGTCCCTCTTCTACTTCAGATCCATCAATATATTCATCTTTTTCGACTGCCCCTACAGCAAAACCTGCTAAGTCATATTCTCCTTCGTGATACATTTCACCCATCTCGGCTGTTTCTCCACCAATAAGAGCAGTATGAGTAGCTTCACAACCATCACTCACACCTTTTACAATTTGCTCTATCACTTCCGGAACAACTTTATTTGTTGCTATATAATCTAAAAAATATAGCGGTTCTGCGCCCGTTGTAAGAATATCATTTACACACATGGCAACTGCATCAATACCAATCGTGTCATGCTTATTATTATCAATGGCAAGCTTTAATTTTGTTCCTACACCATCTGTACCAGAGACTAATACTGGCGCTTTCATATTAAGCTGGGATAAATCAAAAGTCGCACCAAATCCACCTAATCCACCAAGTACTTCTTTACGCATTGTACGTTGAACATGACTAGACATTCTTTCTACCGCTTCATAACCTGCATGAATATCAACACCTGATTGTTCATAAGCTTTAGACATGTATATTTCCCTCTCTATCAAAATAATGTTTATGATTATCAATATATTCTTTTTGACGTGTACTTAAATTATTTAAATAGTTTTCTTCATAGTCAAATAGACCTGCTGGATAATCTCCTGTAAAACTTTCTACACATAATCCACTATATGGTGCATCAAAATCTAATCCAATTGATTCTATAAGACCTTCAACACTTAAATATGCAAGAGAATCTGCACCAATATACTCACAAATTTCTTCTGGAGATTTACTAGCAGAAATCAATTCAGCAGTAGTAGACACATCAATTCCATAAAAACTAGGGAACATAAATTCTGGAGAAGCTATACGTACATGTATTTTATTTGCTCCAGCATCTTTAAGCATTTTGACAATACGTTTACTTGTTGTTCCTCTTACAATAGAATCATCAACTAAAATAATGTCTTTACCTTCTACAATATCTTTCACTGCCGATAGCTTAACGCGTACTCCTTGTTCACGTAATTCTTGTGTAGGTTGAATAAAAGTTCGTGCGACATATTGGTTTTTCACAAGCCCCATTTCATAAGGTAATTGAATCTCTTCAGCATAGCCACTAGCTGCAGATAATGATGAGTTTGGAACACCGATAACCATATCTGCTTGAGCCGGACTTTCTTGAGCTAATTTTTTACCAGAAACTTTACGAACTGCATGCACATTTTTTCCAGCAATTGTTGAATCTGGACGCGCAAAGTAAATATATTCCATTGCTGAAATAGCTGTGTTAGTGTGACTTGTATATGATTTTACTTCAATGCCATTGTGATTAATGACAACATACTCTCCAGCATGAATATCTTGAACATATTCTGCTCCTAGCACATCTATGGCACATGTTTCACTAGCTAAAATGTATGTTCCATCTTGCATCTTACCAACTACTAGAGGACGAATCGCATTTGGATCAACAGCACCATACAAAGCGTCTTTAGTCAATATTGCGAAAGTAAATCCGCCTTTAATTTGTCGTAAACTTTCTTTTAGCGCCTCTTCAAATGTAGGAGCTTTACTACGACGAATTAAATGCATAATCACTTCAGTATCAGAAGATGAGTGGAAAATGGCACCATGTTTTTCAAGGTACTGTCTTAAAGTTTGTGCATTAATTAAATTACCATTATGACAAATTGCGACACTCATATCGTAGAAATGATATAAAAATGGTTGGATATTTTCGATACCTTTATTTCCTGATGTCGCATAACGAACATGTCCAATAGCATGATTGCCATCTTTTAGTTTATTAAGTTGTGGTTCTTTAATGGCTTCAGTAAGTAAACCTAAACCACGTTCACCCTTTAGAGTATCTTCATCAGAAACTACAATCCCTGCACCTTCTTGCCCTCTATGTTGTAAACTATGCAATCCCATATAAGTTAACTGAGCTGCTTCTGAATGATTCCAAATGCCAAAGACACCGCATTCTTCGTTTAATCCACTGTAGTTAAACATTCTGAAATAGCTCCTTCCCAAATTGCTTTAATATCTGAGACTTTTTCTGTAATTGTAGATGTAGTATTAGATACTTTAAATTCATCAACATCTGTTAATTCACCAATTTTAATAGCTCCATCTACATCTAGTGTTTGTCCTTCTTTGACTGCAACGACATAACGTCCTTGTGTTTCACTAAATAATTGTGCATCAGAGAGTTCTACTTTTGCTTCTAATCCTAAATTATAATAAGCACTTATTTTAGCAAGCGTAATAAGTAAACCGCCTTTACCTACAGTTTGTACATGAGAAGCAATTCCATTTCTAATAGATGTTTTTATTGCTTCGCCTTTTGCCACTTCATCACCTAAATCAATTTCTTCATACTCATGATTGACTTTACTATATAAAAGTTTTTCAATTTGACTTCCACCAAAATCATTTCTTGTTTCTCCTACAAGATATAATGTATGCCCTGTTTCTGGATGGAAATCATTTAAATATTGAATATCTTCAATGAGTCCTACCATTCCTACTACTGGTGTAGGGAAAATAGAAGTTCCTCTAGTTTCGTTATATAAAGAAACGTTTCCTGATACTACCGGTGTTTTTAATACTTCACAAGCTTCTGCCATTCCTTTTGTAGAATCAATCAATTGTTGGTAAATTTCTTTCTTTTCTGGAGAACCATAATTTAAACAGTCTGTCATAGCTAATGGTGTTGCGCCTACAGCAATTAAATTTCTATAAGCTTCTGCCACAACCATTTTCCCACCTTCGTAAGGTTGATTAAATACATATCGAGCTTCACCATCAATGGTTGAAGCAATGGCTTTATTTGTTCCTTCAACTCTTACTACAGATGATTGTAGTCCAGGTTTAATAATGGTATTAGCACCTACTTGTTGATCGTATTGTTCATATAAATAATGTTTCGAAGCAATTGTTGGATGCTTTAATAATTTCTTAAATACATCTTGTACATTGATCTCACTATAATCATTTTTTGAGGTATTATATTCTTTTTCTTCACCTTCTAAAATATAGACAGGTGCTTCATCAGCTAGTGCATCAACAGGAATATCTGCATACACTTCATCTTCGTATTTAAGAACGAAGCGGTCAGTATCCGTTACTTCACCAATTACTGCACTATCAAGTTCATGTTTATCAAATAAGTCCAAGAACTTTTGTTCTGTTCCTTTTTCAACAACAAGTAACATTCTTTCTTGTGTTTCAGATAACATCATTTCATATGGTGAGATTCCTGGTTCACGTGTTGGGACTTGATCTAGATACAGTACTAATCCACTACCGCCTTTAGCAGCCATTTCTGATGAAGAAGAGGTAAGACCTGCTGCTCCCATATCTTGGATACCTACAAGTTCATCAAATGTGATTGCTTCAAGTGTGGCTTCCATTAATTTTTTACCTACAAATGGGTCACCAATTTGTACTGAAGGTCGTTTACTTTCACTTTCTTCAGTTAATTCTTCAGATGCAAATGTGGCACCATGAATACCATCACGTCCAGTTTTAAGGCCTACATAAATGACTGAATTTCCTTCACCTTTAGCAGTACCTTTTTGTACCATATCGTGATCGATAACACCTACACACATTGCATTGACAAGCGGATTTCCATCGTAACGTTCATCGAATTCGATTTCTCCTGCTGTAGTTGGTATACCAATACAATTACCGTAACCACCAATACCACGGACAACGCCTTTTAATAAACGTTGATTTTGTTTTACTGATAATTCACCGAATCGCAAACTATTTAGTAGGTTAATGGGTCTTGCTCCAATCGATACGATATCTCTGATGATACCTCCTACACCAGTAGCTGCACCTTGATAAGGTTCGATTGCTGAAGGATGATTGTGAGATTCTACTTTGAAAACTACCGCTTGATTATCACCAATATCTACAACTCCAGCACCTTCACCTGGTCCCATAAGGACATGCTCGCCAGTTGTCGGGAATTGCTTTAAGAAAGGTTTAGAATGTTTATAAGAGCAATGTTCACTCCACATGACTGAGAAAATACCTACTTCTGTAAAGTTAGGCTCTCTTCCTAAAATCTCACGTACCTTATTATATTCTTCATCACTTAAACCCATGTCTTGATATAGTTTTTCAAGTTTAATTTCTTCAATACTAGGTTCGATAAACTTAGACATTTTGTTCCCTCCAACTATTTACCATTGCTTCGAATAATTTAACACCACTGTCTGTACCAAGAAGTGTTTCAAGTGCTCTTTCAGGATGAGGCATCATTCCACATACATTGCCTGCTTTATTTACAATACCTGCAATATGTTCATGAGACCCATTCGGGTTATCTTCATATGTTAAAATAATTTGATTATTTTCAACTAATTCATTGTACATATCATCTGTACAATAATAATGTCCTTCTCCATGTGCTACAGGATAAACAACAATTTCATTTTCTCCATATAAATTAGTAAAAGGAGTTTGATTATTAACAATTTTCAGTTTTTCATTTCTGCTAATAAATAGATGTGAATCATTATGTAATAAGGCGCCGGGTAATAGTCCTATCTCAGTTAAAATCTGGAATCCATTACATACACCTAAAACGGGCTTACCTTCACTGGCAAAACGTTTCACTTCGCTAATAATTGGAGCGACACTTGCCATAGCCCCTGAACGTAAATAGTCACCAAATGAAAAACCACCTGGAATTAATACCCCGTCAAAACCTTTTAAAGATGTTTCACGATAATCTACATATTCAGCTTCTGCACCTGTTTTAATAGCCGTATTATACATATCTCTATCACAGTTAGATCCTGGAAAAACGAGAACTGCAAATTTCATATTATGCATTCTCCTTTTCATCAACAATTTTATAACTATATTCTTCAATAACCGTATTAGCAAATAACTTTTCGCTTAATGTCGTAATAATATTATTTACTGCTTCATCTGTAGCTTCATCAACAGTCATATATAATACTTTACCTACTCTAATGTCATTAACTTGTTTATAACCTAAGTCATGCACAGCACGATTTAATGCTTGACCTTGTGTATCCAATACCTGTGGTTGTAATGTAATGTGAAGTTCAATTGTTTTCATTATTTTAGTTCCTCCAATTTATCCAAAAATGTTTGATACGTATCTATTAAAGAACCAGTATCATTTCTATATACATCTTTATCGAAATTCGTATCTGAATATTTATCCCAAATACGACAAGTATCTGGTGAAATTTCATCCGCTAATAAAATATCACCATTTTCTGTTTTTCCAAATTCAACTTTAAAATCTACTAATCTTAAATCCATTTCATTCATTAATTGAATTAATACTTTATTAATATTTTTAGCCATATCTTTTAATGCCTTAATTTCCTCATCATTAGCAATATGAAGTAATTTGACATGATCATCAGTAATCAATGGATCATTTAAATCGTCATTTTTATAAAAGAATTCTACAAGTGGTTCATCAAATACATGGCCTTTTTCAAAACCTAAACGTTTCGTAATAGAACCTGTTGCAATATTTCTTACAACTACTTCTAGTGGTATAATCTTTACTTCTTTAACTAATTGCTCAGTTTCAGAAAGCTGTTTAATAAAATGGCTTTCAAGGCCATGTTTATTTAAATATTCGAAAATAATTGAAGTAATTCGATTATTTAAACGTCCTTTCCCTTGCATCTTATCCTTTTTGGCGCCGTTACCTGCTGTGACTTCATCTTTGTATTCAACTCTCAACTGATGTACTGTTTCAGTTGAAAATACTCTTTTTGCTTTACCTTCATAAAGTAATGACATTGATTATTCTCTCCCTTTAAATTGTTTCAACATTTCATTTTCAGTTTCATTAACATTATTTGTAAGAATGGTCATATGCCCCATTTTTCTATCCGATTTTCGTTCTGTTTTTCCATAGATGTGGACATGCCATTCAGGATGATCTCCAAATTTATCTTCTAATAAGTCTAAATCGCGTCCTAGTAAATTCATCATCACAGCTGGTTTTAAAATTTCAATCTCTTGAGGTAAATCTTGACCAGTTACTGCTAAGATATGTGTATCAAATTGAGAATAATCACATGCTTCAATCGTATAATGTCCAGAGTTATGTGGTCTCGGTGCAATTTCATTTACATATAAGTGATTTGATTTATCAATAAAGAATTCCACGGTAAAAGTACCAACAAAGTGAACTTTTTCGATTATTTTATCTACTTCTTTTCTCGCTTCTTGCTCTTTATCGCATCTAGCTGGAATAATAGTTTTAAATAGTATTTGATTACGATGCTCGTTTTCTTGTAGTGGGAAATAAGCAATTTGTTTTTGATTACCAATCGTTACAGTTAAAGATACTTCTCGATCGAGATCTAAAAATTTTTCTGCCACACATTCATGTTTTGAAACAAGTACTTTAGCTTCTTCAACATTGGAATCATTTTTCACTAAAATTTGTCCTTTACCATCATATCCACCAAAACGTGTTTTTACGATAAATGGATAACTTAATGTTTCAATTGCTTGATTCAAATCTTTTTCATCTTTTAAAGATACATAAGGAACAATTTTCGTACCTGCAGATTCTAATGTTTGTTTTTCAGTTAAACGATCTTGTAATAATTCAATTGCTTGATAACTTTGAGGAATGTTAAATTGTTGAGTTAGTTGCTTAAGTTGTTGAGCAGATATATTTTCAAATTCATAAGTAATCACATCTGATTGTTGACCCAATTTGTTTAAGGCTTCTTCATCATCATACTCTGCCGTGATAAAAACATCTGCTACTGATTTACATGGACTATCTGGATTAGGATCTAAACACGCTACATTAAAGCCCATTTTTTGGGCAGATTGTGCCATCATCTTACCTAATTGTCCTCCACCAATAATACCAATTGTTGCTCCGAACTTTAATCTATTGAAGTTCATCTTGCATTTCGCCTACCTTATCTACTAAAGATTGTTCATATTGTTCAAGATGTTTACGAACTGAATCATTTCCAATACTTAAAATTCTCGCTGCTAAAATACCAGCATTTTTAGCCCCAGATTTACCGATTGCCGTTGTAGCAACAGGAATTCCACCAGGCATTTGAACAATAGACAATAGTGAATCTAGTCCTTTTAAACTTTTAGATTCAATAGGTACACCGATAACAGGTAACGTTGTCATTGAAGCAACCATCCCAGGTAAATGTGCTGCACCACCAGCGCCAGCAATAATAACGTCATAACCGTTTGTACGTGCTTCACTTGCAAAATCAAACATTAACTTTGGCGTACGATGTGCTGACACTACTTTCTTTTCATATGGTATTTCAAATTGTTCTAACATTGCACAACTTTCTTGCATAATCTTCCAGTCTGAGGAACTACCCATAATGACTGCTACTTTCACTTTGTACACCCTTTCAAAGTTTAAAATATAAATCTTATTAGTTGTATATTACACGTATAGCATACCAAGTATAAGATTTAATTTCAATCAAAAATCGAACTTTATCTATGTTTCTTAACTTAATTTACGCTTTTTAGCTAAAATTTGACGTTTTTATACCTTTAAAGTTAATCTATAGACAGATGTTTAATAAACAAGGAGGAGTTTTTTGTGGTTGCAAAAATTTTAGATGGGAAACATATTGCAAAAGATTATAGACAAGGGTTGCAAGACCAAGTTGAAACTTTAAAAGAAAAGGGATATACACCAAAATTATCCGTTATTTTAGTTGGGAATGATGGTGCAAGTCAAAGCTATGTTAATTCTAAAAAGAAAGCTGCTGAAAAAATAGGGATGATATCTGAAATTGTTCATTTATCTGAAGATACTTCTGAAGAAGACGTATTAAAAGAACTAGATCGTTTAAATAATGATGATTCGGTAAGTGGTATTTTAGTCCAAGTACCTCTTCCTAAACAGGTTAGCGAACAAAAAATTTTAGAAGCAATTAATCCAGAAAAAGACGTTGATGGTTTTCACCCATCAAACATTGGTAAATTATACATTGATGAACAAACGTTTGTTCCTTGTACACCATTAGGAATTATGGAAATTTTAAAACATGCAGATATCGATTTAGAAGGTAAAAATGCTGTCGTAATTGGCCGAAGTCACATTGTAGGTCAACCCGTGTCTAAGTTATTATTACAAGCAAATGCGACAGTAACAATCTTACATTCACGTACTAAAGATATGCATAGCCATTTAAAACATGCAGATGTTATCGTCAGTGCAGTAGGTAAACCTGGATTAGTTACTAAAGACGATGTAAAAGAAGGCGCAGTGATTGTGGATGTAGGTAATACTCCTGATGAAAATGGCAAACTAAAAGGTGACGTTGAATTTGAAGAAGTAAAAGAAATTGCAGGTGCTATTACTCCAGTACCAGGCGGTGTAGGTCCTTTAACTATTACGATGGTTTTAAATAATACATTATTAGCTGAAAAAATGCGTAGAGGCATTGAATAATTTAAATTCAAACGTTTATTATTAAAAAAGAGAGAGACATAATTTCAAATTAATTATGCCTCTCTCTTTTTTTAATAATATATTACATTTATACTGAAACACTTAATTTTGGAACAAATGTTTCATAATGAATATGTTCTTGGCTTACGCCTATTTCTTTTAATACTTCAATCACTGATTGAATAAATTTAGCACTTCCACAAACATATACTTCACTATCATTATTCACATAATTTTCAAGAGTTTCTTTAGTTAAATAACCTTTAGCTTGTCTATCATATAATTCATATTTCGCGTTGTCGTAGCGTTTTGAAATATCTTTTAAATGAGAAGTGAATGGTGTATCGTTAACGTCTCCAGTTACTTGAATAAACTGTGCATGACTTCCATTTTCAGCTACTTTATCAAACATTGAAACAAGTGGTGTGACACCAATACCCGCACCAATAAATACTTGTGGTTGATTTTGGTTAACCACACCAAATGGACCTACTGGAGCTGATAAGTTAATATCATTTCCTTCTTTTAATTCATCATGTAAAATAGTTGAAACTTCACCTTCATGGTCTGTAGATACATCACGTTTGACAGCAAAAGTTAAATGATTGTTATCGCCACTAACAATTGAATAGTGACGTTTTGCACGATAAGGCATTTTTTCACTACTTACATCAACTGTAATATATTCTCCTGGTGTAAATTGACTTAAATCATATTTATCTGATACTACAGTAAAGGATTTAATATCAGATGAAAGTTGGTCAATTTTTTCTATTTTAAATGGTTGGAAACCTTCCCATAACATTTTACTATAAATATCTTTTTCAACTTGAATAAATACATCAGCAATTTCTTGATATGCTTTTTTCCAAGTTTGAATAATAGGATGACTATCTTCTAATCCTAAAACAGCTTTAATTGCTTCAATTAAGTTTTCTCCTACGATATCATATCCAGCTGGTGGTACTTGCAACGCACAATGTTTATATGCAATTTCTTTAACAACTGGCAAAATATTTTCTAAATGCTCAATATTAACTGCAGCTGCTAATACACTTTGAGCTAAAGCAGTAGATTGGAATCCTTTTTGTTGGTTAGTTTGGTTAAACATATTTTTTAACTCTGGATGTTGTTGAAACATTCTATTGTAAAAATAAGAAGTGATCTCTGTTCCTCTTTCTTGTAATACTGGAACAGTTTCTTTTACAATTCCTTTTTCTTGTTCTGTTAACATTCAAATCCACTCCTACTTAAAATTATATGTGTAAAATATATTTATTTACTACAAATATATTTTAGTACAATACTTATTATAATGTAATATAGATTTTTTTAAATTCACAGAACTTTCATTTTACATAAATTTAATATTTATTTATCTTAAGTTCATTTAAATTTAATCTTGAATAAGCTATATTAAGACTATAGTATGATGTTAAAAATCAGAAATTAAAGTATAGTTAAATTATTCAAATGACTTATTACATTCGGAGGTTAACGTAATGAATAAACTCATACAATCTCTTTCAGCTCTCGGTGTCTCCGCTACTCTTGTGACTCCAAATTTAAGTGCAGAAGCTACTTCAAATCATACTCCACAGCTTAAAGGAGTAAACGATATTGTTATTGAAAAAGGTCAAGATTATAATGTATTAAATGGAATTAGTGCCTATGATAAAGAAGATGGTGATTTAACACATAAAATTACAGTTGATGGTCACGTAGATACGTCAAAAGTAGGTACTTATAAAGTAAGATATAATGTCATCGACTCAGAGGGAGCCGAAGAATCATCAACACGTTACATAAAAGTTAAATAAATGTGTCAATTTTCTGAAAAAGACGAGATGAATATCTCGTCTTTTTTATTTAATTTTTATTGTAAACGCTAGAATTGATAATGTTTCTCAAATGTAACGAACAATTTTCTATTTTTGACATTTTTCACAGAATAGACACATAATTTTAACAAACCTTACATTCCCCGTCATTCCTATTGTTACTAGTTTTTTCCTATTTATTATTGTAATTTTTTTCTAATAAGGTCTTGTAAATATCGCGTAATAAACTAAAATTAATGGTAAGCCCTACATTTGTAGTATTAGGAGGTCAAAAAAGTGTCAAAATTTAAGTCGTTGCTTCTTATGTTTGGCACACTAATTTTACTTAGTGGTTGTTCAAACATAGAAGTGTTTAATGCAAAAGGGCCAGTAGCAAGTAGTCAGAAGTTCTTGATTATTTACTCAATCATCTTCATGCTTGTTATTGTTGCTGTTGTACTTACTATGTTCGCTGTTTTTATTTTCAAGTATAGTTACAATAAAAATGACGAATCTGGTAAGATGCACCACAATTCTTTAATTGAAACAATTTGGTTTGTGGTACCAATCTTAATCGTAATTGCTTTAGCTATTCCAACAGTTAAAACATTATACGATTACGAGAAACCACCTGAAAGTAAGGAAGATCCATTAGTTGTCTATGCAGTTAGTGCCGGATATAAATGGTTCTTTGCTTATCCAGAACAAAAGGTTGAAACAGTGAATACATTAACTATTCCTAAAAACCGTCCAGTGGTATTTAAATTACAATCTATGGATACAATGACTAGTTTCTGGATTCCTCAATTAGGTGGTCAAAAATATGCCATGACTGGCATGACAATGAATTGGACTTTAACAGCCGATCAAGCTGGTACATTCAGAGGACGTAACTCTAACTTCAATGGTGAAGGTTTCTCTCGCCAAACATTTAAAGTTCACTCTGTAGACCAAAAAGATTTCGATGCTTGGGTTAAAGATGCTAAAAGTAAGAAAACTATTAGCCAAGATGAGTTTGATAAACAAATCTTACCAAGTACTCCAAATAAAGAATTAACATTTAGTGGTACTCACATGGCATTTGTCGATCCTGCAGCTGATCCAGAGTATATCTTCTATGCATATAAACGTTACAACTATACTCAAAAAGATCCTAACTTCGTTGCTGAAAAAGATCTTTACAAAGATGTAACAGATAAACCTCAAAAACCAGCTCGTAAGGTAACAGTTACAAATGTCAACTATCCTCGTCATGGTATGAAGCCAATGATTTTAGGCAACGATGACCCTTACGATAGTGAGTTCAAAGATGAAGAAACTCACAACGCTAAGGAAATGGAAAAAATCAATAAAGGAGCTAAAGACGAGAATGCGTCTAAAGCAGATA
This sequence comes from Staphylococcus sp. HMSC069E10, assembly GCF_001809205.1. Lineage (NCBI taxonomy): Bacteria > Bacillati > Bacillota > Bacilli > Caryophanales > Staphylococcaceae > Staphylococcus > Staphylococcus sp. HMSC069E10. Next base: position 75,569 of record NZ_KV796489.1, on the reverse strand, counting down.
ATGATCATGGAGGTGAACATTAATGAATTTTCCATGGGATGAATTACTCGTTAAAGGTAACTGGATGATTACTATGGCACAAATTGGTGCTCCATTCTTAGTTATCGGTTTAATCGCAGTAATTACTTATTTCAAATTATGGAAATATCTATACAAAGAATGGTTCACATCCGTAGACCATAAAAAAATCGGTTTAATGTACTTAATTTGTGCAGTATTAATGTTCGTTCGTGGTGGTATTGATGCGTTATTACTTCGTACTCAATTAACTATTCCGGATAATACTTTCTTGGAATCAAATCACTATAACGAAATTTTTAGTACGCACGGCGTTATCATGATTATCTTTATGGCTATGCCATTCGTTTTCGGTTTATGGAACGTTGTTGTTCCTTTACAAATTGGGGCTCGTGATGTGGCATTCCCTGTAATGAACAACATCAGCTTCTGGTTATTCTTTGTTGGTATGATTTTATTTAACCTATCATTTATCGTAGGTGGATCACCAGCAGCTGGTTGGACAAACTATGCTCCACTAGCAGGAGAATTTAGTCCTGGTCCAGGAGTTAACTACTACTTAGTAGCAATTCAAATTTCAGGTATCGGTACTTTAATGACAGGTATTAACTTCTTTGTAACAATACTTAGATGTAAAACACCTACTATGAAGTTTATGCAAATGCCTATGTTTACTGTAACTACTTTTATTACGACATTAATCGTAATTTTAGCATTCCCAGTATTCACAGTTGTTCTTGCTTTAATGACAGCTGATAGAGTATTCGGAACTCATTTCTTTACAGTAGCAGATGGCGGTATGCCAATGTTATGGGCAAACTTCTTCTGGGTATGGGGGCACCCTGAAGTTTATATCGTTATCTTGCCTGCATTTGGTATTTATTCAGAAATTATTCCAACATTTGCTCGTAAACGTTTATTCGGTCACCAAAGTATGGTGTGGGCAACTGCTGGTATCGCGTTCTTAAGTTTCTTAGTTTGGGTTCACCATTTCTTCACAATGGGTAATGGTGCTTTAATTAACTCATTCTTCTCAATCTCAACAATGTTAATCGGTGTACCTACCGGAGTTAAATTATTTAACTGGTTATTAACATTATATAAAGGACGTATTACTTTTGAGTCACCAATGTTATTCTCATTAGCCTTTATCCCTAACTTCTTATTAGGTGGGGTTACTGGTGTAATGTTAGCAATGGCATCAGCTGACTATCAATATCACAACACTTATTTCTTAGTAGCTCACTTCCACTATACATTGGTTACTGGTGTAGTATTTGCCTGTCTAGCTGGTTTAATCTTCTGGTATCCTAAAATGATGGGTTACAAATTAAATGAAAAATTAAATAAATGGGCATTCTGGTTATTCATGATTGGATTTAACGTATGTTTCTTACCACAATTCATTCTTGGTTTAGACGGTATGCCACGTCGTTTATACACATATATGCCATCTGATGGTTGGTGGTTATTAAACTTCATCTCAACTATCGGTGCATTAATGATGGCAGTCGGCTTCCTATTCTTAGTAGCAAGCATTATCTACAGCCACATTAAATCTCCACGTGAAGCAACTGGAGATAACTGGGATGGTTTAGGTCGTACTTTAGAGTGGTCAACAGCTTCTGCTATTCCACCTAAATACAACTTCGCAATCACTCCAGATTGGAATGACTATGATACATTTGTTGATATGAAAGAACATGGTCGTCATTTCTTAGACAATCATAACTACAAAGACATTCATATGCCTAACAACACACATACTGGTGTATTTATGGGTATATTCATGTTAGTTGGTGGTTTCTTCTTAATCTTCGAATCTATCATTCCATTCCTAATTTGTGTAGCTGGTATCTTCGGAACTATGATTTATCAAAGTTTCGTACAAGATCACGGTTATCATATTCCAGCTTCTGAAGTTGCTGAAAACGAAGCACGTTTAAGAGAAGCACGTATTAAAGAAAGGGAGGCTGTAGGTCATGAGTCATGATACAAACACTATTGATTCACGTACGCATGAAGGTCAATTGAATAAACTTGGCTTCTGGATTTTCCTTACAGCCGAATTTGCATTATTCGGTACCCTATTTGCAGCGTTATTAACGTTGCAACATGGGGGCGGTTACGGTGGTAAATTGACAACTGAATTGTTTGAATTACCACTTGTCCTAATCATGACATTTGCCTTATTAATCAGTTCTTATACTTGTGGTATTTCAATTTACTACTTACGTAAAGAAGAAAAAGGTAAAATGATGTTTTGGATGATTTTAACAGTAATCCTTGGCTTAGTATTTGTCGGATTCGAAATTTATGAATTTGCACATTATGCTTCTGAAGGTGTAACACCTAAAGTAGGCTCTTACTGGTCAAGTTTCTTCATCCTATTAGGTACACATGGTGCCCATGTTTCATTAGGTATCGGTTGGATTATTTGTTTATTAATCCAAGTAGCAACACGTGGATTAAATAAATTTAATGCTCCAAAATTATTTATAGTAAGTTTATACTGGCACTTCTTAGATGTTGTATGGATCTTCATCTTTACTGCCGTATATATGATAGGGATGGTGTATAGCGGATGAACACAATCGTAAAACATACAGTTGGCTTTATTGCTTCAATCGTTTTAACGTTATTAGCAGTTTTTGTAACTCTATACACAAACATGACATTCCATGCTAAAACAACAATTATCTTTGGTTTTGCTTTCATCCAAGCTGCATTACAATTATTAATGTTCATGCACTTAACTGAAGGTAAAGATGGACGTTTACAATCTGCCAAAGTTATCTTTGCGATTATTATTACTTTAATCACAGTTATTGGTACTTATTGGGTTATGCAAGGTGGACATTCTAGTCACTTATAATTCAATTTCTACCTTTCTTAAAAAGCCTGTACGAGTTTTTTAACTTGTACAGGCTTTTTGTTTTGTTTATATTAATTACTTCTTTGTGTATGATAGATATAAGAAAAAGTAAAAATCTTTGGAGGTGTATTCATGTCATTACCTATTATTATTGATACTGATCCAGGTATAGATGATGCAGCAGCAATCGCTCTTGCATTATCTCATACAAAATTTGATGTCAAAATGATTTCTACTGTAAATGGAAATGTAGGTGTTGAGAAAACCACAGCGAATGCTTTAAAATTAAAAGCCTTTTTCAACAGTGAGGTCCCTATTCATAGAGGAGCTTCTCAACCATTAATAAGTGAAATACAAGATGCTAGTCATATTCATGGAGAAAGTGGTATGGATGGCTATCAATTCCCTACAATTTCTACTTCAGATTTAGCGTCTTCTCATGCTGTAGAAGCTATGAATGAGATATTAAGTCATTCTAATGAACCTATTACTCTTGTAACTTTAGGCCCTTTAACAAATATAGCTCTACTTTTTAATACGTATCCTGAATGCAAAAACCATGTTAAAGAAATTATTATGATGGGTGGTAGTACTGGAAGAGGTAATGTTACTCCCCTAGCTGAATTTAATATTTATTGTGATCCTGAAGCAGCTCATATCGTTTTTAATGCTGGTTTACCTTTAACGATGATTGGCTTAGATTTAGCGCGTCAATCATTATTTACTCATTCTTATTTAGACACTCTTAAAGATAAAAACAACACAACACAAATGTTGTATCATATTTTCCAACACTATCGCGGTGAAGATTTTAAAGAAGGAATAAAACTATATGATGCATTTACGATTCTTTATTTACTTGATCCTAAGAGTTATGAAATTAAAGAAGCAGATGTGCAAATTGAATTACAAGGGTCACTGACTCGTGGTGCTACTGTAGTTGATTTTGAATCTTCCTATCCTAATTGTTCTGTAGTCGTATCAAGTATAAATGAACATTATAAAACAATATTTTTAAATACTTTAAAAAATTAAAGGTCGAAACAATTAATGTTCCGACCTTTTAATATTTAATTTTACTCTTATTGATAATAAGATTGTTGATTTAGTATTTTATGATAAATATATGAGATGCGATTTTCATTTGTTACTTTAGAATTATCACCTATATTTGAAGCAAGTACGATGACATAATGTTGATTGAAATAGACGGTAAATATTTGTCCATAGAATACACCATTAATTCTGTTATATTGCGGTGTAACATAAAATCCGTAACGATAAGATTCAGGATATGCTGTTGTTCCTAATTGCTGAGTCAGTGGTGTTGACACTGATTCACTAAAAATATTATTATTTTTTAAATTATTTACTAAATGAGCCATATCATATGTTGTCATATATAAATTACCTGCTCCATAATATTGAGCTAATATATTTGGTTTCATAGCAGTTAATTTACCGTCAATCATTTTATATCCTGTAGCCATATATTTTTTATATGGTTTTTCATTAAAGAAAGCACTATGTTGTAAACTAAATGGTTGTGCTAAATCATCATAATAATTCGCAGCATAGGGTTTATGTGTGACTACTTCTATTACTTGAGCAAGCACTAAGTAATTAGCATCATTATATAAATGTTTATGATAAAATTTTTCATCAATTCCCCTTGCTTGTATTGCATGTACTGCACCATCAAGACTTTTAGTTTTAGGAGAAGCTTCAAATTTATATAGCCCACTTCTATGTAACATTAGATCTTTTAAAGTTATCTTTTTTGTCGTTTCAAACCAAGGTAAATATTTAGTGACAGAATCATTTATATTCACTTTATTTTCATTTTCTAATTTTTTTAGAATTAATCCAGTTGTAAATTTCTGTGCGGAACCAATTAAATACATTGTATTTGGTGAGTTTTTAGTTTTATGATGAAAATTTTGATAACCGTATCCTTTATTCAACTTTAATTTACCATTTTCAAGAACTGTAACTGCCCCATTAAAATGAATTGCTTTTAAATATTCATCAATATTTTTGATATGTGGTTCTTCGACTTCAATTATCTTTAAATGTGGCAATTTCGATACATGATAATCTCTTTTTTGTAAATACGTTTTATTATCATTAATTTTGTTATATTCTGTATCTTTATGATTTGTTTTATATACTTTCATTAAGAATATAACGAATAATGTTACTAAGATGATTAAAATTATGATTAATGTTATTATTTCTATTCTTTTTTTCATTTGCTGCCTCATTACAATTTAATAAAAACTATTAACTCTACACTATTTTATTAATTTTTTATTCTTTCAATAAATTATATTATATATTATTCCCCCTAAAATATCATCTTTAATATATCTTACTCCGACTATTTTTTATTACATCATTCTTTAGACCGATAAAGTAAATTTTCAAGCCTGCTTCATTGTAAATAAAAGTTTTTAAACATTATCTTTTTATATTAAAATTAAGTTGTAATTTTAGCCAATTAGTAATACAATTTATGGCTATGGGAGTAATAATTATTATTCTTTTATATTAAAATGGTATGATTAAATTATTAACTTATTTTTTTAATAAATACGTATAGGAGCACATAATTATGAATCGTTTTTTAAAATATTTTATGATGCTATTAACATTATTACTTATTGTTGTTCCTGTCATTTTTATTGTCAATTTATATCATCATTCTGAGAATGCTTTGCAATCTTCATATAATAAATCTGATGCAAAACGTCATTCTACTTTAAGAAATAGCAAAATAAATCCTTCTAAAAACGCTATATCAATATTATTTCTTGGGATAGACGATAATGAAGGTAGACGTAAAAATGGTCAAACGACTGAACATTCAAGAACTGATTCAATGATTTTAGCAACACTTAGTCCAAATAAACAACAAATCCGTTTATTAAGTATTCCTCGTGATACAATCAGTTATATTCCTAAAGTAGGTTATTACGATAAAATCACACACGCACATGCCTATGGAGGTCCTATTGCTACTATGGATACTGTTGAAGCCACACTTAATGTCCCTGTCGACTATTATGTTCGAATTAATATGGATGCCTTTGTTCAAGCGGTAGATAAATTAGGTGGTATTTATTACGATGTACCTTATGATTTAGATGAACCTAACACAGATGATACTGGAAGAATCAAAGTTAAAAAAGGGTATCACAAATTAAATGGTGATGAAGCTTTGGCTGTAGCACGCACGCGTCATCACGATTCAGATTTAAAACGTGGCGAGAGACAAATGGATTTAATCAAAATTTTATTTCAGAAAGCAAAAAATTTAGATTCATATGACAGACTAGATGAACTCGTTCAAATAGTAGGTAAAAATGCTAAACATAACCTAACAACAGAAGAAATTAAATCGATAGCTTCAATTTATTTATCTGATAATATAGACTTTAAAAAGTCTCAACTTAAAGGTGACAATGATTATTTAAATGGTATCTACTATTATCACCCTAGCATTAAGAGCATATTAAAATATTCAAATTTATTGCGTTCTGATTTAGGACTATCTAAAATAACAGATAAGAATGATTTATTGGATGAAAGAGTCATTAAACATTATGGCAATCTAGTACCGTTAACACCTATTGATTCGTTTCTGTTAGAAAATAATCAAAAAGATACCACAACAGATGAAAACTCTATTCAAAATAATGATACTAACCCTTCTACGCAATCACAATCAGAACAAAATCCATCTGATAGTACTATGGTTCAGCAAGATCAAACGAGTAATCAAGTCAATAGCAACAATCCAGACAACTCAAACGACTTCAACAATCAAAATGAAATAAATCAATTATATTAATTTGAGAGGAGCACGTAGAATGTCACGCAAAACATATGAAAAAATTGCTAATATTAACGGTATGTTTAACGTATTAGAACAACAAATTATTCATAGTCAAGACATGGCTTTATTTAGAAGTGAATTCTTTTATGTTAATCATGAACATCGTGAAAACTATGAGGCATTATTAGTATACTATGGTGAAAATTCAGTGAATCCAATTGTAAATGGAGCTTGTTACATTGTTGCTTTACCTGAAATTTTTAATAAAGTAGATGTATTTGAATCTGATTTACCCTTTTCTTGGGTATATGATGAAAATGGAATTACAGAAACAATGCAAAGCATTAGTATTCCTTTGCAATATTTAATTGCAGCTGCTTTAGAGGTGACAGACGTTAATCTTTTTAGACCTTCAGGTTTCACTATGGGTATGAATAACTGGAACATCGCACAATTAAGGATCTTTTGGCAATATTGCGCAATTGTTCGCCAAGAAGCATTATAATTTATTACTCCTTTTTACTTTTTAGTAAAAGGAGTTTTTTTTCTATATTTAAATAATATAAAATGATTCTATACAATGATTGAGTTTATTTAATTTAAGAGAGTAGGTAAATGTCACATGTTTAGAGAAGTAATTAATCAATCTATGCTTTCTGACTGTTTTGAAATTAGAAAGTCAGTTTTTGTAGAAGAGCAAGGGGTTCCATTAGAAAACGAATTAGATGCATTTGAAAATACTTCTACTCATATTATTGGATATCACGATAATCATCCATTTGCTTGTGCACGATTTCGTCCATATGAAGATGGTATAAAAGTAGAACGTGTAGCAATTTTAAAACCTTATCGCAATAAAGGATTCGGTAAAACATTAATGAACACGATTGAAAGTATTGCAAAACGAAAACATCATCATAAACTTATTTTAAACGCACAACTACAAGCTAAACCGTTCTATGAAAAACTAGGTTATGTTAGTATTGGTCTTCCTTTTCAAGAAGAAAATATTGTTCATATTAAAATGTATAAAATAATTTAAATTATATTTTTCGATACTTGAATTCCATTTACACCAGCTAGATATTTTTTAAAAACAAAATTAAATTTAGTTTACAAATTAGTTAAAAATAATTACTCTTACTTTTCTTGACGTTATAATAAAAAAGTAAATTAAAAAAGGAGCAACTATTATGTCGAAAAAATTTAGCTTTAAATTCCCATCAATGATCGCCCTTACTTTATTTGGTGCAGCATTTACTACACATCATGCTGAAGCCTCTGAAAACAAACAAGAGGCTGCTAATAATGTAATCGATGATCAACAAAATATTGAAAATGCCAATGTAGCTAAACATCAAGTCAGTAATGCAGCTCAAAATATCTCTGGGGTGCAAACTTACCAAGACCCTACATTAGTAAAATCAAATACTACTAATAATACATACACATATGATGCAAAATTAGATCACTTAAATCAATCAGCGTCATCTCAAAATAACTCAACGCGTTCTAATACTAATGATACACTTAAAAACAATGATACAATTTCAAATTATCAATCTGATAATACAAAACATAATAATAATGAAGTAGCTACTACCTCTACTACTTCAACTGATTCAACTAAATTAGTTACATCAGCAGAGTCTAATAATAAAATAAATTCAAATCATGTAACTACTGAAACACAACCAACTCATAATGAAAGTGCTCAAGTTTCAAATACACAAAAGTTAAATACAGATGAGCCTAAAACAACATTAAATAACGTAGATAGTCAAAACAATAGCATATCAAAAACTCAATCAAGCACTACTTTCGTTAATAATAAGCAACAAAAAGTAGATGATGATACGACAACGACAAATAATGACAATAATAAAGTATCAACATCTTCTACTTCTACTACTGAAAGTGACAGTACGTCTAACAATTTATCAAATAAATCAGACAACACTACAGTTAACAATGAAGATACTACTCTTCAAAATAATAATACTCAAACTTCACCAATGCATAATACTTTAAAAGTACGTGCATACAGTGCAGCTTTAAATAATACTAATGTTAATAATAAAACTACAACTTCAACTCAATCAAATGATGCATCTGTCTCTGACTCTACATCATCAGTGTATAAAGGTATCGGTGGAAAAGGTGGTCCAGCTACAGTAAGTACATATTCAACTACTTCTTCACTACCAAAATATGTACCACAAGTTAAATCTTCAATTAATAATTATATTCGCTCAAATAATTTGAAAGCTCCTTCGATTGAAGAACATTATACATCTTACTTCCCTAAATATGGGTATCGAAATGGAGTAGGAAAACCTGAAGGCATCGTCGTTCATGATACTGCAAATGACAATTCAACGATTGAAGGCGAAATTAATTATATGAGAAATAATTATACAAATGCGTTTGTACATGCATTTGTAGATGGAAATCGTATTATTGAAACTGCCCCTACTGATTATTTATCTTGGGGAGCTGGACCATATGGAAATAATCGTTTTATTAATGTTGAAATTGTCCATACACATGATTATGCTTCATTTGCACGTTCAATGAATAACTATGCAGATTACGCTGCTACACAATTACAATATTATGGATTAAAACCAAATAGTGCTGAATATGATGCTAATGGAACAGTATGGACTCATTATGCTATTAGTCGTTATCTTGGAGGTACAGATCACGCTGATCCACATGCCTACTTGAGTAATCATAATTATAGTTATGATGAATTATATGATTTAATTAACGAAAAATATTTAATTAAAATGGGTAAAGTTGCACCATGGGGTACAACATCTACAAATAATTCAACTCCTACTACTAAACCAAGTGTAAATAATAAAAAATTAACAGTAACATCTAATAATGGCTTAGCTCAAATTAAATCAGATAATAGCGGTCTTTATACTACTGTATATGATTCTAAGGGAAAAACAACGAATCAAGTTCATAATACTTTAGCAGTTACAAAATCTGCACAGCTTGGTAAAGATAAATATTACCTAGTATCCGATTATAATAGTGGAAAATTATATGGATGGGTTAAACAAAGTGAAACGATTTATAATAATACTACTTCTAAAACAAAAGTAAATAAATCGTATACTATTAAACCTGGAACGACACTATACACGGTTCCATGGGGTAATTATAATCAAATTGCTGGAACAGTATCTAAATCAAATCAATCTCCATTTAAAGCGAGTGCATCACAACAAGTAGGTAAATCAACTTATGTATATGGTTCAGTAAATGGTTTAACTGGTTGGGTAAGTAAATATTATTTAAATGATATTCAAAACAAAGCGGATACAACTAATGTACTTAATGTTTCTCAATTAAATAACACTTTAGGACAAGTAGCTAAAAAAAATAGTGGTGCTTACACAACAGTATATGACTCATCAGGAAAAATAAATCCTTCTATTAACGGTAATACTTATCGTGTAACTAAAAAAGCGACATTAAATAATAAAAACTTTTATTTGATTTCTGACTTTAATGGTAATCAATCACACGGTTGGATTCCTTCATCAGAAATTAATATTCAAACTACAACACCTATAAATGATGGTATTAAAAATTACAATATCAAAGGAAATAGTAATATATATGAAACACCTTGGGGCAGTTCGTCTCAAATTAAAGCAACTGTTCCTTCAAAGGGAGATGTTCTAAAATCTATAGACGCTTTAAAAGTAGGCTCAAATACGTATCTTCACGGTGTTATCAATAATGTTTGGGGCTGGATTTTATCAGACGATGTTCAAACTGTAAAAACGAGTCAAAAAACAAGTAGTGTTCAAACTGTTTCAAAAATTGCTCAAGTAAATTCAACAAATGATGGTATACGTTCAAGTATTTACGATGCAAGTGGTAAGCATGCAAAGCAATATGCTAACAAAACATATGTTGTAACTAAAGAAAAAAAATTAGATGATAATACATATGTTTTATTATCTAGTACTTCTGGAAATACCCCATTAGGTTGGTATAATGTTAAAGACTTAAATATTAAAAATTTAGATAAAGAACAAAAAGTGAAAGGTACTTATACTGTCAATCAAAATAATAAGGGCTTGTATACGATTGCTTGGGGCACTAATCAACAACGATTAGATAAAAACAACATTGCTAATCAAACTTTCACAGCTTCTAAATCGACAATTGTTGATGGTAAAACGTATTTATACGGTACAGTTAATAATCAAACAGGTTGGATTGCACTAAATGATTTAACTAACGCTTCATCTTTCGATACAGTAGAAGACTATAACGATGATTTAGTTATAACTAATGGTAATAGTTTTTACTATGACGACCCTACTTCAGCTAAAGGGTACTTACTCAAGCCATTTAATGAACAAATTTTTCAAGTTACAAAACGAAAAGTAGTAAATGGTATCACTTGGTATTATGGTAAATTAAGTAATGGTAAATCAGTATGGATTAAGAAAAGCGATTTACAACAACAATTAGTTAAACTATCTAAAAACTATAGAACACTTGATGATGTCACTAAAATTCAACAAAATGTTTACGGTGCACCACCACAAGTTCAACGTAATAATAGCGGTTGGTCAAATGCAACGTATAGTGAAATTAAAAATGCGATGAACGCGAAAACACTTGCTAAACATCCAACTTTAAAATATCAATTTTTACGTTTAGATCGCCCACAATCATTATCTGTAGATCGTTTAAATCGACTACTTAAAGGTAAGGGAATGTTAGAAAACCAAGGTCAAGCATTTGCTAATGCTGCAAAATTGACAGGTGTTAATGAAATTTACTTAATTGCTCATGCCCTACTTGAAACGGGTAATGGCCAATCTAAACTTGCTAAAGGTGCAAATTTGGTTAATAATCAAGTCGTTTCTAATTCCCCTATTAAATACTATAATGTATATGGTATTGGTGCTTATGATTATGCACCACTTGTAAATGGAATTAATTACGCAAAACGATCTGGCTGGAATAGTATTTCTAAAGCTATTATTGATGGAGCTAAATTTATTGCTCAAGATTATATTAAATCTGGTCAAAATACACTTTATAAAATGCGTTGGAATCCTGATCAACCTGGTACACATCAATATGCTACTGATATTAATTGGGCAAATGTGAATGCTGAAGGTTTAAAATACTTATACGATCAAATTAATTCAGTTGGTAAATATTTTGAAATACCAGTATTTAATCAATAATACTACTTGGGAGTGAGACTGAATTCAGTTGCCCTTCAGTTATCGCCTACCCATACTTAAAAGAATCTGAGACACTTATTTCTGTCTCAGATTCTTTTTTGCTCTAAATTTTATATTTCATACAAGCACCCATCTTATTGGACTATGTTATAAAGAACAATAAGATGGGTGCTATGTTAGATATAAAGATGACGACTATTAAGTTTATTTAAAAGATGATTCAAATTATTGATTTCCTCTTCTGTTAAACATTGACATCTCGCTTCGATTAATTCACATCTTGCTATATTGATTTGTTTAATTAAATCTCTAGCTTCAGTTGTTAAACATAAATCCTTACAACGTAAATCTTCGTGTGACTGTTGACTTGTAATATAACCTTTATGAACTAATTTCTTTATCCAACGAGATACAATGGACTGCTCTCTACTAATCTTCATTGTTAAATCATATTGTGATAATCGATCATAGTTATAAAGAATTCTTAATAATTCCAGTTGGTCATTTGTTATATCAGTCCGTTGGCCAAAGCGTCTATTTACTAAATTAAGATCATTGTTTGTTAGGGTAATAAGTTTTTCTAGTTGATTATACATAGCTGTTCTACTCCACTCTAGTAATTGCTTATATTATAAAGTTAATTTTATAATTAGACAATACTATTCAATAAATTGACTAAATTCATTTTAATAATATGATATTATCTATTCATTATACACGATTTCTAATTTTTCTATTTAAATTGAGAGAAAATGAGATTTTATTAATTAAATATTATAAATAAAAATATGATATGATAATTATATTCTATTTCAAAGTAATGAGGTCATAATACTTTGAATGATTATATTTAGAGGTGTAAATATGAAATTAACTTTAAATTCAAATTCTAAGTTTTTAAGAGCGCCAAGTATCCGACAGTTTTCAAGTCGAATAAAAAATATTGACGACTGTGTTAATTTAACTATTGGCCAACCTGATTTTCCAATGCCTGATGTGGTTAAGCAAGCATATATTAATGCAATAAGTGAAGATAAAACAAGTTATTCACATAACAAAGGTCTTACTGAAACGCGTCAAGCGATTAGTCAATATTTTAAACGTAGATATGGATTTTTTTATAGCGAAGAAGAAATTATTGTTACAAACGGTGCAAGTGAAGCGTTAGATACATCGCTAAGAAGTATAATCGAACCTGGAGATGAAATTTTAATCCCTGGTCCTATTTATGCCGGATATATTCCATTAGTTGAAACGTTAGGTGGTAAACCTATTTATATTGATACCACACATTCTGACTTTAAGGTAACACCTGAGCTAATTGAAACTTACTTTACTAATCAAACTAAAGCAATTTTATTAAATTACCCTACTAATCCAACTGGTGTTATATTAGAGCGCTCAGAAGTTGAAGCCCTTGTACATTATTTAAAAACTAAAGAAATATTTATTATCAGTGATGAAATATACGCTGAAAATACGTTTACAGGAACACATACTTCTTTCGCAGAATATGAAGAGATACGTGATCAACTATTACTCATTGGCGGCTTAAGTAAATCACATTCAGCTACAGGCATCCGTATCGGTTTTTTAATCGGTCCTGAATATTTAATTGAAAAATTAACTTTCATGCATGCATATAACTGTATTTGTGCTAATGTTCCTGCTCAAATTGCTTGTATCACTGCATTAAATGAGGGCTTAGAAGCACCAAAATATATGAACGAAGCTTATATTGAACGCCGTGATTATTTAAAAGCTAAATTGTTATCTCTAGGATTCGAACTTGAAGCTCAACCTGAAGGTGCATTTTATATTTTCCCAAGTATTAAACGATTCACTAATAATGATTTTGACTTTTGTGTCAATGTACTGGAAGAAGCACATGTTGCGATGGTGCCAGGCTCTTCTTTCACAGATATAGGAAAAGGCTATATTCGTATTTCTTATGCTTATGAAATGAACGTCTTAAAAGAAGGTATGCGTCGTTTAGAATTATATTTAAAAGAACACTATCCTAACGTGTTAGATAATTAAAAAAAACGCAAGATTGACTAAGTCAATTTTGCGTTTTTTTATTACTATTGTTTATGGGAATTTAGGGAATTGATCAAAATCAGGATCGCGTTTTTCTTTAAATGCGTCACGACCTTCTTTTGCTTCATCAGTAGTATAATACAGTAATGTAGCATCTCCAGCCATTTGTTGTAAACCAGCTAAACCATCTGTATCTGCATTCATTGCAGCTTTTAAGAAACGTAATGCTGTTGGTGAATGTTTCATAATGTCTTTACACCAAGCTACTGTTTCATCTTCTACTTTATCTAAAGGTACTACAGTATTAACTAAGCCCATTTCTAATGCCTCTTGAGCATTGTATTGACGACATAAGTACCAAATTTCACGTGCTTTTTTGTGGCCTACGATACGAGCTAAGTATCCTGAACCATAACCAGCATCAAATGAACCTACTTTAGGTCCAGTTTGACCAAAGATTGCATTATCTGCAGCAATTGTTAAGTCACATACTACATTTAATACGTTACCTCCACCAATTGCATAACCTCTAACCATTGCAATAACTGGTTTAGGAATAACACGAATTAAACGTTGTAAATCCAATACATTTAAACGAGGAATTTGGTCTTCACCAACATAACCACCATGTCCACGTTTCTTTTGATCTCCGCCTGAACAAAACGCTTTATCGCCTTCACCTGTTAAGATAATAACAGAAACATTTTGATCATCACGTGCTCTAGTAAATGCATCAATCATTTCAGCTACTGTTTTAGGTGTAAATGCATTACGTACTTCTGGTCGGTTAATTGTTACTTTTGCAATTCCTTCGAAGAATTCATATTTAATTTCATCATATTCTTTTAGTGTTTCCCACTGTCTAGTCATTTTGCTCCTCCTTTAAAAAGCCTAATACTATTGTATCAAATTCCGCTTCATCTTCCACATGAATTGTGTGACCTACATTTTTTAAAATACGGATTTGATAGTTTTTAATTTCTTGTGCCATTTTTTTAGCAGTATTAACGAATTTTTCATCTAATTCTCCTGCTAGAATAAGGCAATCACTTTTTATACGCTTAATATCTCCCCATAAATTAGGCATATGTCCAGTCCCATAATCTCTTAAAGCTTTCGCTAATTTATTAGGATCCTGCGAAAGTCGCATACGACGCATTGCCTGTTTTTTATTATCATCTAATAGATATTGTGTTTGAAATAAAGGGAGTTTTTCCCAATCATTTACAAACACTTCAATTCCAGCTATTTCTAATACACGTCCACGTGCTTGATCGATAGCCTGTCGTTCTTTACGTAAGGCTTCGTCAGCAATGCCTGGCGATGTACTTTCTAATATTAATTGTTTGATTTCATATTGACCATATATTGCATAGTAAAGTGCTACGCGCCCACCCATTGAATAGCCTAATAAACTGAATTTATATTTCTCAAATTGAGATAAAACTCGATTTATTTGTTCCGTTATATACGGAAAGTTCCATGTTTGATCTATAGGTGAGTCATCTTTGCCATGTCCAGGTAAATCAATAGTTAAAATATTACATTGAGTAAGAAACGCCTCTATATGATTCATATACGTTTGACTATCACTAATAAAACCATGAAGTAAAATTAATAATTGATTGCTTGGATGATCAGATTTATAAAAATTATAATGTAACATTTAAAATCTCACTCAATTTCTGATATAAAAGTTGATGTTGTTCTAAGTTATCTTCACGATTTGTAATCATTTCATATATATATGAATTCATATTTGAAAATGATACTTGAGAAAAATCGGTAATATTATTCAAACGTTTAAATGAAAAATCATATAACATGGCAGTATACTCAAAATTTAGTCCAGTTGGTGTACCAAATAGACGTTCAAAGTATTGCTCTGCTGCTGTTTTTTGAGGCAAATAAGAAAATATACCTCCACCATCGTTGTTAAGTATAACAATATTAATATGAATATCGTTTAATTTAGCCATTAATAATCCATTCATATCATGATAAAAAGCTAAATCTCCAATCAGTAATGTCACTCTTTTATGTACTGCCATACCTAAAGCAGTAGAAATAACGCCATCAATACCATTTGCACCTCGATTAGCATACACTTCTACTTCACTATCAAATAATAAATTATCTACATCACGAATAGGCATACTATTACTTACAAATAATGCATCATCTTTAGTGAGTTTTTGAATCAGTGTACTTACAAATGCTGATTCATCTGTCGCTTGAGACATATGTTGAGTGATTGCTTTACGAGATTGTGCTTCTATAGATTGCCAACGTTCAATCCAATCCTTACGATTTACTGTTGGTTCATTCACTAAACTTCTGAAGAAATCATTTGCTGATATTTCATATGAGATGTGTGGCGGTGTTGGAAATACATCAATTTTATCATTATTTTGAACTAATATTTGAAATGCATTTGTGCGTGTAAGCCATTGATTTAATTTTTTAGAAATAACTGGTTTACCTACACGTATAATAAAATCAGCATCAATATTTAAATGAGAACGGTATAATAAATCATATGTTGTAATAACATTAGGATGGTTAAACTTGCGTAATTGACTAAGTGGATCTGCAAGAATTGGTAAATCATGAATTGTAGCGTAAGTTAAAATTTGATCGACTGCTTGGTGCTGCATATCCCCTACAATAATAAGACCTTTCTTATCTTTTAATACATTTTTTATATCTTGTATATCTATATTTTTTTGATAATGAGGCAATATTTTATGTTCAGATTTTAAATTCTCAGTCATTTCAAGATCTGGTGTTAACGGTTCTCTAAATGGTAAATTAAAATGTATTGGACCACGGTGTGGACCATATAAATATTGACTTGCAATTTGCATTTGATAATTGATAGTATTGAGCATTTCTTGACTGCCATCAGCTACAGGCATATCAAATTGGAAGTTAATATAATTTGCAAACATATTGACTTGGTTAATCGCTTGTGGTGCGCCTACACTTCTAAGTTCGTGTGGACGATCGCTAGTTAATACTATAAGCGGTATACGGCTGATTTGACTTTCGGCTATAGCTGGCGTGTAATTAGCAGCCGCTGTTCCAGAAGTACATAAAATCGCAACTGGGCGTTCGCTTCCTTTAATTAATCCTAAAGCAAAAAAAGCTGCGCTACGTTCATCAGGATGTATCCAAGTTTTTATATTTGGATGTGCTTCAAATGCAATCGCTAAAGGAGTCGAACGTGAGCCCGGACTAATAACGACTTCTCGCACACCATAGGCATATAACTCTGATGCAAATGTATAAACTTGTTTAGTTAAAGCTTCTTTATGATTCATTCTCATTCACTACTCCTAAAGCATTCATCATTGGTGAAAATTTCACCGACGTTTCTTCAACTTCACTTTCAGCATTAGAATCTTTTACGATACCACAACCTGCAAATAAAGTAGTTTGATTTTGTTTAATTAACATAGAACGAATAGCCACAATAAATTCACAATCATCATCTACATCGATATATCCAACTGGAGACCCATATAATCCTCGTGTACCAAACTCATTTTTTTCAATATAATCAACTGCTTCTTTCTTAGGATAACCACCTAAGGCAGGTGTAGGATGCAACTCATCAATTAAACTAATATACGAATGATTCAATAATGTTCCTTTTATTTCAGTATACAAATGATACATATGATCATTTTTTAAAATATTAGGTTTTTGATTGTACTCTACATTTTCTACATAAGGTTCAATATCATTTAAAATACTTCTAACGACAAATTGATGTTCACCTAGATTTTTACTGTCTTGTAGAAATGCTTGAACATTTTTTTCATCTTTTTCAGCATCTTGTGTTCGAGGAATGGTTCCTGCTACAGCCTTCGTAGATAATACACCGTCTTCAACTTTTAATAATTGCTCTGGTGTTTGAGAAAAGAATACAGATTGGTTAGACTCTAGAATAAATAAGTAACTATTTTTCTCATTGTTTAACGCACGATTAAGTACATAAGGAATACTAATTGGCTTATCAAACTTAATTAAACGACGTCTCGCAAGCACTACTTTTTGATCTTTATCAAGTTGTTCAATCGTATGACTTACAAGATCTTTCCACTCATCAACATAAATATCTTCCATGCGTGTTACATTGCCTAAAGCTGTCTCTCGTTCTGTCGTATCGACTTGAGTATTTTCAAAATAATTAATAATTTGATTTAATTTTTCCATTTCAAATTGAGCTTTTTCAACTGTATATGTCAAAATGGTTTGATTGTTAACTGAAGAAATAAGTACTTCAGGTACCACAAAATGATTAATCCCAAATTCACGCCACTCATCATCAGACTTATGATTTGAAAATTGGAATCCCCCTACTATTTTAAGGTGATGCTTTTGCGTATTAACATGAATTAGTTCTACATCGTTTTTAAATTTTTCCCATTCCCGAAAGATAGATTGTTTATTTTCAAAGTTATTCTTAAACCTTTGAATTGCATGATAGCCGAAAAATGAAGACATATTATCGTTTAATCGCAAATAAAATCGATCTCCAGCTTGTTTTTCAGTTAAATTAAATAATTCACTTGGTGTTAAAGATTTATTTAACACGACTTCAACAGAAACCCAGTTTTTATTGCTTTCATATATAGATTCCATAATTTTGTCTTCCATTAGGTTGGCAGCCATTCATTTCACTTCTTTCATTATCTTTTTTTACTCATTAAAGTATTGTAACATTTTTCGTTATTCATCGTATCATAATTGCTTAATCAATTTAGAGAAATATTTCACGTTGATTGACCTTTCTTACCTATTCCTATAAAATACATATGTTAAAACTTTATATTATAAGAGGTAGATTACATTATGGCAGATCAATATCAACAATATTCAACTGTTAGAAAATATTGGCATTTAATGAGACCTCATACTTTAACCGCGTCTATTGTCCCTGTATTAGTAGGAACAGCGACAGCTAAACTTTTCTTACTGGGCAGTCAAGATCATATTAAATTCAGCCTATTCTTAGCAATGTTAATCGCATGCCTTTTAATTCAAGCAGCGACTAATATGTTTAATGAATATTATGATTTTAAAAAAGGATTAGACGATCATACATCTGTAGGCATCGGTGGCGCGATTGTTCGAAATGGTATGAGTCCAAAACTTGTCATGAATCTAGCAATTGCTTTTTATATTATTGCCGCTTTACTTGGTATATATCTAGCTGTTAATAGTTCATTTTGGATTATTCCAGTTGGTATTGTATGTATGGCAATTGGTTATTTATATACTGGTGGACCTATTCCTATTTCATGGACGCCATTTGGTGAATTATTCTCCGGATTATTTATGGGTATGATTATCATTTTACTTGCATTCTTTATTCAAACAGGTAATGTGAATGGTTTTGTTGTTTGGATTAGCTTACCTATTGTCATTACAATCGGGTTAATTAATATGGCTAATAACATTCGTGACCGTGTTAAAGATAAAGCAAGTGGTCGTAAAACCTTGCCTATTTTATTAGGTAAAAAAGCTTCTATTACGTTTATGGCAGCAATGTATATCTTAGCTTACTTAATCGTAATATTTACTGCTTTATTCAAATCAGGTGGCTCATTATTCTACTTGTTAGTATTATTCTCATTCCCAATGCCAATCAAAGCAATTCGCCGTTTTAATAAAAATGATACACCAGCAAGCATGATGCCAGCGATGGCAGCGACTGGCAAAACGAATACAATCTTTGGTATTTTGTACGCTTTAGGTATTTATATCAGCGCACTTTTAGGTGGTATCTAATTTATTTTAACCAGCATTGTTCTTTTTTAACAATGCTGGTTTTTTTATTATTATATATATATCATATGTAGATAATCATGGCCATATAAATTAATATCTTCAACCCATTTGAAACCTAGTTGTTTATAAAGTTTAAGTGCTTTCTCATTATTATAATCACAATTTAAACTCCATTTTTTATTAAAACTTGTGGTGATCAAGTGTTCCAACAATTGTGTCGCAATACCTTGTCCTCTATAATCAGGCGATGTGACCACTGCTTCAATATACCACTCATCATTTTTAGCTTCTTTTATAGGTAAAGGTGTTCCAACTAATCTGATATCTTCTTCAAGAGGCAGTTGGTTCCATTGTTCTTCGTACTCCATTTCTTTTGAACCATCATAAGCGATAATACAACCGGCCACTTCATTATTCTTTTCATATACCCATATATTTTTATAATAGGTACGATAATGTACATTAACTATACTAAGTTCAAGCAAATTGATCATACGCTTTTTAGAAATTTCCTTTACAATGTCAAGTTCCATATCTTTCCATATTAAATAATAAAGTTTAGCAATTTGCTTATTATCACTCGGTGTCGCTTTTCTAATCATATTTATCCCTCCATCTACATCATACTCATATTCTTACAAGAAATTAAATATTATAGTAAGTATAAACTGATTCTTTTATAAGTGACATTCTTGATTTTAGTCATAAATTACTTACAATATGAAAATAAGGAGGCATCCATAATATGAGAGTAAACAAAACATTATATGTATTATGTGCATTGTTCTTAGGTGGTGTTGGGATTCACAAGTTCTATGTAGATAAAGTTGGACAAGGTGTATTACATTTGGTCTTCTTTTGGACACTTATTCCAACAATTGTTTCGATTATTCATGGCATTATCATTATCTTTACTACTAAAGCTGATAATAATGGATATATTTTTATACCCAAATAAAAACAAGCGAAAGTTTTTAAACTTTCTTCTTTAAATTAAAGAAAATGGGGTATAAATTAATAATAGTTTTAAAAAGGAGAATGTGACTATGAAAAACTTTATTAAACGTATTGTGAGAACAATTATTACAGGATATGTATTAAAATGGATTAAAAATAAAATAGAAGGAAATTCAAAAAGAAAATAATTTAAAAAGGTCTATTCACTTTATTTTAGAGAATAGACCTTTTTATAATGACTCATTGGAACCGGATTTACTCATTGAGAAATGCCTCCAAATGTTTTAATTCAGTAGTGTATTGATTAAAATCATCTTCATTTCTATTAACCAAAGCTTCATCAATTAATGTTACAAGTTGTTTCTTTCTTTCTAAACGTAACGCTTCGTCAATCACAAGTTCTACACCTAAATCATTCACCGTCGTTACAAATTCTTCTAGTGTGGTATGTTTAACATTTGTATTGTAATACATAAGATTCACTACCTTTCTATTAATTTAAAAATAGTATACAAGCTTTTTATTTTGAAATCAATGAATATTCAGAATTTTTAGTTTAATTTTACAATTTTAGTATTATTTTAAGTGTTTTTTTATATTGTTTTCTGTTTACTTCTTCTTTATACTAGTATGGTCACTTGAAGTTTAATTAATTTCATTATAATGTTTAATTAAATATCAAGTATAATAAACGATTAAAGGAGGTTAAAATTTGAATAAAATTAAATTAGCTACAGTATTTAGTGGAATTGGAGCTATAGAACATGCTCTTGATCGACTCAACCTCCCCTATGAAATAGTTTTTGCATCCGATAATGGTGATATTGACATCGATATTAATGAAGAAAAAACTAAGAATTATATTAAAACTTTGTCAACTATTGATGAAAAAAAACAATATATCGATGCTTTGTATAGTAAAAGTAAAAAAAGAAATTTCGTACGAGAAACTTATTTATCAAATTATGATATAGATGATAATAGATTTTTCCAAGATGTTAGATTTATTGATGGTTTTGATTTTAGGAATGAAGTAGATTTATTTGTAGGAGGTAGCCCTTGCCAATCCTTTTCTCTTGTAGGTAAGCGTGGAGGGTTTGATGATGCAAGAGGAACTTTATTTTACGAATTTGCGAGACTTATCGATGAAATACGACCTAAAGTATTTATCTATGAAAATGTTAAAGGTGTATTAAGTCATGACAAGGGAAATACTTGGAAAGTAATGCAAAATATTTTTAATAAATTAGGTTATTCTTGGCATTATCAAGTTTTAAACTCTAAAAACTATGGAGTTCCTCAAAATAGAGAGCGATTATTTATTGTAGGATTTAGGGATGAAAAATTTGGTGAGAATTTTTCTTTTCCTAATACTATAGATTTAGAGAGCACAATGGCTGACTACTTAGAATCTAATGTAAGTGAAAAATATTATTTGGGAACAAAAGGAATCAATTTTGTAATTGATCAAAAAAATATAGATAAACGATATACTCAAATTAATGGAAAAATTAGTTTATGTCAAAAGGCAAATCAACAATTTAATTGGCACGGAGATTTTCGATTTGAACCTGTTGATTCTACGGAAGGCGCGACTATAAACGAAAAATATTTTCTTTCTGATAAATTAGTTAATTATGTAATGTCTAGTGGAACAAAAAACTTTTATTCTAAACCTCAAATTGATTTAGAAATAGCAAGACCCCTGCTTTCTTCAATGACTAAAATGCATAGAGCTGGTGTTGATAATTATGTGACCACACAAGGTAGAATAAGAAAATTGACACCTAGGGAATGTTTAAGATTAATGGGCTTTTGCGATAGTTTTAAAATAGTCACTTCGGATACTCAAACATATAGACAATCAGGGAACTCTATTGTAGTAGATGTATTAATGTTTTTATTACTTCAAATAATTCAAACAAATGTTTATAAGCAAGATAAATATGAACAACTTACTTTATTATAAACTATACTCATTTACTAAATTATAAATTAACCTACTCTTTTTTTACTTTAAGAGTAGGTTAATTTTTTAATATTAATTGTATACAGAATTTTCAAATTATTCGTTCAGAAATTTTTAGCTAACTATAGATTTTTTGTAAATATAATATCTTCTTATTAACTCGATTACCATCATCCAAACTATATGTCCAAATATTTCAGATAAATGTTCTTGGAATGGTTGGTTGAACATACTAGGAACTACGTGCATTAAAGGCATTAATATTAAATGGAAAACAATCCAAATTAAAATACCAAATATTGATCCATAAAGCATAGATATTTTAGAATAACGTTTAACTAATAATATATATATTATGGCAATAATAATAGAAAAACTAAAGTGAACAATAAAACTTATCCAAGGCATTTGTTGCTCTGAGAATTGATAAGTCATATGTGTAAAATTAGAACTAAACCCTAAATGTTGTAACAATTCTTGAGGAGGGTTTGTTGCATTACGTACAGGTGTTCTAGGCGGTAACATAACCTCCCACCCTAATTTGACTATACCAGATAATAAACCACCAATTATTGAGGCATAAATAATTTCTTTTAAAGATAGATTTTTCATAGCTGACTCCTTTATATAATAAAATAATCTATTAATTTTATTATATAATTTCATAAAATTTAAATCAACTGTATTTTTATAAAAATATTTATGGATTAGTTGCTATAAATGATTTAAATTATATATAAAGAATTATTTTATCTTAAAAGTGATTTGTTTTTAAAAACAGAGTTTAGTATGCAAAAAATACTAAACAATATTGAATTACTATGTAAAACTAAAAATAATTATATAATAATAAAAAATCTAAAAACCATATTTTAATAATAATTTATAAAAGTTCAAATTAATAACAGTAAAAATATAGTAGACTCAATAAAAGTTTTAAATTATATGAAAAAAAGAGCGTTGATTTATATCAACGCTCTTTCCATTCGATTAAACGGAATCCTTGGGGTTGGAAAGAGTACTTACCTTGTTTACTGATTTTATCAATGTCACTAATTGCTCTGATTCTTGGAATTTTCTCAGCGATTCTATTTTAACTGGTTTTATGTAAGTGCCTTTGTTAGTTGTAACTATAATGCTTACATCCCAATTCCAAATCACAGGGTATTCTGCGAGTAAAAATGTACATTTAATACTTTCATAAGGTCCCAAAGTAAAAGGTACGGTATAGTTTTGGTTTTCATAAGGAATTATGTTGAAAGTATCTTGCTCGCCAACATTGTTTTTAATATCAAATTTTACATCAATTATAGAAATCGGAAACTTTGTAAAATTGACGAATGTCAATTCGTTGTAACTTGATTTATTTTCTTTTAGAAAATGAGAACTTCTAGTTGGTATGACATCAATATCAAGAGTGTCTTTCATGTAATCTAAATAATATTTAAGAGCAGTCAGTATAAAACTGAAAATAGCTATACAAAGTGTAACTATATCCATAGTAATCATCTCCATAAGTTGCTATTCAAATTATATCAGAAAAGAGGTACAAACATGCTATTTACAAATATTTGTATGCTGCTAACAGTAATTTTTATGGTATTAACATTAATTATTAATATTAAAAATTAAATTCTCTTTTTTTACTACATCCGTTAATTCGTTTGTCAGTAATTATTTGGACGATAGTTGGTGTTTCGTTTAAATGGTATGAAAATTCTATTTTAGCATTAGGAATAAAAGTTTCAGGACGTTCAAGAACATAAGTATTATACGGCGAAAAAGAAGGATTAGGATATTTTAACCATTCGTTTTTAGGAGGTTCAACCTCAATATGTTCTATTTGTTCACCTTTGCTATTAATTAATCGAATTTCTTTTACAATGATGGTTTTAGAAGAAGTGTTAGCAAGTATAAAACTAAAACATTGTAAATTATCAAAGTCTAAAGGTTCGACATCATAATCGCTTAATTCAATGCTAGGACGGTTGCTCATATAAGCGTAGACAAAACTAGCAATAGCTACTAACAAAGCAATTACAGCAATGATATTGGAAAACAGAGTAGATTGAATAAATTCCATAGTAAAACTCCTTTTTCTTTTAATAACTACATTATACACGAAAGGAAATGAGCCTTATGGTTCAAACAATTAACGTTACAGTACCCATTCCTGAAGACTATGTGATCATCTCAAAAGTTGAGTATCAAGAATTAATTGATAATCAACCAATGAACATGACACTTACAGAAGTAGCACAATATTATAATCAAACAAAAACTTGGATAGTTAAGAACATTCTTAAAGATGATTACTTCAGAAGAAAAATTAAACCATTCAGTCAACTTGTTGATGAAGATGGCAACGGAAAGTACTTGTTTAATCGTAAGAAAATGAAACAGTTTCTTAACGATTATGACGAAGAAATCAAAGAAAGAACTCAATATAAATGACAAATAAGGGGGTGATGACATGACTAACGAAGATAAATCAATCGTAGTTGCTGGAGTAATGTTCCTAGCTTTATCAACAGCATTGTTCATTACAAGAATGTTCTTCATGAAAGCATTAGGAACAGCGTTGCTAATGTCACTAGCGACATATGTGTTCTTCGACACTTGTTACTACGTAAAAAAAGACTGATTGCTACTACCAATAGCAAACAGTCCAAGTGTACACAAAATTATTCGTACTTTAAAGATACAAAATTATTCGGAGGTAGTCAATTATGACTAAAAAGCTTAAACCAATTCAAAGTGTTTATCTAGAACTGGTTCATGAATACTTCAAATCTAATCAAAAGTGTCAATCGCGTGTCAAAAATGTTCTAATTCATTCTATTTAGTTCTAAAGTTTATTCTTAAAAATACGATAATCAAGCCATTTTCATACATATCACAATGTACAAAAATGGCCTTACTCTTCATATAGTTACTCAGAACAGTTATTTCCTGTTCTGAGATTTTTTTACATAAAAATAATGTAATAATTAAACGGACAACAAAACGGACAAGATTACTAAAACATCATTAGAATTGTCCGAAGGTTGTCCATTTATTTTTTTATCGATTTTTATCAATTTTAATGGAAATAAAAAAGAACGTTGATATATCAACGTTCTAGCGAAGTTTAAGTAAATGAAAATTAATCAATTTTTATCAATAAACGGAAACGGAGGGATTCGAACCCTCGCGCCGCTCTCGCGACCTACACCCTTAGCAGGGGCGCCTCTTCAGCCAACTTGAGTACGTTTCCATATGGCTCCGCAGGTAGGATTCGAACCTACGACCGATCGGTTAACAGCCGATAGCTCTACCACTGAGCTACTGCGGAATAATATAACGTGTTCTTTAATCAATACAAATATAATTATATCAATAATATTAAAATTTGCAAGGGAATGTATACAAAAAATTAGTGTAATATTAATATTGTTTTAATGATATTTACTTTTTCGAAAATAATATACTAAAAAATGATAGATTTATACTTTAACTTTATTTTAATATAATTATGGAAGGAATGATTAGTTATGAACAAAGTAACAATTTTAGGCAATACTTTTGAAGTATTAGATGCTTTAAATAATATTACTTTAGCTGATTCTTTTTTAAAAAATAAAACCGGTACAGGTAATGGTGAAGCTAAATTATATTTAGGAAATGTATCCGAAAAACTTTTTGACTTTTTTGAAGAATTTACTATTGATTTGAATGGTTTTTTTCTACAAAAAGATTTGCTAAAGATGCTTAATGATTTAGAAAATGAGTATAAATCCCCTCAAAATCAATACTATACTACTAAAACTATTAATGGTATTAAACAATCTGTCAATGTAACTAATGATTTGAAAGAAAAGTGGGGAGAATTAATTAATAAGTTAAAGAAGAAATCCCCTATACTTAATTTTTCTTTTTATCGGTCACAAATAAAACCTCCACGAGTTTATATAAATTCAGAATCTGATAGTTATACCTTATTAAGACACATAGGTATACCAACTATTTCTTATGTTTCAGTGCTAAAATTGAAAGATGAGAAAAATAATATTATGTATTACTTTAAACCTTTCGTATCATATTCTAATGAAATAGATGGTTACAATTATCTATCTTCAATAGAGAAGAAAGAATTAAAAGAAATTGAATCTTCTAATAAAAGTGAAAAACAAATTTTAAGTCTTAAAACTTCTAGAATAGGACAAGGGAAATATAAAGAAAAACTATTAAATGATATGCCTTATTGTCCTTTTACTATGATTAACGATGAACGACTATTAAGAGCTTCACATATAAAGCCTTGGGTAGTTAGCAATGATAAAGAAAAATTAGATCCTAAAAATGGATTAACTTTATCTCCAACTTATGATGTTTTATTTGACCGTGGATTTATTTCATTTCAGGATAATGGCAATTTAATGGTTTCTCCTTTTATTTCACCAATGAATCAAAAAAGACTAAATATTACAAATGGTAAAAACATAGGTATTAATAAGTTTTTTGATTCTTCTAGAATTGCATATTTAAAATATCATAGAGATAATATTTTCCAAGGAATTTAGCTTAGTACATTATCATATTAAAATTAATATGATAATGTACTTTTTTATCAATGATTTTATATCATTTACTATTTTAATACGCCATTAATTTCAATATACTGTCTTTATCAATATCACCAAAGTAATGATAAAAGTCATAGTCTTCCATTACTTCTTTTATATGAGTATAATCGTGTAATGTGCCTACTAAAGCATCTTCTAATTCATTGACATTTCCTTCTCCAAAGAAATCGCCAAAGATTTTAGCATGCTCAATTTTTCCTTTTTTGACATCAAATTTAATTTGAATGAATCCTTTTTCAAACTTCTCGTCACGTTCAAAATTATATTTCGGATTTTTACCATAATTCCAATCCCAAGTGCGATATTTTTCATTGCTTAATTGCTTAATATTGTTCCAGTCTTCTTCCGTTAAATGATATTCCTCTACTTCATGCTCACCAAAGATGTTTTTTAAAATAATTTGCTTAAATTGATCAATTGTAATAGAGTCATCTAAAAATTCTTCAATATTTGCTACGCGTTTACGTACAGACTTCACACCTTTAGATTGAATTTTTTTAGGATTCACTTTTAATGCGTTTTGTACTTCTTCTAAATCACTATTTAGCATTAATGTACCATGACTAAACATACGATTTTTAACCTTAACCATAGCATTTCCAGAAATTTTAGCTGCGCCTACTTGAATGTCATTACGGCCTGTCATTTCTGCATCTACACCCATAGATTGTAAAGCTTGAACAATAGGCTCAGTAAATTTCTTGAAGTTATGAAAACTGTTACCATCATCACTCGTTACAAAACTAAAATTCAAATTGCCTTTATCATGGTACACAGCTCCTCCTCCAGAAATTCGTCGTACAACATGAATATGATGCTCATCTACATACTGTTTATTAACTTCTTCAATTGTATTTTGATTTTTACCTACAATGATTGAGGGTTCATTAACATAAAATAAAAAGTAACTATCATCTGCAGGTAAATATTTAAGTACATATTCTTCCATGGCTAAGTTAATTGTAGGATCAGTAATATTATTATTACTTACAAATTTCATAGCTCTCACCTTTCTCTTTCTTTTAAAATTTAATAATGCAATATATCTTCCACTATCGATTATTTAACTTAATTATGGCATTATTTTCAAAAATAATATAATATTTTCTGATTTTAGTATATATTTGTTTATTTGTAGTGTAAATTTTAGTACAATATAATCTAGCTATGATTTGAGGAGGACTCGAAATGACTGTTGCAGAAGTTGGAAATATTGTAGAATTTTATGACGGTTTAAGAGGCCGTGTTGAAAAAATTAATGATAATTCAGTTATTGTTGATTTGACAATTATGGAAAATTTTAATGAACTAGATTTACCTGAAAAAACAGTTATTAATCACAAACGATATAAAATCGTTGAATAAGAAGGTTAATATTAAATGAAAAATACATCTAAACCCTTAATTTGGTTTGTTGCAAGTTTTATTGTATTTCATCTTATCTTATTTATAATGTGGGGAGAACATCAAGAATATTGGTATTTATATACTGGTATAATGTTAATTGCTGGCATTAGTTATGTATTTTATCAACGTGATATCACATCAAAACGTCTATTAACCTCTATTGGTGTGGGCGTAATCACAGGTGTTGTATTAGTGATAATACAACTTATATTTTCACTTATATCGTCACAAATTACTTATACCGAATTAATTAAAGAGTTATCAAGAACAGGTGTATATTTTAAATGGCAAATGTTAGTTACTATCTTATTTGTCATCCCTTGTCATGAGTTATACATGCGTGCTGTCTTACAAAAAGAGTTAAATAAATTTAGACTACCTCGCTGGCTAACAATTTTAATACCTGCATTATGTTCTAGTTCTTTATTTATCTATCTTGATAAATGGTGGATTGTTATTTTTATCTTTATAGCTCAAGTCATATTATCATTGAGTTATCAGTATACAAGACGTATTGTTACATCGTCTTTAGGTCAAATTGTTGCCATCATTTTATTACTTATTTTTCATGGATAAAAACCTTTTCTTAGTTGCTAAAACTAAGAAAAGGTTTTTTGATTGGTATCACGATTCATTTCAATAACGATATTCTTTTTTTATTTAAAACATAACTATCTACATACAAAAAAGAGTGGGATAACGAATTCAAAATGAATGTATCCCACTTTCCTTTTTTAGTTATCCAATTTGAATTCTCTCTTTTGGATAACTAAATTTATCAGGTTCTTTACGACCAGATATCATAATAATAAATGATATTAAACCGACACGTCCTATAAACATAAGAAGCATTAAGACGACCTTGGTAATACTGCTAATATTATCTGTCACCCCAAGTGATAAGCCACATGTTCCAAATGCAGACATGACTTCAAAAAACACCTGTAAGAATGATAAATTATTGGCTTCTGATGCTAATATAATAATGATACTTACAAAAGTAAGTACTGTCGCCATTATAAACACAGCAAAAGAACGCTGTATATCGATGGTATGAATTTCTCTATTAAATACTTTAATCGATGATTTTTCTGTATTGTTATTAAAATTAATCACAAATAAAATAAGTATCGCAAATGTCGTTGTTCGAATACCTCCTCCTACTGAACTCGGAGAAGATCCAATAAACATGAGAATACTCATAATGACATTTGTTGCATCACTAAAGTGTGTCACATCAATGGTTTGTAATCCAGCACTACGTGTAGTTGCAGATTGAAATAATGCATAGAATAAAGATTGATGCCAATTATATCCTTTGAATGCATGATTGTACTCAAGTGCTAAAATAGATAAAAATCCAGATATAAATAAGAAAAAGTAAGTCGTTGTTGTAATTTTAGTAAATAAAGAAAATCTAAAATGACTTACTCTATTTCGTATATAAGCTCTGATT
This sequence comes from Staphylococcus sp. HMSC069E10, assembly GCF_001809205.1. Taxonomy (NCBI): domain Bacteria; kingdom Bacillati; phylum Bacillota; class Bacilli; order Caryophanales; family Staphylococcaceae; genus Staphylococcus; species Staphylococcus sp. HMSC069E10. Next base: position 45,351 of record NZ_KV796489.1, on the reverse strand, counting down.
TCAAGTAATACTGGAAAACCAATTGATCCAAGAATAATTAAAAACATTACAATAGTTTGTACAAAGTAATCCTTGGCATATGGAACTAGCGATTGACCAGTAATATCTAACCCACCATTTGTAGTAGCTGAAATAGATACAAACAAACCTTGCATTAAAGCATTTTTTAAATCAGGATTGTCTCTGTAAAAATAAAATGCAAGCAAGAGTGCACCTACAATTTCGATAGTCATGATTGTTTTAACAATTTCAATAATAAGCTTAACTGTCCCACTCATTGTGTCTTTATTATTATCAAGCATAATAAGTTGACGTTCGCGCATACCAATGTGTTTACCAAGTACTACCCACAACACTGTACCTATCGCCATTACGCCTATGCCACCGATGTTTAAGATAATTAAAATGATAAGTTGGCCAAATGATGAATAGGTATCAATAATACTGACTGGCGTTAAACCGGTCACACTAATTCCAGATACAGCTACAAACAACGTATCTATAGGACTTACCTTCACGCCAGGTTTATGTACAAAAGGTAAGTTGAGTAATAAAAATGCAACGACAATTGCAATTAAATAATATAAAACAATACCTTGTTGAGGCGTTGATTTTTTGAATAATTTACTGAAAATAGACATTAGTTTGTCACCTCAATGTCATTTCAAATTAATTTCTATATCTTGAATATTTCCATCTCTGTAAATTTTAGCCGATAACGTTTTTAAATCTTGTCGATGGTTAAACAGGATGTGTCTATACTGCAAATTATCTTTTAATGTTTTACCTTCTAATTTTACAATGACATCACCAATTTTTAAACCTGATTTTTTACCTAAACCGTCATCTTTTAATTTTTTCACTAATATCCCATCATTTATATCATTAGGTAATTTTAAAAGTGAGCGTTCATAATGATTTAAATCATTCACATTTTCTAAAGCTATTCCAGTATTGGGGTAATTTACTTTCCCATTTTTTTCAAGCTCTTTAGCAATTGATTTAGCTTCATTAATGGGAATAGCAAAACCCATTCCTTCTATACTTGGCATATTAATTTTTAATGAGACGATACCAATAAGCTCCCCATCTTTATTAACTACAGCTCCACCTGAATGTCCTGGATTAACGGAAGCATCAATTTGAAACGTTTGCATCAATTCATCATTTTTATTATCTTTATCAAAATCAACAGGAACCAATCGATTTAACCCTGAAATAATCCCTTTAGATACCGTATTTCTAAACTCTTCTCCTAGAGGATTACCTACAATTAATATCGATTCCCCTAAAACTAATTTATTTGAATTTCCAATATGGATAGGTTTAATATTTTTATTATTGATTTTCGCTTTTACTACTGCAATATCTGACCATTTATCTTTTCCGACAACGTCACCTTTTATACTTTTATTCTCTCCATATGTAATCTTAACTTTATCCGCTTCACCAACAATATGCGTATTTGTTAATACAAAAAAAGTATCGCCTACAGTTTTGTAGACGACACCTGAGCCAAGTTCATTATCTGATTTTGAATTTGTTGTTTGAACTGAAGTATTCTTAGGTGCGTCACTTTCTACTGTTACCACTGATCTGACAGTATTATTAGCGTTTTTCATAGTTGTTGTGTACTTCTTATCTTGTGTATGTGTTTGATTTGAATGTTGTTCTTGAGAAGGTTCAGTAAAAATAGCTTTTACTAAAACTAAGATTAATATTAAAGCAATTGCAATTAAAATTTTAATCCAATGTTCTTTTAAAAAGTCAACGATCTTATTTTGTGTATCATTTGCTGATTGTTCATGTGATTCATGAGGGTGTTGATCCGATATATTTTCTGTCGTATTCTTATCAGAATTAGATATGTGCTTTGATTGTTCACTCTTAGTATGTTCTACTTGAGTTGAACGTTGCTGAGTTGACATTTGTTCTTTCTCAGTATGGATTGATTCTTTATCCTTAGTTGAAGTGTATGATTCTTCAGTGATTGTTGGATGTTTAGATTGTGTTTTAATTGTATCATTATGCTGATTGTCTTTTTCTTTTTTAGACTTTTGACGAGATTCATTATTTTTATTCAATCTACTATAAGTTGGTTCTATAGATTTATTCGTTTCATTTTCACTTTTTGAGCCATTACTCGAAATTGGTTTTTGCTGTTTCAATTTCTCATTATGTATGTCTTCTTGTTTAAGATGTTGTTCTTCAGGCAGAGTTAAATGATGCCTATCATTTTTCTTAGCTGTTTTTGATGCATCTCTTTTTGATCTTAACTTAGCTAAATGTTGTTGTTGTTGAATTTCTTCTTGTGTTAATTTCTCAATTCTAGCTTTTCTTAAATTATCTTTGACGCGTTCTTCATTTACTTTTGCTTGATGCTGTTCTTTTTCCGCTAAATGTTCACGCTTTTGTCTTTCACGTTCAATACGTTCCTCGCGTTCTTCATTATGAAAGTATTCGTGACGTTTACGCCCATATTTACTACGCGGTATCACTTGTTTTTTATCATTATCCAAAGATGCCCACTCCTAACCTTGAAATCACAATATATATCACTAAAAAAATGATTTACTTTTATGTGGTTATATATCTATCTGAATTAATTTATATATTACTTAAATTTTAATATCATTAGTGTTAATAAGCAAACGATTGTCAAATATTTTCTAAAAATATTATACAAATAGTTATTAATTGAAAAAACCTTTTGAAGTCTCTTATAAAAAACTTCAAAAGGTATCGATTATATCTAATGCTTAGCATTCTTTTTATTTTTTCGTACTGATGTTAACCATCCAATCACAACTAATAAAATCATTACAGTCCAGAAGATTGCTTGCCATAACGTACTATGTGGGAAGTCTTCTGATAATACGCCAATATCTGGATGCGCTAATACGATAACTACTAATTTAATACCTACCCAGCCAACAATTGCGAAAGCGGCACCTTCTAAACCTGGATATTTATTTAATAAATCAACAAACCATGTTGCTGCAAAACGCATTAAAATAACACCAATCATACCACCGATGAACATGACTCCAAATTGACCTAAATCCATACCGCCAAAATGAATACCCATCTTAGGAAGTGTCACTGCAATAGCCATTGCTGCTAACATAGAATCAATTGCAAAGGCAATGTCAGCAAACTCTACTTTAAATACGGTAGCCCAAAATTTTCCAACACTTACTTTCTTTTCAGCGCCAGTTTCATCATAATGATGTTCATCTCCAACTTGTTCCTCTTCATCTTTCTTATGGAAGAAATTCCAAAGATTTCTAATAGACATGAAAATTAAGTATGCAGCACCAATCGCTTGAATAAACCAGAAATTCACAATAATACTAATTAAAAATAAAGCAATAAAACGAAAAACAAATGCTCCTAGTAAACCATAGAATAATGCTTTTTTACGCTGTGCTGGTGGTAAATGCTTAACCATTACTGCCATTACAACCGCGTTATCTGCTGCTAGTAATCCTTCTAAAAATACTAACACTAATATTACCCACAAATAAGGTAAAATTAAGCTTGGATCCATGAAAAGACAGCTCCTTTATTTATTTTTTACAAATAAAAAGACCTATGCTAATTTATAGCAAAGGTCTCACTTAGCAAATCTGCTCATTTTACCGGAAGTATCAACTTCGTAATGACGATAAAATGCTGAATTTAAGATGTTAGTAATATAGCCCCTCAAATTCTCAAGTTACTCCCCTCTGACATTAAGTCATAGGTATTTATTTGTTAAGAGTATTATAACCAGATTTGGTATATATAAACAATGTTAAAGCTAAAAATATTGTATCTCTTTATTATTATTTTAAATTAAACCTTATATTGTCATTTTTTATAATAAACTATATAGTTTAATATCTGGGAATTTTTCTTCAAACCAACGTGTAGCAAACTCATTTTCAAATAAGAAAACAAACTTATCATATCTGTCTTTCACTAAAATAGAACGTGACGTGTTCATCTTATCTTGAATATCCTCTTCATTTTCAATCCAACGTGCAATTTTTCTACCTACAGGTTCCATGACGACATCTACATTGTATTCATTTTTCATTCTGTGCTCGAATACTTCAAATTGTAATTGACCCACTGCACCGAGAATAATTTGATTCGTATGAAGTGTTTTATAATATTGAATCGCACCTTCTTGCACAAGCTGTTCAATTCCTTTATGGAAATGTTTTTGTTTCATGACATTTTTAGCAGAGACTTTCATGAAAATTTCAGGTGTAAATTGCGGTAAATCTTGGAAGTTAAATTTTTGTTTACCTCCAACTAATGTATCACCAATTTGGTAGTTACCTGTATCGTATAATCCAATAATATCTCCAGCTACAGCGTGATTGACAGTTTCTTTATCATCTGCCATAAAAGAGGTAGAACGTGTGATTTTTTGTTTTTTATTAGTACGTTGTAGGGTCACATCCATACCTCTTTCAAACGCACCACTAACTACTCTCATAAAAGCAATTCTATCTCTATGTTTAGGATCCATATTCGCTTGAATTTTAAATATAAAACCTGAGAACTCGTCATCAAACGGGCTAACTTCAACTTCTTCATTTGTCTGACGAGCATTAGGCATGGGCGCATAATCTACATATGCATTCAAGAAATTCTGAACCCCGAAATTAGCCAATGCTGATCCAAAGAATACAGGAGTTAAATCACCATTTAATAATGCTTCATTATCAAATTTTTCGCCAGCTTCTTCAACTAACATAAACTCTTCAATCGCTTGTTCGAAAGCACTATCATTGCTAATAGTGTGTTCTTCTTTAAGTTCATACTCATCATTTAAATGTAATACATTCTCTTCATCTCTAAAAGGTTCAATAGTTTTAGACTCACGATCGATAATACCAAAAAAGTTTTGACCCATTCCTATTGGCCAATTCATTGGATAGGTGTCAATATTTAATGTTTCTTCAATTTCTTCTAATAGTTCAAATGGTTCTTTACCTACACGGTCTAATTTGTTGATAAAAGTAAAGATAGGAATGCCTCTCATTTTACATACTTTAAATAATTTTAATGTTTGAGGTTCGATCCCTTTCGCACAATCGATAACCATTACTGCACTATCAACCGCCATTAATGTTCGGTATGTATCTTCAGAAAAGTCTTCGTGTCCTGGTGTATCTAGAATATTAATTTTATAATCATCATAATCAAACTGCATGACTGAACTGGTTACAGAAATACCACGTTCTTGTTCTACTTTCATCCAGTCACTGGTTGCAAATTTCCCTGTTTTTTTTCCTTTTACAGTACCCGCTTCACGAATAGCACCACTAAAATATAATAATTTTTCAGTTAGCGTCGTTTTACCAGCATCCGGGTGTGAAATAATAGCAAACGTTTTTCTTGATTCTATTTCTTCTTTTAAACTCATTCATTATTCTCCTTTAAATCCTTTATTATCCACTTAGAATCCACTTAGATAACTGAGAAGCTATACGCAATGCTTCACTTTCTTCTTTAAATGTAAATAATTGCATTATTAACTCTTCATTTATTTCCTGTTCATTGAGTTGTGCATTTAATTCTACAGACCAAAACATATCTGGAATAGCTATCATATAATAAGCATGATGCACATTTTTATATAGATAGACATTGATTATTTCATTTTGTTCAGAAAGTTGCTTAATGATCATAATGGGATTTTCCAAACTTTTTATACGCAGCTTCTAAACCAATTAAATCGTCACGATGTGGCACTTTCACGTGTCCTGGCATAATTTGATAAGGTTCTCTACCTTTAGAAGCAAGTACAACTGTATCACCTGGATTCGCGACTTCGATAGCATGTTTAATGCCTTCAGCTCGATCTTCAAATTCTACATAGTTATTATGTGTTGCACCTTTAGCAAGTTCTGCAGTCAACATTTTAGGATCGTCATCTGCTGGATTGTCAGGTGTAAAAATAACATAGTCTGCTCGACATGCAACAGCCCCCATTTCAGGCGTTTTTGTTAAATCACGTTCGCCAGCCATGCCTACTAAAAAGATGAGCTTTTGTTTAACAAAAGGTTGCACTGCATCAATCAGTTTATTCATACCATCAGCAGTATGTGCATAATCAATAATTAAATCGATTGGAAGTGATGGATCTAAAACCTCTAGACGCCCTTCAACAGGCTCTAAAGATTTTACCACTTCTACGATATCTTTGAAATCGACTCCTTTACTCCACACTGCTATCATAGCTGCCATAAGATTTGAGATATTAAATTTACCTACATAGGGTGATGAAACATGATACGTGCCAAATGGAGTAACACAATCAAATTGTACACCTTGTAAAGATTCTTTGATATTTTGAGCCATAAACTGTGCTCCATTATCTATACCATATGTCAATATTTCAAATGGTGTTACCGTTTCTAAATATTTAGAGAAATCATCATCATTATTTAATACCACATATTTTTCTTTTGATAAATCTTCACCTAATTGACTAAATAGTAATGATTTAGCATGTCCATAAGCTTCCATTGTGCCATGAAAGTCTAAATGATCTTGGGTTAAATTTGAAAAAATAGCTACATCAAATTCTACCCCTCTTAATCGTCCTAGAGCTAATCCATGACTTGAGACCTCCATAGTCATTGCTTCAGCTTTACTATCTATAGCTTGCTTAATTTTCTTAGTAAGCAATACAGTTTCAGGAGTAGTATTTGCCCCTTTTGTTTTTTCTTCATTAATTTGAAATCCATTCGTACCTAAATACGCACTATTTTTGTCTAATCCTCTATAAATTAAGTGAATCATTGTCGCGATTGAAGTTTTACCATTTGTACCAGTGACGCCAAAGGTAGTGAGTTGTTGACTTGGATAATCAAATAATGTATGCGCTAATATACTGGCTACTCTTAAAGTATCAGGTACAATAACTTGTGTGACTTCTCCTTTAACTTCTTGCTTACGGTTTACAACTATAATTTTAGTTCCTTGGTCAATGACGTTTTGACAAAATCTATGACTATCTACAGTATATCCCTTAGAAGCTACAAAGATACTTTCTCCACTAGCAGTTCGAGAATCTGTAGTAATATCAGTGATATCTATATCTAAAGTTCCTATAACTTGTTTAACTCTTATTTTATTGAACAACTCATTCGCATTCAAAATGTATCGCTCCTTTTTTTCAATATCTCTATTATACACATTTTAAAGTTGTTGATAAATTTATTCTCACCTAAAAAAGTAAATTCTGAACTACTCAAAATCAAATCATTTTTGTATCTTCTATATTATTAATATTAATTCCAAGTTAATTATTTATAAATTTTTTCTTATCTTAGTGTAAGTCCCATACATTTCACTTTATTAGTGCTAGGATAAGGGTATAAAGTTAAAGTAATCATTGTTCGAATATGCTATAATTCACTATAAATGAATTTTATGACTTTCTTGAATAAAATACATATTATTTATACCCGTATGTATTTTTTACTGTAATACATTATTCGATGGATTAAACTTAAATTATTGGAGGGTGACTATTAATGGTTACTCAAAATAAAAAGATATTGATTATCACTGGATCATTTGGAAATGGTCATTTACAAGTGACACAAAGTATTGTCAATCAATTGAATGACATGAATCTATCTCATATTTCTGTTATTGAGCATGATTTATTTATGGAAGCACATCCCATCCTTACGTCTATTTGTAAAAAATGGTATATCAATAGCTTTAAATATTTTAGAAATATGTATAAAAACTTTTATTATAGTCGACCAGATGAATTAGATAAATGTTTTTATAAATACTATGGTTTAAATAAATTAATTAACCTACTTTTAAAAGAAAAGCCTGACTTGATTTTAATGACTTTTCCAACGCCCGTGATGTCAGTATTAACTGAACAATTTAACATGCGTATTCCTATCGCAACAGTCATGACGGATTATCGTCTACAAAAGAACTGGATTACTCCAAATTCTCATAGATATTATGTGGCTACTGAAGATACAAAAGAAGACTTTGTAAACGTTGGTGTACCGGCATCTTTAATTAAAGTCACAGGTATCCCTATTTCTGATAAATTTGAAGCGGATATTGATCAACAGGCTTGGCTAAAAAAATATCATTTAGACCCTAAAAAAACTACTATTCTTATGTCTGCAGGTGCTTTTGGAGTATCAAAAGGTTTTGAACATATGATAGAACGTATCTTAGAAAAAAGTCCTCATTCTCAAGTCGTTATGATTTGTGGTAGAAGTAAAGGACTTAAACGTAATTTGGAAGCTAGATTTAAATCTTACGACAACGTTCTTATTTTAGGATATACAAAACATATGAATGAATGGATGGCTTCAAGTCAATTAATGATCACTAAACCAGGTGGGATTACAATATCCGAAGGTTTGACAAGAAGTATCCCAATGATTTTCTTAAATCCTGCTCCAGGACAAGAACTAGAAAATGCGTATTATTTCCAAGAAAAAGGGTATGGTAGAATTGCTGATACTCCTGAAGATGCAATTGACATTGTCTCTGAATTAACACATGATTCGAACAAATTAACTTTAATGATAAATACAATGCGTCAAGATAGAGTAGATTATTCAACCCATCGACTTTGTATCGATTTATTGAATATGCTCGATCATTCATCTCAACAGCAAGAAATTTATGGAAAGGTGCCATTATATGCCAAGTTCTTTGTCAAACAATAAAAGCATAAGTAAAAACTTTAAAATAATGCTCGTTATTTTATTTTTAATGGAATTTGCTAGAGGAATGTATGTATTAAGTTATGTTAACTATTTACCTACTGTAACCTCTATCGCTGTAGCTGTGACTTCAGTAGCACTATCTATTCATTTTATTTCAGATGCAGCTACAAACTTTGTGATTGGATTTTTATTAAAGAAATTCGGGACTAAAATCGTCCTTAATTTAGGTTTTTTATTAGCTTTTTTAAGCTTGTTTCTAATTATTTTCTTTCCAGCTAATCCCATCATTATCATTATTAGTGCAATTATGCTAGGGATTGCAGTAAGTCCAATATGGGTAATCATGTTATCTAGTGTGGAAGAAAGTCAACGTGGCAAACAAATGGGTTATGTATACTTTTCATGGTTATTAGGTTTGCTTGTAGGCTGGGCGTTTATGAATGTTCTAGTCAAAATACATCCAACGCGATTTGCATTTGCGATGTCTCTTGTCGTTATCATTGCATGGATACTTTATTATTTTGTAGATGTAAAACTCACAAATTATAATACTAAACCTGTGAAAGAACAATTAGGTCAAATCGTAGAGGTAATGAAACGTCATATGATTTTATTCCCAGGTATTTTGTTGCAAGGTGCTTCAATATCAGCTTTGCTTCCAATATTGCCGACGTATGCTACAAAAGTTGTGGGGGTAACAACTATTGAATATACTGCTGCTATCGCTATTGGTGGTATTGGTTGTGCAATATCAATGTTATTTTTATCTAAAATGATCGATAAAAATAGCACTGGCTTTATGTATACCGTTATTTTTGTAGGATTCATATTGTTTACGCTATTTATTTTTGGTCTCTCACTAGTTAACAATATTATTGTTGTTTGGATAGTTGCCGCCTTTATAGGTTTAATGTATGGCATTTTATTACCTGCTTGGAATACTTTTATGGCTGGACATATCGATCCATCTGAACAAGAAGAAACTTGGGGTGTATTTAATAGCGTCCAAGGCTTTGGTTCAATGATTGGTCCTCTTTTCGGAGGCCTTATCGCTCAATTCTCAAATGGATTAAATAATACATTCTATGTCTCAGCTTTGATTTTTCTATTACTCGCTATTTTTTATGGCATTTATTTTATCAAAAGTAGAAAGCATCAAAAATATTCTTAAAAAAAGAAGTCAAAACTAAAATGTTTTGACTTCTTTTTTTATATACATATTATGCTAGTTTAAAACTATCAACAATGTTCCATCTATCTTCATCTTCATTGTAATGTAACAATGAAAGTTCATCGATGGTTTCTCTATGGTCTACCCCTGCAAGCTTCACTTGACCAAATATATCTTCAAATTCTTGACTCGTTAAACCTTGAGCAATCGTAAAATGAGGAACGAATGGATGTTCAGCTTTACCATAAAATGATTCATTATTAAATGTATTAAATAAATTTTCTAATTCTTCTGTTTTTTCAACTTTAAAATAAATAACATTATTTGTCGGTTTAAAGCTTGAAGCTTTTGTCACGTGGGCCTCTACAGGTTTAAATCCATCTAATTTTTGTTTAACTTCGTCTTTAAATGAATCTAATTCTGTTTCTTTAAGTTCAAAGTGAGGTTTAATCGTAATATGTGGCATAATACGTGCATACTCCGTATCATAACGCTTACGATAGCCATCTACTTCATTTTGAAATGATTGTGACGGAATAAGTGCTAATCCTATCTTCATTGAAATTCCTCCTTTGTTTAACATACTTCTATTATATCAAAATTCTATTTAATACGTTATTAGATACAACATTTTTTGAAAAGGCTTTCGAAAAAAATTTGTAGACTATTCATATGTACTATGATTATTATTTAAAAAATAATAGAGAATATCTCCGATCATAGGTTTCCATGATTTCCAATTATGACTACCATTAAATTCATTGTATACGTAAGTGACACGCTCATCTTGTTCAATAAGGTTTGATAGCTTTCTATTTGGAGTTAAAAAATCAGCTTGCTCACCAGTCGTTGGTAATTTAAAATCGACTTCATCTTTACCGATCGCATGCCAAATCGTTAATCGATTACGTTGCTTACATGTCTCAAATTTTTCAAGAACAGTATGATCTGAGTGCGGACTAAACATAGCTATTTGACTAAATATTGAAGGATAAGTCAATGAAGTAAGAAAGGCAATACTTCCAGCTAAACTATCTCCTATTAATAATCTAGAATTTCCCACCTTATATGTAGGAAACGTTTGATCAATGAAAGGTAAAAGTTCTTTAACTACTGACTGAATCGTCTTTTGACTACGACTACCTTGAGGATGAAACTCTTCTCTACGTTTCTCAACATCTTCATAATGAAATCCAACAATAATGGCACGTTCAATATGTTCTTCTTTTCTTAGACGTTCATATTCACGCTGAATCCTTCCAAATCGGAAAAAGTCCAATCCATCAAAACAAATAATCACCTGAGACTTAAATAATTCAGTAAAATCTTCTGGAAGATAAATCGACAATGTGATATCTCTTTCTAGAATTTTACTATTTAAAATATATTTATTAATTTTTCCAGCTTTAAATTCTTCCATATTATCCTCTCTCCTTCATATATATTCATATTGTATCAATTTTATTTATTAGTGACAGTGATATAAACGCTTATAATAAGCTTTTTTATTTTAGATTCTATATACTTTTTTAAGAGAATTAGGCATTGTTTAATTAAGCTCATATATTTTTATACAATTAAATATTATAATATAATTATTTTTTAGTTAATCAACTTTTCCTTTTTAACATCTCTTATTTAAGATATACTTATTACTAATGAATTGATTACTTTAGGAGGAAGTAAGTCTATGCTTAATAAAGTATGGTTTCGAACTGGAATTTTCTTAATCATCCTGTTCGTACTTATAAAGTTATTTATGGAAGTGCATAGTGTATTTACACCTATAGCAACTATTATTGGTTCAGTGTTTCTTCCATTCTTATTAAGTGGATTTTTATTTTATATCTGCTTACCTTTTCAAACACTTTTGGAAAAATGGGGTTTCCCACGTTGGGCAAGTATTTTAACTATCTTTATCGTATTAATCGCTATTATCGCTATCGTAGTAGCTTTCATTGCTCCTATTATTATTTCTAATGTTAATAATTTAATCAAAGCAACACCAACTTTACAACGTGATGCAGAACAAGTGGTTAATTTCTCATTAAATCAAATGGATAAATTACCAAGTGATGTAACAGCGAAAATTAATTCAACAATGAAATCAATCAGTGATAGTTTAACTGGTATATTAGCAAATTCAATCACTTATATCAAATCTCTTATTTCAACCATCTTCTTATTGATTATGGTACCGTTCTTCTTGATTTATATGTTAAAAGATCATGAAAAATTTATTCCAGCAATTGGTAAATTTTTCAAAGGAGAACGTAAAGTTTTTGTTGTTGATTTACTTAAAGATTTAAATTATACGTTAAAATCGTATATTCAAGGTCAAGTTACTGTTAGTTTCATCTTAGGTATTATTCTTTATATTGGTTATACCCTTATTGGGTTACCTTATACTCCATTGCTTGTATTATTCGCTGGTGTAGCAAACTTAATCCCATTTTTAGGACCTTGGTTATCATTTGCGCCGGCTGCAATATTAGGAATTATCGATGGTCCATCAACATTTATTTGGGTTTGTGTTGTTACATTAATTGCACAGCAACTTGAAGGTAATGTCATCACACCTAACGTCATGGGTAAATCATTAAGTATTCATCCACTTACAATCATTGTTGTTATCTTAGCAGCGGGTGATTTAGGAGGATTCACACTTATTTTAATTGCTGTTCCACTTTATGCAGTATTAAAAACAGTAGCAAGAAATGTATTTAAGTATCGTCAACGTATCATTGATAAAGCAAATAGCGATGTTAAAGATTAATTTAATAATTAATGCTTTTTAATTACTTACTGCGGATAGAACATATTCTATTCGCAGTTTTTTTATGTCATATCACATTAAATAATATAAAGCTAGAAGAGGGATAAAATTCATTTTTAAGTCGTCGTTCTACATCATCAATGCCTATGCCTCTCCAATTTGCGTTGAATATAGATGTTCTTATTAAAAGTCTCTATGTTCTAGCCTTGGAAGTGAAATTGAATAAAGCTTGATACAAATGCATTTTCAACTCAGTCATCAACTGTCAATTTATTAAAAAAGTCTAAGACAACTCATTGTCTCAGACTCTTGGATTTATCATATATCTTATATCTATTTTTCAATTTAAACTTATTTAATTGCGTGGAAACCACTATCTACGTGGATATTTTCTCCAGTCACACCACTTGAAAAATCACTTAATAAATAAGCAGCAGTTCTGCCCACTTCTTCTTGATCTACATTACGTCTTAACGGTGCACGTTCTTCAACTTCTTTAAGAATTAAGTTCAAACCACCTACACCTTTAGCACTTAATGTACGAATTGGTCCAGCAGAAATTGCATTTACTCGAATATTATCTGGGCCTAAATCATATGCTAAATATTTAACATTTGCTTCAAGACTTGCTTTTGCAACACCCATCACATTATAGTTTTGAATTGCAAATTCTCCGCCTAAATAAGTTGTAGCTACAATACTACCCCCATTCGGCATAATTTTTTTCGCTTCATGAGCTACAATTGTTAATGAATATGAACTAATATCTTGTGCAAGTAGGAACCCTTCACGAGATGTTTCAGAAAAACGACCACGTAAATCTTCCATATTAGCAAATGCAATTGAATGATAGACGCCATCAATAGTTCCAACTTCTTCACCAATTTTCGCAAAGCCATTAATGACATCTTCATCTTTTTGAACATCTATTTGATACAAATGATGCTCTTTTTGATTTAATTGGCCTAATAATTTTTCTAATTCTTTTTTACTGCGCTCTTTACGATATGTAAATACGAGATGAGCACCTAATTCGTCTAATACTTTAGCTACGCCAAAACCAATACTACGTTTATTAGCGATACCCATAATGACAAAGGTTTTATTTTCTAAATTAATCATATAAATTATCTCCTTATATTACTTTATATTAATTCGTTCATTATAAACGTTTTTAACATACATATTTTACCATTGTTAATAATATTTAATAAAGTAATAATAAATTTTCAAATCATCTCAATAAAAAGAGAGGTACATAAAGTAATGTATCTTTTTATGTTATTTTTCAAAGATACCCTTTATTTTGTCCTCTCTTTTAAATAGATTAATAATAAAATTCTAATTCAGATTTGAGTTCATCTACATATTCTTTAGAACCTGTTACAATTAAACGGTCTTTATATCTAAGTTGCGTATCTCCATGTGGTACAATGGATTCATTATTTCTAACAATACGTACAAATATGATGTCCCCACCAAATGGGAAATGACGCAATAGAATATTTTCGTATTTATAATTTAACATTTCAATTTCATATAGTGAAGTTTCAACGTTACTTAAAATATTTAGCATATTTGGTGTTTCAATTAAACCTTTTAAGAAAATTTTATTACTAATAAAATTACTAAATACTTCAATACCATCTGTTTTTAACTCTTCATCATCACCACTATTTTCTAGTCGACAAATAACTCTGTTTACACCATGAGATTTAGCTAATTTTGCTATCATTTTATTTAAACCATCATCATTAGCAGAACATACGACAATATCTTGATTAAATAAGCCAAGTCTCTCTAATAAACTTTCTTCATATTCACTAATTTCAATAACAGTCACATTGTCAGGTAAATTACGCTGATCACCTAAATCTTTACGGTAAAACAACGTTATATTATATAACTGTGAAGTCAGATTTTGAACAATTGGAATAGTCAATTGATTTTTACCAATTAACGCAATATCAATTTTCCGGTTCACTTCATCTGGAATTGGGAATAATTTTTTAAATACAACAGGTACAAATACACATGTAATAATTGCACTTAATATTAATATTCCTGACATTTCAGAAGTAATTGCTTTTAATTCTTCAGCAATTTTTGCTGCAGCAATAACAAGCGAAAGTGTTGATGTTAATAAAAATGCTGATGCAATAGTTGTTTTAGTATCAAACCATCTTCGAATAAATAAGACAGGAATCAACTTAGAAACGATAAAGGACAATATAAGTATCGGAATTATAATAAGTAAAGAGGGTTCTTTAATTAAAGATGGTATATCTAAATCTACACCGACCATAATAAAGAATATCGGTATAAAGAATCCGTATCCAAATGAATCTAAAGTATGAATGATTTCTTCATCAGGTTTTAACAGTGATACAACTACACCAGCTAAAAAAGCACCTAATATATATTCAGCACCAACACCCTCAGCAAGAGCAACCAGTAAAATGATTAATGCAAAAATGGCCCGTATACCAATTTGTGTTGTACCACCCATTAAGCGTTGCATAAAATTTAACCGTTTAAATACAGAACCTAACAAATAAAATATTGCAGTAAACACGATTAAAATTGCAGATAGCCAAATTGACCCTCCGCCTTCACCATTGATTCCACCATAAATAGTTAATAAAACCATCGTAAATAAATCTGCTAATACTGCTACTAATAATATAAATTGTCCTATTGTTGTGCGCATGATATTCATTTCTTTAAGTGTTGGCACAACTACACCCAATGAAATAGTTGAAATAATAATGACCATTAATAATACATCATCTACAAAGCCTAACCATTTAAATGCAAATGCTAAAATGATTGAAAGCACCATTATTAATGAAAAAACTGTAAGTGCTAATTGTAAATGACTTGGTAAATTCTTTTCATTTTTATCAATACCCTGTCTCTTTCTTGTGTCTTTTTTAAATGCGCTGAAATCAATTTCCAATCCACTTAAAAACATTAAAAAGATAAAACCTAATGTTGACAGAATATTTAACATTTCATCTTTGTGGACAAGTCCTAAAAATGAATTTCCTATAATAATTCCCATTAATATTTCAGCTACGACAACAGGTAAAAAAGTGACGTTTAATCGATTAACAATAATCGGTGTAAGAAATGCTGCGACGACGACTATGACCAAAGAAAAAAATTCCATTTCATCCCCCTATGTTAGATATGACATAAATGTTGTTGCAAGTCCAAAATAAATTAACATACTTACAATATCATTGATAGTTGTAATAAATGGTCCACTTGCGACAGCAGGATCGATATGAATTTTATTCATTAAGATTGGAATCATTGATCCTACTAACGTACCTACTGTCATGGCAATAGTTAAACTTGCACCTACAATCAGTGCCAAGAATGGTTGACGATAAATAATGACAATAATTAAGAATAAAATCACTGCACATACAAAACCAGTGATTAACCCACTACCTGCTTCTTTTAAAGCTATTTTAAGTTTACTTTTTTCTTTAATATCACCATTAGAAATATTACGAACAGACACTGCTAATGATTGTGTTCCTGAATTTCCTGACATCCCACTTATAATAGGGATAAATGCTGCTAATAATGCAACTTGCGACAAGGTATCTTCAAAACCACCCAGAATCGTTGCTGTTATCATACCTAAAAATGTTAAAATAATAAGCCACGGTAATCTCTTCAATGCTTTCTTAAATACTGATTGATCAGTAGACTTAGTATCAGAAACCCCCGCTAAACGTGAATAATCTTCATCTGCTTCTTCATTTACAACATCTAAAATATCATCTATTGTGATAATCCCTACTAAATGATGTTGATAGTCGATCACAGGCATAGCAATAAAGTCATAATCTTTCATTTTTTGAGCAACACGTTCTTGATCTTCTTCTACATTTACACTTACAACACGTCGAATCATTACTTCTTCAACATGAGCATCAATATTTGCTACAATTAAATCTTTCAAAGATAGAACACCTACGAGTTGACCGGCAGTATCAACGACATAAATCACATATATCGTTTCTGCGTCAGGTGCTTGACTTTTAACTAGCATGAGTGCCTCTTTTACAGATGTACCAATATCCAATGAAATATATTCAGTAGTCATGATACCGCCAGCAGTATCTTCTTCATAATGTAATAACTTTTTGATTTTATCTGTGACTCTGTTATCCATCAAAGCTAATAAACTGGCAACTTTTGAGTTAGATAATTCATTTAGAATATCAACTGCGTTATCTGTAGACATATTTTCTAATACTTCACTTGCATAATGTGCATGCATTGAATCAAATAATATTTCATATTCTTTCCCCTCAATATCTAATTGATTAAAAAATCTACTCACTTCTTGAGGCGATAAAAATTCGAATATTCTTTGTCTATTCTGATTCGTTGTATTTTCAAAATATTCACTTTGTTCATATTGATGTATAGTTAGAAATTCTTTTCTGAATTGATCTATATCATTGCGGTTTAAACTGTCATCTAGTAGTTTTTGATTGTATACTTTATTATGTTGTATGTCAGTTGTTTCTGTATTTAATGACATCAAATGTACCTCCTAATTTTAATTTACACTTTGATATATTTTTTCTAAGTTTTTATAGTCTAAAATAATCTCGATTTCTTTATTATATATTGGATGTCTAAATTTTACTTTATAACACTGTAAAGATTGTGTTTGAATCCGAGGATGAAAACCATCATATAAGTCATCCCCAATAAGTGGATGACCAATATGCTTAAAATGAACTCTAATTTGGTGTGTTCGTCCAGTATGTAATTTAACTTCACATAAACTTGCACTGTGATGACTACTCAACGTTTTATATTCAGTTTTTGCATGTTTACCAGATGGCGTAATACACCGAGTAATAATACTATCTTTGTTTCTACCAATAGGTGCCTCTATCATAGATTGTTCTTTAGTTTTACCGTAACACACACATATATATCGCTTATCTATTTCAAATGTCGACATAAGGTGATGAATATGACCATGTTTAGTAAAGATAACGATGCCCGTCGTATTACGATCTAATCTTGTAACAATATGAGGTACTACATATTGTACTTTATTTGTAGAATGATTTAAATAATACATCACGCGCTCAATTAAACTATCATGAGGATGTTCTCTTGAAGGTGCACAATTTAAATGCACCGGTTTTGAAACGATAATTAAATATGTATCTTCATATAATATTTCAATATGTTTGTTTGAAGGACGAAGATATGTACTTGGAACTTCTTCCGGCAGTTTAACAATAAGTTGATCATCTTTTTTCAACATATATCTAACTGTCACAGGTTGCCTATTAATAATTAAAGCGCCATCACGTTTAATGGCGCTAATTGTTTTCTTTGAATAATTATGACGTTGTAAAAATGTCTTAAGCATTTCTTCGCTATGAATATGGTATACAAATTTCATCAATCATCTTCACTTTCAATAAACGAATCATGAACTCTTTTCCAAAAAGGAAATGGTCTAAACCTAGCAAAACGAACTTTTTCATTTGCGACTCTAAATTGAATGTCGCTCACATTTTTATGTTTTAGACTGACATGGTCAATTGTTGTTCTAATTGTATTATGATTTACAGGTGTAATCAAACATGTATGATGCTTAGGTAATACTAATGGTGAACCTACCGTTCTAAATACTCTATTATTAATAGATGCAATTTCAGCAATTTGTATGGCTTCAAGAGAAGGATGAATCAGTGCACCACCTAGTGCTTTATTATAAGCCGTCGACCCAGAAGGTGTAGAAATACATAGACCATCCCCTCTAAATCGTTCAAAATGTTTACCTCTAATTGCGACATCTGCTACTAATGTTGATCCATTTTCAGTTTTCATAGTTGCTTCATTGAGTGCTAGATAGCGTGTTTCATTCTTAGTGTTGTTATATTTAACAATAATTTCAAGTAATGGATATTCAATCACTTGAAATTCAGAATGATGAATTTCATCAATCAATTTTTCAACTTCATGAGGTAACCAGTCTGCGTAAAAACCTAAATGACCAGTATGTACTCCAACGAATGCTACATTTGATAACATATGACTATACTGATGAAAAGCTTGCAAAAGTGTTCCATCTCCACCGACAGATATTACTATTTCTGGATTTTCTGTATCCTCCATCATATGAAAAGAGTTCATTTGATTCATCATTTTATGTTTAAGCGTGTTTGATTTAGAGTCACCTTTAGATAAAATCGTATAACGCATGTATTGACACCTCATCAGTCATGTTTTTTTGCACGTTTTTGAGTATAATATTTTTGAGCTTCTTGTATTTCCTCTTTAATTTCAGACATCTCTTCATCTAATAAGTAAGCCGCTTCAGCAGCTCTTTCTAGACGATGTTGTATCTCAGCAGGATAATCTCCATCATATTTATATCTTAATGTATGTTCGATTGTAGCCCAAAAATTCATTGCTAATGTTCGAATTTGAATTTCAGCTAATATCATTTTTTGACCACTTAATGTTTCAATTGGATACTCGATAATTACATGATATGAACGATAACCACTTTGTTTTGTATTGTTAATATAATCTCTTTCTTCTACAACTTTAAAATCTTGTCGTTGTCTAAGCATGTTAACAACTACATCAATATCATCAACGAATTGACACATCATCCTTAAACCAGCTATGTCGTACATTTCTTCACGTAATCGATCAAAAGGAATTCCCCTTTTATTCGCTTTATCAATGATACTTGTAATAGGCTTTACACGACCAGTTACAAATTCAATGGGTGAGGCGTTGTCTCCAACTTCATATTGCTTACGTAAGCCTTTTAATTTCACCTTTAATTCATCGACTGCTTGTTTATATGGTGTTAAAAATTGCTCCCATTGATTCATATGGTTCCACTCCGTTTCACTTTAGTTCGAAAGTTTCTTCAACTGCTGAAACAAACTCCTTACCATAGTTATTATTTCCTTCAACATTTTCTAGGATATAACTTAATTCATCTTGAAAATGTTCTAATTCTAATTCATCGTTAATAATTACTTTTTTATCTCTATTATTATGTAACATTGACCACGTCTCTTGTACAAAAATCAAATATGAATACGACGAGCCATCATCTAATAAATAAGCAAAACTAAAATTATCACTATCTACAAGCATTTGTCCTACTTCATCTAATCCATCAGTTGGATCTTCTGAGTAGCAATAAATGCTATCATCTTTGATTTTAATTTCATTTACATATATACGCATGCTTGTTCCTCCTTATTATTCCTTATTAGTTTAACATAATTTAACTTTCAAACACACATTAGAGTACCATAGTTCAAGTATGCTCTAAACGATTAAATATTTAGCTCCATATATTTTATTTTTAGTATTGTTATTACTTTAATTTTTTACAAATGTCCGTCATAATGAACTACAATAATATACTAAAGATTTTCTAATGAGGTGTAATTATGAGTACTAATAATGAAATTGAATTTAAGCAATTAATTGATTTCAATACATATAACGCGATTAAAGATTCTTACTTTAAACAATTCACACCATTCACTCAAACAAATTATTATATTGAATCACCTAGTTTCAAACTACGTGATCATCGTTCTGCTTTAAGAATACGTGTTAAACAAAACACATTTGAAATCACACTAAAAGTACCAGCTAAAGTTGGCTTGATAGAATATAATCATCCAATCGATATTAAGCCTCATATTGGACAAACAATTGTCAAATCAACATTACCTAACGATATTCAAAACATTCTTACTGAATTTGATATTGAAGAAAACGAATTAAGTGTTTTAGGTGCATTGACAACTGAAAGATTAGAAGTTGAATTTCAAAATGAACTATTAGTATTAGATAAAAGTCAATACTTTGATAAAACAGACTATGAACTAGAATTTGAAGTCAATGATTATCAAATAGGCTTTGAAAAGTTTCAAAATTTATTAAAACAATTTGACTTAGTTCATGAGCCCCCTAAAAATAAAGTTCAACGCTTTTTTGAATATCAAGCTCAATTAGGATAGATATGAGATGAACTTGTGAAAAGTCAAATTACTTTTAAATGTAAAAATTCATGTTATATTAGAAATATATTAATAGAAATTGGTGATACTATGGCTACAACACCTTATGATGTAATAGGAGAAAAAGCTTTGTATGATATGATTGATTATTTCTACTTTCTTGTAGAGAATGATCAAAGAATCAACCATTTATTTCCTGGAGATTTTAAAGAAACAAGTAGAAAGCAAAAGCAGTTCTTAACACAATTTCTAGGAGGTCCTGATTTATACACTCAAGAACATGGTCACCCAATGTTAAAAAAAAGACATATGGAATTTAGAATTACTACTTATGAAAGAGATGCATGGTTAGAAAATATGTATAAAGCAATCAATAAAGCTCAATTTCCAGCAGGAGTTGGCGAATACTTGTATGAAAGATTGCGTTTAACTGCTAACCATATGGTGAATTCCTAAATATAATTGAAGGTGAGTTAAACATGGCTGAAGAACTTAAAATTGTAGATAATGCGAGTCGTGAAAACACTAATCTGTCACCTGTAAATAAAATAGAAATTTATTCATTCTTTGATCCTTTTAATAAAGATTGTTTTAAATTATCCGCAATTATTTCTAAATTAAGAATTGAGTATAATCAATATATTCGAATCAGACATATTTTGAATCCTTCATTAAAGGTTTTGACTAAATGTCAAGCTCAAAGTACTTCAGATTTTGATAATATTGCTTTAGCATATAAAGCTGCTGAATTACAAGGTAGATTAAGAGCGGAACGTTTTATTCATTTAATGCAAAACGAAATTATACCGAAAAAAGATATTATCACTGAAGAAATGATTTGTAATTGTATTAAAAATGCTGGTTTAGATTATGATGTTTTCAAAGAAGACTTACAAAAAAATAAACTTACCGAAAGTTTGAAAATAGATTTGCATATTGCAAGAGAAATGGAAATTGAACAAGCGCCTTCACTTGTATTTTTTAGTGAAGATGTACATGAAGAAGGTTTGAAAGTCGAAGGCCTTTATCCTTATCATATTTATACTTATATTATTAATGAATTAATGGGATGCCCTATCGAAAAAGAATTACCTCCAAATCTCGAAACTTATATTCAATCCAAACAAATAGTAACGATGGAAGAATTGCTTACTATTTATGAATGGCCGGAAAAATTACTCGTAAAAGAATTGAAAAAATTAGCTTTACAACAAAAAGTTGAAAAACTAAATTATCCTGACGGCGAATTTTGGCAATCTAAAATGCCTAAGAAATAACAAAGAGCGATCACTTATATGAAGTGTATCGCTCTTTTTATATTAACTTGATTTAATAATTAAGCATAAAAAAAACGCCGTGTCTGATTACACGACGCTAAACAAAGGGGATGGGAGAAATTTTTCACTTCAAACAAAGGGGTATGTTTGTTATGTGATTAATTTCATGTATATAATATAACACGCTCAAAACGTCGTTTCAATATTAAACTACATTTCCACCCTAAATGTCACAAATTAGACACATTGAAAACGAATACACTCTTTTTAGTGCTTCATTAATTTTTCAAATGCTTTTAATTTTTGTTCAAAAACTTCACACGCTTGCTCTATAGGTTCTGGTGTAGTCATATCTACACCCGCATTCTTAAGAATTTCAATTGGGTAATTAGAACTACCTTTTTTCAAGAATTCATTTATATATCTTTCAACAGCAGGCTGTCCTTCTGTTAAAATTTGATGACTTAAACTTTGAGCTGCACTGTATCCAGTTGCATATTGATATACATAATAATTCATATAGAAGTGTGGAATACGAGACCACTCTTTACTAATATGATCATCTGTTTCTACTACATCACCGAAGTATAGTCTATTTAATTTAGCATACTCTTCATTCATACGAGTTGAAGTTAATGGTTCTCCCGCTTCCTCAATTTGATGAATTTTGTGTTCAAATTCAGCAAACATAGTTTGACGGAATAATGTTGCTCTGAAACGCTCAAGTTCTTGGTTTAGTAATAATAAACGTCGATCATCATCTAAATGTTTATCCATATAATCACTTAGTAGAGCTTCATTACATGTTGAAGCAACTTCAGCTACAAAGATAGAATAATCACTAGAGTTTGATGGTTGATTTTTACGACTAAAGTAACTATGTGCAGAATGTCCAAATTCATGAACAAGTGTATATAAATCAGAGATAGTATCAGACCAATTTAATAAAATAAATGGATTAGTTAAATGTGCGCCTGAAGAATAACCACCTGAGCGTTTTCCTTTATTCTCATAAACATCTACCCAACGATGATTTAAACCTTCTTTCACTACATCTAAATATTCTTTTCCCATTGGTTCTAGGGCTTTTAGCATCCATTCTTTAGCTTCGTCATATGGCATTTCAAATTTAACATCTTTAACTAATGGAGTATAGATGTCATACATTTTCAAATCATCAATACCTAAAAGTTCTTTTCTCAATTGAGTGTATTTATGCAACAATGGAAGATATTTGTGAACTGTTGCAACTAAATTATCATATACTTCTTCAGGAATATGATTATTACTTAAAGCGCGTTCACGTGCCGTTTTATAGTTATGCGCACGCGCATTGAAAATATTTTTCTTAACTTCACCAGCTAAAGTTGAACCTAATGTATTGTTATATGCACCATACGCCTCATATAAGTTGTTGTAAGCTGACTGACGTAATTCACGATCATCTGATTCTAAATATTTAATAAATGTACCTTGTGTTAAAGGATGTTTTTTCCCATCTTTATCTACTGCATCTTTAAACTCTAAATCAGCGTTACTAAACATACCATAGACATTTTCTGGAGTTGATAATGCATCTTGCGCTTGGGTTAATAATTTTTCTTTATCAGCATCTAAAATATGCGGACGTTTTTCATTAATTAATTTCAAGTCAAATGCATAACGTTTTAAATCATCGTTACTCTTAATAAAAGATTCTAATTTCTCTTCATCAATTTGCAAAATCTCTGGAACTAAGAAACTCCATGCTGAGCTAATTTTTATGATGAGTTGATGCGCACGAGATTCAAAACCAGTATATTTATCGTTAGATGTATCTTGGTCTTGTTTTAGATGTGCATAAACATATACCTTTTCTAATTGTGTTCCAATCTCATCTTCTAAAGCTAAAGCATTATATAAAGTTTTAGCACTATCTCCTAGATGTCCTTTAAATTGTTCTTCTTTACCTAGATAGCTCTCTACCTCTTTTAATGCCTTTTCAAAAGCTTCATCGCTTTCAAAAATAGTTGTTAAATCCCAAGTTTCATTTGGATATTTTCGTTCTTGCTCTTCTCTAGTAAGTTGTTGACTCATACATGTACCTCCTAAATGAATTAATGTTATAATTTTCTCATTCTTTTATTTATTTTGCACGTTTAAACTCCCGCTTATTTGTTGAATATAATCATCTATTAACTTTAACGTAATTTCTTCTTTATTAATATCCAGTAGATAAAATTGTCTGAATTTCAAATACGACATTAAATACTGCTTGGGAAGATTATGTTTTAACAACAACTTCAGCTTGAGTTGCCATTGTACTGGATGATTTTCAATAAAAATTTGATACGAAAAAATATAACCTGTATCTCTACATACCTCATCGTCAGTTATTTGTAATTGATACATAGCACTTAAAGACGGTTCTAGCACTGAACGTTTTTTTCTACAATTAAAAATATAACGACTGATATGTCTATTTGACAATTTATAACAATATGACTCATTCTTTTGTTCATTGAATGATAACAATTCAGAAATTTGAATCATTCGTCTATGCGCAATAAATTTTCGGCCACCAATATGTTGTATATTGACATATTTTACTATAAGTTGTTTTTCATGCTCCCAACTATATAGCGTTCTATCAATCGGATTAATGAAATAAGCTTGAAATGTGTTCAAGTATAAATAACCCTTATGATATTGTACTTGTTCGATAATCCAAATAACTGCTACTCCAATTTGTTCAAGTCCTCTTGATCGAGATTTGACCTCTTTTATACTTATTCTTGAAAATTGAACTTCTATAGCTACTTTTGCATTCACAAGAATATCAGGATACTGCATAATTTCAGAAAAATAAGGCTCTATTTCAACATTAAAGTGATATTGTTTTAGACGTTGAGCAATAAAAAATTTAACGTAGTAATGTTTTTCTGTTTCATTTTTCATACATCTTCTTTTAGTTTGAGAAACATGAGCAAAATGCGGAATCTTTTTTAACCCTTTTTTTAAAAGAAGTTTTTCTTTGCAATATGGACATCGGTATTCTTCAGTAATGATAGCTTGATGAGCATATACAGTTTCATTATTACGATTAATCGCTACTAACATGCATTCACCTCATACTATTAAACGTTTAAGGTGATTCATTTACTTTAAAAAAAGAGAGTAGAAAAGAAATTCATTTTAAATTTCTTCTCTACTCTCGATTAATCGTTATATATTATTCTACTGAATCAGTAAAATAACGACGTACTTGTGAAGTAACATTATGACTCATAATAATTTTAGCATAATCATTTAAATACACTTCTGTCTTATCACTAGGATAAGCGAATTCAAGTAATTGACTATAGCTATCATTAATTGTCTCTTGGCTAACAGTACTATCGAAGTGAATTGCATAGTAGTAATGTGAATCACTCATATACAATAAATCTTCAAACTCATCTGTAGATAGATTATGATGATAAGCGTAATGAATGACTTCTTCTAAGTCTTCGAATTTCACAATAATTGTTCTTAAACTAGAACGTTGTTGTGATGATTTACGTTTAGATTTATGTGCTTGTTTTTGTTGTGCACGTTGTTCAAATAAATCTTCAATACTTTCTTCTTGTTCTAATGTATTAGCTAGCAATTCATTCACTTGTTCCTCAAATTGTTCATTTGCATGATTATCTGACATGTTCATTGCTTCTTCATTTTTAGATTTAGAGATTGTAACTTCCACGCCTTTTTCAAATGCATGTACTTGAATCCAAAGAGGTCCTTCGACTACAAAATCTTCTTCTTCATTAATCTCGTCCATCATTGACCAAAAGAATTCTTCACCACGCTTACGATTTGTCCATAAATCTTCACGACTAAATCCTCTTGCTTCAATATCACCATAAGTGATAAATAATTTCACAGTTGTGTCGTCAACGCGTTCTATTCTCATATCATCTCACTCCTTACAGTCGATGAATAGTAACCATATTGTATTAGAACGTAAGTTAAATTACAATTTATTTGTTTGATTAAATTTCACTATTTTAAATAGGACACTATATCATATTATATTCCCTTTTTTTATTATAAAAAACAGCACTATAGCTAAGCCAGTGCTGTTAAATAATATGTTGTTAAATTTTAAATATTAGTCGACTAAACGTTGAGCTTCTTGTAATTGGAAAGTACGAACCTTTCTAGGTAAGAAACGTCTGATTTCATCTTCGTTATAACCAACTTGCAAGCGTTTTTCGTCTAAAATAATTGGACGACGTAATAGTCCAGGATTATCTTGAATAATTGTATATAAATCTTGCAATGGTAAAGAATCAATATCTACGTTTAATTTTTGATAAGTTTTAGAACGAGTTGAAATAATTTCATCTGTTCCATCTTCAGTCATTTTTAAAATTTGTTTAATTTCATCAATTGTTAAATGTTCAGAAAAAATGTTACGCTCCGTATACGGAATGTCATGTTCTTGTAACCATGCTTTCGCTTTACGGCAAGATGTGCAACTTGGTGATGTAAATAATGTTACCATACATCTCACTCTCCTATTGAATAAATATTATTCATTATATTAATAATTATGCTAATTTGTCTTAAGCTTATATTATAAGTATAATATGCTAACATTAAAATTAAATGAGAAAATCCTAATTTTTCTGAGAAATTTCAAATTTTCTAAAAATTTCTCTACAAAATCTAATTTCTTATGTGTATCTCTATTATAACATAACTTACAATTTTAAAAAATACTGTTATAATCTAGTTAAAATGAATTATTTTTAAAGAAAGTAGGCATCTATATGGAGACATTATTTTCAGGAATACAGCCAAGTGGGATACCTACATTAGGTAACTATATTGGTGCATTAAAACAATTTTCAGACGTACAGAACGATTACAACTGTTACTTTTGTATTGTAGACCAACATGCGATTACTGTCCCACAAGATAAAATCAAATTGCGTAAACAAATTCGTCAGTTAGCAGCAATTTATTTAGCTTCAGGTATTGATCCAGATAAATCAACATTATTTATTCAATCAGAAGTTCCAGCACATGTTCAAGCCGGTTGGATGTTAACGACCATTTCAAGTGTTGGCGAGCTTGAACGTATGACGCAATATAAAGATAAAGCGCAAAAACGTACAGATGGTATTCCAGCTGGTTTATTAACTTATCCACCTTTAATGGCAGCTGATATTGTTATTTATAATACAAATATTGTGCCCGTAGGTGAAGACCAAAAACAACATATGGAACTTACTAGAAATTTAGTAGAACGTTTTAATAGTCGTTATAACGATATATTAGTTAAACCAGAAATTCGTATGCCAAAAGTTGGTGGACGTGTAATGAGTTTACAGGATCCAACAAAGAAAATGAGTAAAAGTGATGATAATCAAAAAAACTTTATCTCATTACTTGACGAACCAAATGTTGCAGCGAAAAAAATTAAAAGCGCTGTAACTGATTCAGATGGTATTATCAAGTTTGATAAAGACAATAAACCAGGAATTTCTAACCTACTTACAATTTATTCAAGTTTAACTAATAAATCTATTAAAGAGCTTGAAACACAATACGAGAATGAAGGATACGGAACATTCAAAACAGACTTATCAGAAGTAGTTAAAGACTTTTTAGTACATTTCCAAGAAAAATATAACGAATTTTATAATTCAGATAGATTGGATGACATCTTAGATCAAGGGCGTGACAAAGCTCAAAAAGCTTCTTTTAAAACACTGAAAAAAATGGAACGTGCAATGGGCTTAGGACGTAAGAGATAAATCATTATAAATAAGACCACGAGTATAAGTAAAATACTCGTGGTCTTATTTTAGTTATCTTTCTTTTTTCCTGTTTCACGATCAATTGATTTATCGATATATACATGTTTAAGTGAATAATCTCCACCGATTTGATGATATTCTATACCTTTTACTTGTGGATTTCTTAATGTAGCTGTTCCTTTTTGATAAATTGGAGCTACGGGTGCATCGTTTAAAAATAGCTCCTCAGCTTGTCTCATCGTCGCAAAACGTTCTTTAGGTTTTTGCAATAATTCTCCATTCGCTTTTTTTAATAAATTATCGTACTCTTTACTTCCCCATCCAGTATTATTTTGGGCATTGCCAGTAGTCATTGTATCTAAAAATGTAGTTGGATCTGGATAGTCAGGACCCCAACCTGATAATGACATTGAATAATTCATTGATAACTCTGCTTCTACTCTTTGTTTGAATGGTAATTGTTTAATTTTAACTGTTACACCTGGTAAATTAGATTCAATTTGAGATTTAATAAATTCTGCAGAAATTTTTGAATCTGGTGTATCTTCAGTATTTAAAGTAAAAGTGAATTTATCTTTTCCTAAAGCTTTTTTCGCCTTATTCAGATGTTGTTTGGCTTCTTTAGGATTAAATTTTAAAGGTGATTTAACAGTACTCGCATAATCTTTTCCTTCAGGTGTTTTAACAGTATCTCGTGCAGTGAAACCATCAAAAGGTTTAGCACCTGTTCCTAGAACTTCATTAACATAATCTCTTTTATTTACAGATTGTGCGATTGCTAAACGCATATCTCTATTTTTGAACTCTGGTTGCTGTTTTTCATTCATTTTCAAGAAGAAAGTAGATGCTATTAAACGTTTGAATAGACCTGGATCATCTTTATATTTATCGACTTGTTCAGACGTGATACCTGCACTATCTACCGAATTGGTATCATATAGTGATGCCCCAGCTTGAGTATCTTTTAAAATTTTATAATTTACTCTATCTAATTTAACAGCCTTTTTATCCCAATAATTATCATTTTTGGTCAGCATAATTTTATCTTCTACTGCCCATTTACTCACTTTAAACGGACCATTATATACTACTTTTTCAGCAGTTGTTCCATATTTATCACCATATTTTTTAACTGCTTTTTCATTTTGTGGCATAAATGTACCAAATGCTAGCATTTGTTTAAAATATGGAATAGGTTTAGTAAGATCAATTTTTAATGTGTAATCATCTAAGGCTTTAATACCTAGATCCTTTGGTTTTTTTCCGTGTTTACCTAAATTAATATCTTCTGCATTTTTAATATCATACATTATGTATGCATATTCTGAAGCCGTTTTTGGATCTACAGCTTTTCTCCAAGCAAATACAAAATCATGTGCTGTAACTGGATCTCCATTTGACCATTTTGCATTTTTACGTAATTTAATCGTTAATGTTTTTCCATTATTAGATTCTTTTGGATCACCTTTAGCTATTCCTGGAATTGCTTCATCTTTTCCATTTAATGTATATAATCCTTCGAAAACTTGATTATAAATTGTAAAAGAAACGGTATCAGTTGCCAAAACGGTATCCAGAGTATTCATATCTGATGACGTTGCTACTCGATAAGTCTGACCGCTATCATCATATAATCCGCCACTTTTCCCACATGCACTAAGTAGCAAAGTTGTCACGATTAATCCTAAAATCACTTTAAAATTTATCTTTTTCATCTTAATGTTGTCCTCCCTTCCTCAGACTTAATTATGTTGAAGATGAGTTTGATCGTGTTCTTTTAAACGTACTGCTTCTTCATCTGTTACAAAAACGTAATGATTAGGTCTAATTTCTTGCAGTCTACGTTCTGCATTTTTAGATTCATCTTCTTCATACACAATTCGTTTTCTTGTTCTTTCACTATCAGGATCAGGTTGAGGGATAGCAGATAATAGTGATTTAGTATAATCATGTAAAGGATGATAATAAATTTCGTCAGACGATCCTAATTCTACAATTTTTCCAAAATGCATTACTGCTATACGATCAGAAATATATTTGACCATTGATAAATCATGGGCAATAAATAAGAAAGTAATACCTCGTTCTTTTTGTAATTTCAGCATTAAATTCACTACTTGAGCTTGAATAGAAACATCTAATGCAGAAATTGGCTCATCTGCAATAATAAACTCAGGTTCTACAGCTAAAGCACGAGCAATTCCTATACGTTGACGTTGTCCACCAGAGAACTCGTGTGGATAACGGTTCGCATGTTCTTTACTTAAACCTACTGTTTCTAGCAAATCATATACTCGACGTTTACGATCTTTTTTATCACTTGCTAACTTATGAATATCAATACCTTCTGCTACAATATCCATGACTTTTAGACGTGGATTTAAAGAAGCATATGGATCTTGAAAAATCATTTGAATTTTCTTATTAAATTTTAATAAATCTTTTCTTTTAGCAATCTTCTGAATATCTTGTCCTTCATAAAGAATTTCACCATCAGTAATATCATTTAATTTAATAATGGCTTTTCCAGTTGTAGACTTTCCACATCCAGATTCTCCTACTAATCCCAATGTTTCCCCTTTATAAATATTAAATGAAATATCTTCGATTGCTCTAACTTCATTACGTTTACCTTCATTAAAATACTGCTTTAAGTTTTTAATTTCTAATAATATTTCTTTATTCTTCTCCATCGAACGACACCCTTTCTACTCGACGTGGCTTGTCGTAATTATTAGGCATTTGACGTTGTCTCTTTTGTACCATCTCTGGCGGTTCAACTTTTGGAGCGCGTTCGTCTAATAACCATGATTTTACATAATGAGTAGGTGATATTTTAAACCATGGTGGAACTTCTTTAAAGTCAATGTCTAGTGCATATTGACTACGTCTTGCAAATGCATCACCCTTTGGTGGATGTAATAAATCAGGCGGAGTACCTGGAATTGCAATTAACTCTGTCTCGTTACTTGTCGTTAAATCAGGCATTGAAGATAATAATCCCCATGTATATGGATGTTTTGGATCATAGAAGATTTCATCGACATTTCCAGTCTCAATCATTTGCCCTCCATACATAACAGCCACTCTATCAGCCACATTTGCTACTACCCCTAAGTCATGTGTAATAAAAATAATAGATGTTTCAATTTTTTGTTGTAATTCTTTCATTAAATCTAAAATCTGTGCTTGCATTGTTACATCAAGTGCTGTCGTTGGTTCATCTGCAATTAAAATTTTAGGTTCGCACGCCAATGCAGTTGCAATAACAATTCTTTGACGTTGACCCCCAGAGAATTGATGAGGATATGCTTTAAATCTTTTTTCTGCATTAGGCAGTCCTACTAAATTTAAAATCTCAAGTGCACGTTTTTTTGCTTCAGATTTACTATAATGACGATGTTTTATTAAAGGTTCCATAACTTGCTTACCAATTTGCATCGTAGGATTTAATGACGTCATAGGGTCTTGAAATATCATAGAAATATCTTTACCACGAAGTTTGTTTAATTCTTTTTCAGATTTAATTGCTAAATCTTCCCCTAAAAAATTAATTGTCCCTTTTTTAATTCTCCCTGTATCCCCCTGGAACAATTTTGTAATTGCTTTTGTTGTTACAGATTTGCCAGAACCTGATTCTCCGACAATCGCTAATGTTTCCCCTTTATTTAAAAAGAAATCTACTCCTCTAACCGCTTGCACTTCCCCGGCAGTAATATCAAAGGAAACATGCAAGTTGTTGACTTCTAACACTCTTTCTGACATAGATTTTGCCTCCTTTGTTATTTACGCATTTTTGGATCAAATGCATCGCGTAATCCGTCACTAAATAAGTAAAAGAATAAAATTAATAAACTTAATACTGTAGCTGGAATAAATAATTCGTGTGGGTGTATTAACAACATTGCTCGTCCATCATTTACGAGTGAACCAAGTGATGTTTTCGGTGCAGGTACCCCTATACCAATAAAGCTTAAAAATGCTTCGAAGAAAATTGCACTTGGTACAGTAAACATAGATGTTACTACAATGGCACCTAGTGTATTCGGTAAAATATGTTTAAAAATTAATTTAAATTTTGAAGCCCCTAATGTTCTTGAAGCCATTACAAATTCTTGACTTTTTAGTTTTAAAAATTCACCACGCACTACTCTACTCATACCTAGCCATCCAGTGATAGACATAGCTAAAATAATCGTCCAAATAGATGGTTCAAATATCAATACAAATAAAATAACAATAATAAGATTAGGAATAGATGCTATAATTTCTAAAATACGTTGCATCACATTATCAACACGTCCCCCAAAAAATCCTGAAATAGCACCATAAACGACTCCTATAAAGATATCTAGTGCAGCAGCTACAATGCCAATAAATAATGAAATTTGAGCACCTTTCCATGTTCTAGTCCAAAGATCACGACCTAATTGGTCTGTACCAAACCAAAAATTTTCTTTCACGCCCGCTTCTTTATAAGCGCTCTTACCATCTGCCCCTGTTCCATCAAAAGGTAAAAAGTGTACTTGATCTAGTACTGGAATTTTAGCAGGTAAATTTCGTCTAGTAACATCTTGTTCAGCATAATCATGTTTACTAAATGCTGGTCCTAAAAATGCAAGAATGACAATTAAAATGAGTCCAATCAAACCGACAATAGCTAGTTTATTTCTTTTCAACTGTGTCCAAGCATCTTGCCAGAAGTTTTTACTTTCACGTTGTATTTCTGGTTCTTTATTTAAATCGAGTTCTCTAATAACAAAATCCGTCCCAACCGCTCCCTCAGAGGTATGTGACATCGCTGCATTTGAATGGTCATCAAATGGTTTATTAAAATTTTCAGGCATTATTTTTTACCTCCTTGTACACGGATTCTTGGATCAATTACACCATAAAGAATATCTACGATAAAAATTGAAACGATAAATAATGTACTAAATAAAATTGTAGTAGCCATAATAACTGAGAAATCATTTGTTGTAATCGATCTAACGAATTGGTCCCCTAAACCAGGTACACCAAAGATATTTTCAATAGTTAAAGTCCCTGTTAAAATACCGGCTAACATTGGAACAATAATTGTAATAATAGGAATTAATGCATTTCTTAATGCATGTCCAAAAAGGACTCTTATCGGCGAGTTACCTTTAGCTCTTGCTAATAATATGTAATCAGAACTTAGTACCTCTATCATTTCAGCTCGAATATAACGAGCTACTGTGGCCATTACACTTGCTGATAATGCTAAGGAAGGCAATACTGCTGTTGAAAATCCTTCCCATCCTGCCACTGGAAACCATCTTAAACGTACTGCAAAAACGTATTGTAATAGTACTGCTAAGACGAATGAAGGTACTGATACTGCTATAACTGAAATAACAGTAGTTGTATAGTCTACCCAAGTGTTTTGTTTCGTAGCAGCAGCTACACCTAAAATTAAACCTAAAATCACTCCAATAATCATTGCAGTAATACCCATTTCCATAGAAGGAATCAATCTCGGTCTAATTAATGACCAAACTGGTTGATTATGATATTGGAACGAATAGCCAAAATCTCCAGTTACTACATTTTTTAAATAATGAAGATATTGCACTGCTACTGGATCATTTAATCCATATTTTTCGTTTAAAATTGCTTTTTGCTCAGCACTTAATTTAGCATCATTAAATGGTGATCCAGGCATCATTTTCATTAAGAAAAATGTAATTGTGATGATAATAAATAACGATAAAACCATATATCCCAAACGTTTTAATATATATCGCGTCATCATATAGTCCCCCTTTACTAAATATTCAAAATTAACATTCCCTTCAAAATTTTCAGAAATATTTATACATATTATATATACTATTTTCATAAAATTGCAATATAATTTTACATTTTCTTAATATAAGTGTAATTTTTATATATATTATTTAAAAGAATATAAATTTTAGATTTTATTTATAGTAAATTTACAGTAAATTAGACTATATAGATAAAAAAGTCGGAGGTATACATGAACAATATTAAAACTTGGTTTATATGGCTCTTTTTGCCACTCATATGTACTTTTTTACTTTGGATGTTCGTAACTCAACATTCGTTTGTCTCATTTATTAATATCTTATTTTATATATCACTTGTATTATTTATATTGTTATTTTTAATTCTCCTTGTACAAGAAGGTATATTTGATGCTACAAGTTTTGGTTTTAGACGCATGCGTTATCAACTCGCTTCTCGCTCTAAGAAAAAAACTTTAGAGAACGATGACTTTTTCAATCCAAAACAAGTAAAAAAAGAGCATTATACCATTTCAACATGGTTACTACCTGCTCTAATACTATGTGCATTTTACTTCATTTTGACTATTCTCATTTCACTTTTTCTATAATATAAGAAAACCATGCATCTTATTGCATGGTTTTCTACTCTTAACTTAATTTTTAATCTTTAAACTTTTTAAATACTAATACTGCGTTATGCCCACCGAAACCTAGACTATTACTCATTGCATATTCAATTTCTAAATCTTGTGCTTCATTTGGAACAATATCTAAGTCACATTCTGGATCTGGTGAATCTGCATGAATCGTCGGTGCAACTTTAGAGTCACGAATAGATAATGCAGAGAAAATTGCTTCAATTCCCCCAGTAGCACCTAATAAATGTCCTGTCATAGATTTAGTTGAGCTAATTTTTAAGTTTTTAGCTGCATCTCCAAATGTATTTTTAATCGCTTTAATTTCATACAAGTCACCTACTGGCGTACTTGTACCATGTGCATTTAAGTATTGAATATCTTTAGCTTCAATACCTGCATCATCTAAAGCCGCTTGCATTGCACGAGAACCACCTTCGCCTTCAGGTGCTGGTGCAGTAATGTGATAAGCATCTCCAGTTGAACCATATCCTACAATTTCAGCGTAAATTTGTGCGCCACGTGCTTGTGCTGATTCTAATGATTCAATGACTAAGATACCAGCGCCTTCACCCATGATAAATCCGTCACGTCCTTCTTGGAAAGGACGACATGCTGTTTCTTTATCATCGTTTGTTGATAATGCACGACTTGCACTGAATCCTGCAAGTGCCATATGCGTAATAGGTGCTTCAGTACCACCAGTAATCATAGCATCAGCAGCACCTCTTTGAATGATTTTAAATGCTTCACCGATAGAATTTGTACCTGTTGCGCAAGCAGTAACAGTTGAACCATTAGGTCCTTTTGCACCTAAATCAATTGAAACTTGCCCAGTAGCCATGTCAGGAATAAGCATTGGAACAAAGAAAGGACTAACTCTTCTTGGTCCCTTATTCTTCAGTATTGTATGTGCAACTTCAAATGTTTCCATTCCCCCAATACCTGAACCAATCCAAACACCGATACGATTAGCATTATCATCATTGATAGTTAAATTAGCATCTTCTACAGCTTGTCTTGCCGCTACTACTGCATATTGTGTAAAACGATCCATGCGACGCGCATCTTTTTTCGAAATATGATCTTCAATATTAAAGTCTTTTAATTCACCTGCTAAGTGAACGTTATATTCTTCAGTATCAACGCGTGTAATTGTATCAATTCCATTGACACCTTTTAAGGCATTTTCCCAATTTGTTTGGGCATCGTTTCCAATAGGTGATAATGCACCCATACCAGTAATTACCACTCTTTTGTTTTCAGTCATACATTAAATCCTCCTATTTACCCCATTTGATTACCATAGCGCCCCAGGTTAGGCCACCACCGAAACCTACGAGTACTAAAGTGTCATCATCTTTAATTCTTCCGTTTTCTAACTCTTGTTGAATACTTAAAGGAATCGAAGCAGCTGACGTGTTTCCAAAACGGTTAACTGAAACACTCATTTTTTCTCTTTCAATACCCAATCTTTCACGTGCTGATTCCATAATTCTGATATTTGCTTGATGTGGTATAAACATATCAATATCATCAGATTCTAAACCCGCTTTTTCAACTACACGTGTAGACGCTTCGCCCATAATTCTTACAGCGAATTTAAAAACTTCGCGTCCATTCATTACTAGTTTACCAGTCTCTTTATTTAAATATAAATATTTTCCACCTGACCCATCTGAGCCTATTTCATAGCTAATAATACCTCGTCCTTCTGAGACTTCACCAATTACTACTGCACCTGCACCGTCTCCAAATAGTACAGCAGTTGAACGATCAGTTAAGTCAGTGATTTTGGATAATTTATCCGCACCCACTACTAAAATATTTTTATAGTCTCCAGATTGAACATATTGTTTTGCAGTAATCATTGAATACATGAAACCTGAGCATGCAGCAAGTTGATCCATAGTAGGCACTTTACCAGTACCTAATTTTTCTTGTAGTATATTAGCTACAGATGGAAATGGCATATCTCCAGTTGCTGTAGCTACAATAATCATATCTATATCATTCGGTTTAATACCAGCATCTTCAATTGCTTTCTTACTTGCTTCATATGCTAAATCTGACGTATCTTGGTCGTCACGAGACCAACGTCTTTCTTTAATGCCAGTCATTTTTGAAATCCATTCATCAGACGTATCTAAAAAACCTTCAAAATAGGCGTTATCGACTACTCTCTCAGGTGCATAAGCACCAAAACCTTTTATACCTACGTTCATGAACGTACACCTTCTCACTTCATTTTTTAATACCAGGTATTAATTTAACATACTTTTTAAATCTAACTCAAGTAGTTACACTTTATTAGACGATTTTGTTAAACAGTCACGAGCCAATAATTCATATAAAAAATGGCACAAATTTTTATACATTCTCTACTAATACTATACAAATAATTCACTTTACTTTAAAATGATAATATATATAAATTGGAGGTCATATATATGAAATACCTCGTAACTTTTATTTGGGCGTTAATCTTAACACAAATGGTTAACTTTGTACTTAATAGTTTAAATGGTGGCGGCAGTTTAGATGTGATTAAACCAATTATTATTGCAATCATCATTACCATTGCTATTGCCATTTTAGGTGCTATGATTAAACCTAATGATTTCGCTCGTAAAGGGAATAGAGACGTCTAAATGGTATTGTATTACGTGTTTGGAGTAATATAACGCTCTTAACAAGTTTAATAATAAGAAAAGGCATTGGAAAGCTTTGCTTTCCAATGCCTTTTTATATACTATTCAGCTGAAGATTTTTGTACATCAAATGTTAATTCTTGACTATCGTTAAGATCAACATTTACTTTTGTACCTTCTGGCATATTTTCTTTAATCATCATACGAGCAAGTGGTGTTTCAATTTGACGTTGTACAAAACGTTTAAGTGGTCTAGCACCAAATTGTGGTTCGTATGCTTCTTCACCTAACCATTTTTTAGCTTCGTCTGATACTTCAATTGAAATACGTTGATCCATTAATCGAATATTTAATTGAGTTAAAATTTTATCTACAATCATACTCATATCATTTATAGATAATGGTTTAAATAATACAATATCATCCATACGGTTTAAAATTTCTGGTTTAAAGAATGCATGTAAACTATCCATAACTGCTTTTTCAGTGCTTTCAGTAATTTCACCAGAATCTTTAACATTTTCTAATAATATTTGTGAACCAATATTACTTGTCATGATAATAATTGTATTTTTGAAATCTACGCTACGACCTTTAGAATCAGTTAAACGCCCTTCATCTAAAATTTGAAGTAACACGTTGAATACATCACTATGTGCTTTTTCAACTTCGTCGAGTAGAATAACTGAATATGGGTTACGTCTTACCGCTTCAGTTAATTGACCACCTTCATCATGGCCTACATAACCAGGAGGCGCACCAATTAATCTAGAAACAGAATGTTTTTCCATATATTCACTCATGTCAATACGAATCATATGTTTTTCAGAGTCGAATAATGATGAAGCGAGTGATTTAGCTAACTCTGTTTTACCTACACCAGTTGGACCTAAGAATAAGAAACTACCTATTGGACGATTAGGATCTTTTATACCTGCACGCGCTCTCACTACAGCATCTGACACAAGATCAACCGCTTTATCTTGCCCTACGACACGTTCATGTAAGATATCACTTAAGTTTAATAATTTTTCTCTTTCTGTTTCGACTAATTTAGAAACTGGAATACCTGTCCATTGGCTTACAATATCTCCAATTTCCTCATCAGAAACAACTTCGCGAATCATGCGTTCATTATCGCCTTGTTCATCATGGAAAGCTTCTTCGTATTCTTTTAATTCTTTTTCTAATTGTGGAATCGTACCATATTGTAATTCTGCTGCTTTTTCATAATTACTTTCTGTTTGCGCATCTTCTAAAGCTTGACGACTACGATCTAATTCAGCACGTTTTTCTTGAACTTTCGCGATTTTTTCTTTTTCTTGTTCTACACGAGATTGTAATGACGCTTGTTTTTCTTTTTCATTTGAAAGTTCTTCTTGTAATTCTTCTAATCGATGTTTACTTGCATTATCTGATTCATTTTTTAATGCACTTTCTTCAATTTCTAATTGCATAACACGGCGATTAACTTGGTCTAATTCAGTTGGATTTGATCCCATTTCTGTTCGGATAGTTGCACAAGCTTGGTCGACTAAATCAATTGCTTTATCTGGTAAAAATCGATCAGTAATATAACGATCTGATAATTCTGCTGCTGCTACTAAAGCACGGTCTTGAATACGCACACCATGATAAACTTCATAGCGTTCTTTTAAACCACGTAAGATTGAAATTGTATCTTCTACGTCAGGTTCACTTACACCTACTTTTTGGAATCGACGTTCTAAGGCTGAATCTTTTTCAATATATTCTCTATATTCATTTAATGTTGTAGCACCGATACAATGCAATTCACCACGAGCTAACATTGGTTTTAACATATTACCAGCATCCATTGCACCATCTGTTTTACCAGCACCAACTAACATGTGAATTTCATCGATAAATAGGATAATACGTCCATCTGATTCTTTCACTTCTTTAAGTACTGCTTTAAGACGTTCTTCAAATTCGCCTCTAAATTTTGCACCTGCAACTAATGCACTTAAATCTAATTCAAAAATAGTTTTATCTAGCAATGATTCCGGCACATCTTTACGTACAATACGTTGTGCTAATCCTTCTACAATTGCAGTTTTACCTACACCAGGCTCTCCAATTAATACTGGGTTATTTTTAGTTTTACGGCTTAAAATTCGAATGGTATTACGGATTTCTTCATCTCTACCAATAACTGGATCCATTTTGCCTTGGCGAACTTCTTCTACTAAATCTCTACCATATTTCTCTAAAGCTTCATAATTTACTTCTGGATTTTGTGAAGTCACATGATTTCCCCCTCTAACTTTAGTAATAATTTCTTTGACTACTTCTTCTTTATTTCCTACAAATTGTTGTGTTGTTTCATCAATGTCCATAGCAGCACGTAAAATATGTTCCATTGAGATATATTCATCTTCATATTCTTTCATATATGACTCAGCTTTATTTAATAATTCGTTTGCTTTTGAGCCAATATATTGTCCATATTGAACATTATCACCTTGTACTGATGGATAGTGTTTTAATTTTTCACTATACGCTTGATTTAATTGATCAGTGTCTATATTTGCACGTTCTAAAATACTTTTAAACAAACTTTCGTCTTCTTCTAAAGTTCCTTTTAGTATTGCTTCAATTTCAATATTTTGTAATTCATTTTCTTTACTTAATTCAATTGCTTTTTGCAAAGCTTCTTGTACTTTATAAGTCATTTGATTGATATCCAAATGTATTCACCCCTACTTTTTGTATAAGAGTATGGTCAAATACTTCTTCGTTTGACTTTGACTTTCTTTGACCTTAATTACATTATAGACCTTCTTTACTAATTAATCAACACTTTTACTCATCTTTTTAACAATTCAATAAATCCTATCATATCAAGCATTCATTTACGTTTCATTCATTACTTATCATATTACCTTACTATTTAAACATTGTTACCTTATTTTTTTCTTAAATGCTAAAAAAGGATTAACTTTGTGAGCATCCTCAACTAGTTAATCCTTTTTAATTATTTATTTTTTAGTCATATTTTTTAGTATTTCATCCGATAATGCTTGTACCCCACTATGTTCTAAGTGCACACCATCAGATGCAAAATATTCAGTGTGACCGGCAGAACGTTTATACCAGTCTACTAAAACAACATTTTTATGTCGCTTAGCTGCGTCTGAAAGTTGTTTATTTACATTATCTTGCCAGCTTCTCGGTACCCTTGTATTAACTAAATATATTTTAGCTTTACCAAATTTACTAATAAGTTGATCAAGCTCATCTTGAGTAAAATCTCCATTTGTACCAAGTTCTAATACAACTTGATTTGATGGTTTATTATAATTAGTATAATTATTTGCAACTATCAGGGCTTCTTGTAAATGACGACCTACTTTACCATCTATAGTTGCTTTAGGAACTTGAGATTTAAATTCTTCACCAATATCTACCATAACTGAATCGCCAATAAGTAATGGGCTGATATTTGTGTAAACTTTATCTTTATTCTCACTCTTACTTGTTTGTCCATTTAACTTAATATTTTCACCGGGCATCATTTTGACTAAATATTTATCAGCAGTACTTGTATTAAAACTGTTTGCTTTATTTGCAATTTCATCTTTTCCAAATCGATCAAATGCACCCATAAATATTAATAACAATGGAATCACAGCTATG
Source organism: Staphylococcus sp. HMSC069E10 (assembly GCF_001809205.1). Taxonomy (NCBI): domain Bacteria; kingdom Bacillati; phylum Bacillota; class Bacilli; order Caryophanales; family Staphylococcaceae; genus Staphylococcus; species Staphylococcus sp. HMSC069E10. Next base: position 4,847 of record NZ_KV796489.1, on the reverse strand, counting down.
ATAGTAACGATTGTTCTTATAAATTTAGGTTTACGTAATCGGTCAAAAGAAAATGCACTTAATCCTTCACGTCTAAATGGTGTTTCAATATAACGATAAGATAATTCCGCAAACACCACAGTTAATAGTATATCTAAGATATATACATATATTGGTAACTGACCATCAACAAAATGTATATGTAGAAAACTAATGACGGCGAAATGCCATAAGTATAAACTATATGAACGTTTTCCGATATACACTAACAAAGGATGTCCTAAAAATTTAGCAATCATTGTAGATGGGTGAACGACACTTGCAATAACAAATAATGTCACTAAAGATATCAAATAAAACCCACCATTGTATATCCAATCACTATCGTCATTAACTGTAAAGAATAAAATAATTAAGATAAGTAGGCTACCTATACCAATACCATCTATTGCACGACGTAATCGTTGTGGTGGATTAGCTTTTAATTTAAATGGTGGCCAAACAAATGCTAATATGACGCCTAATAATAATGTTTGTAAACGAGTATCTGTACCAAAATAAACACGTGAATATCCCACATTTGGTTGTGATATAATGACCATTTCTAATAAAGAGGCCAATGATACTATCCAAAATATAAGTGTCACATTACGATATTTTTTAATCGTAAGTAATAATATCACTAAAACGAATGGGAAAAATAAATAAAATTGTTCTTCGATAGCAAGAGACCATAAATGTTTAAGAGGCATGAATGAAAATTGTTCAAAATAGTTAACATCTTTAGCGATATACCACCAATTTGAAACATAAAATAACGCCGCAATAATATCATGTTTAACTCTAATAATTTGTTGAGGTTCAAATAATAAGGTCGCAATACCTACTGTTATTAATAAAGCTATCACCGCTGGCAGTAGACGTTTTATGCGTCTAATCCAAAATTGTTTAAGATTAATAATTCCTTTTTCTTCATACTCTCTCAAAAGTAAACTTGTAATTAAGTATCCTGAAATGACGAAGAAAGTATCTACGCCAATAAAACCACCAGTTAGCCACTTTCTATTCAAATGATATATAATGATGCCTAATACGGCAATTGCTCTTAGACCATCTAAACCAGGCATATAGCGCATTTTTATTTTATCATGAACGCCCTTTTCTAAATTTTGTTTCATTGTTCACATTCTTTCCCTATTAAATAATAAATTTTCAATAAATTCATTAGATATAAAAGCACTAAAATCAGAATAACAATAAAGTTAATTATAGAAATTTGTATGTATGATTGGTCATTCTATAGTCTATGAATTTAATACACTGTATAATATGATTCTGTGTTTTATACTAAGTTGACTGAAAATTTGATATACAATTAAATAAAATATAAATTCATTTTCATTGATTAATTCTTAATTGTTGAAAATTATACTTTTCTTAAGATATAAGTCTTATGTATTGTAGTATAACCTAGAAGTAAATTCAATTTATATTACAATTGTGTCATTTCTTTTTTACTCATTTAAAAATAAAATTGTCACATTCTTATATATTAAAAAAGAGAGTAGAAGAAAAATTCATCCCCTACTCTCTATTAAATATTATATGAAGCTCTTCATAATAAAGAGCTTCATACAATTAATGCTGTCGAGCTCACTTAAATTTATCCAACACCTAATGCGATTTTTGCATATCTAGACATCATATCTTTATTCCATGGCGGATTCCAAACAATATTAACTTCTGTATCTTGAATCTCTGGAATTTCGGCTAATACTGTCTTAATTTGATCGATGATTTGTGGTCCAAGTGGACAGCCCATAGATGTAAGTGTCATCTCTACAGTACATAATCCTTCATCATCAACATTTACTTTATATACTAAACCTAAATTAACAATGTCTATACCTAATTCAGGGTCAATTACCATTTCCAAAGCGCCAAGGATACTATCTTTTAATGCTTCTTCCATTAGTATCACCTCTCAATAATTATCTTTACACTAATATATCAAATATCCGACAAAACGCCAATAAAATGCTATGATACAAATAAACTAATATTTATGAACTGTAATGCAAGGAGATATTTATGAAACCTTATTTAATTTGTTTAGATTTAGATGGAACATTATTAAATGATAATAAAGAAATTAGTGATTATACAAAAAAAGTTTTAACTTCCTTACAAAAACAAGGTCATTACTTGATGATTGCAACTGGACGTCCTTATCGTGCAAGCCAAATATATTATCATGAACTTAACATGAATACACCTATTGTTAATTTTAATGGTGCCTATGTTCATCATCCAAAAGCAGATGACTTTGAAACCAAACATGAGGTATTAGATGTAGACATCGCTAGAAGTATGATAGAGGCACTTCAAAAAGCTAATGTTACAAACATTATTGCTGAAGTGAGAGACAGTGTCTTTATCAATGACCATGATCCTCGATTATTTGAAGGTTTTTCAATGGGCAATCCTAAAATCCAAACAGGCAATTTATTAGAAAAACTTGATGAATCTCCAACTTCCATATTAGTGGAAGCTGAAGAAGTGAATATCACACGTATTAAACAAATGTTAACTCGTTTTTATGCTGAAAATATTGAACATCGTCGTTGGGGTGCACCTTTTCCTGTTATTGAAATCGTAAAACGAGGTATTAGTAAAGCTCGTGGCATTGACTATGTTAAATCATATTTAAATATAGATTCTTCTAATATTATTGCATTTGGAGATGAAGATAATGATTTAGAAATGATTAAATATGCTCAATACGGAATTGCTATGGACAATGGTTTAGATGATTTAAAACATATCGCTAATCATATCACTTATTCCAATAACGAAGATGGAATTGGGCGTTACCTAAATGAATTTTTCAAACTAGAAATACCTTATCAATAATAAAAATGAGAGTACTTAAAGTAAGATTCTAAAAATTATAATTGTATCTCACTTGTTTACTTCTTAGTTATGGAGGATATGTATGGCTAAAATTATTATAGTTGGTGCTGTTGCTGGAGGCGCAACATGTGCAAGTCAAATTCGTCGCTTAGATAAAGAAAGCGACATTATCATTTTTGAAAAAGATCGAGATATGAGTTTTGCTAATTGTGGTTTACCTTACTATATTGGACATCTCGTTTCTGATCGTCATCAAATATTGCCTATTACACCAGACATTTTTAAAGAGAAGAAAAATATTGTAGTTAAAACACATCATGAAGTAATTGAAGTAAACGATCAACAACATGTCGTACGTGTATTAAATCATCAAACAGGCGAAACATTCGACGAAACTTATGACAAATTAATCTTAAGTCCTGGCGCTAGTGCGAATACTCTTGGATTTACTAATAATTTTACTTTCACTCTAAGAAATGCAGAAGATATGGACCAAATCGATCAATATATTTCTCGTCATAAAGCTAAGCGAGCATTAGTTGTCGGTGCTGGTTACATTTCATTAGAAGTATTAGAAAACCTTTATCAACGTGGTCTTGATGTGACATGGATTCATCGTTCAGATAAAGTCAATAAATTAATGGACCAAGATATGAATGCAGCCATTTTTAGCGAAATTGATCAAAGAAACATTTCATATAGATTAAATGAAGAAATTGAATCAATTCAAGCGCATACTGTTTATTTTAAATCTGGTATACATGAAGATTTCGATATCATTATTGAAGGTATAGGAACTCATCCTAATTCATCATTTTTACGTTCATCAAATATTCATATAGATAAACAAGGTTTTATTCCTGTTGATGATTGCTTTAAAACAAATATACCTGATATTTATGCTCTAGGTGATGTCATCACCTCACATTATCGCCATGTAAATATGAATGCTCAAGTACCTTTAGCTTGGGGTGCTCATCGTGCAGCAAGTATTATAGCAGAACAACTCTCAGGTAATAAACATATTACATTTAAAGGTTTTCTTGGTTCAAATATTGTAAAATTTTTTGACTACACTTTTGCGAGCGTAGGAATAAAACCTGAAGAATTAAGTCTATTTAATTATGAGATGGTTGAAATTAAGTCTGGTGCACACGCAGGATATTACCCAGGTAATACACCCCTACACTTACGTGTCTATTTTAATAAAGACAATAGACAATTAATACGCGCCGCAGCAGTTGGAAAACAAGGCGCCGATAAACGTATTGATATTTTATCAATGGCTATGATGAATCAACTTACAGTAGATGAATTGGCTGAATTTGAAGTTGCCTATGCGCCTCCTTATAGTCATCCTAAAGATTTAATCAATATGATTGGTTATAAAGCACGCAATATATAAAAAGAATCGTTTGAGTAGACACTCAAACGATTCTTTTTACTTAACTTAAACCGAACATTTTAGATAATGGACCCCATGGTAAGATAATTCCAAGAGCCATAGTAATAATAATTAAAATAATTGTTGCCCAAAATAAGCCATGACTAGGTGCATGTTTTTTTCTTTTAGCTAATGATACTTCCATTAAAGCAACAACACCTAAGCCACATAACATTTTTAAAGTAAGAAGCATGTGGTTGCCACCTTCACCATGACTCGCTGCCATAAACTCTTCAATTAATTCCCAAAATCCTGAGAATATTGTAAGGAGCATAAAGACTCTAAGCCCCATATGTAATGATTTAAAAGTTGGTGTTGGCCCCTGTGATTTTGAAATGTGTAAAAATGCAATAATATATAACACAATGGTTAAAACCCAACTCACAATATGCATATGTAACAAGACTTGATTACCTCCAATATTTATAATCACTTTCTTTTAATTATCATAACATATTTCCACTTTTTAAGTATTAAAATTTAAAAAGAGTCCGGGACATAAAGTATCTAG
>NZ_KV796488.1:0-466 GCF_001809205.1 Staphylococcus sp. HMSC069E10 | reverse complement strand
AAAAGCATAAAAAAGCTTATTACAAATGGCGTATTGATGAGACGTACATCAAAATAAAAGGAAAATGGAGCTATTTATATCGTGCCATTGATGCAGAGGGACATACATTAGATATTTGGTTGCGTAAGCAACGAGATAATCATTCAGCATATGCGTTTATCAAACGTCTCATTAAACAATTTGGTAAACCTCAAAAGGTAATTACAGATCAGGCACCTTCAACGAAGGTAGCAATGGCTAAAGTAATTAAAGCTTTTAAACTTAAACCTGACTGTCATTGTACATCGAAATATCTGAATAACCTCATTGAGCAAGATCACCGTCATATTAAAGTAAGAAAGACAAGGTATCAAAGTATCAATACAGCAAAGAATACTTTAAAAGGTATTGAATGTATTTACGCTCTATATAAAAAGAACCGCAGGTCTCTTCAGATCTACGGATTTTCGCCATGCCACGAAATTAG
>NZ_KV796487.1:0-3110 GCF_001809205.1 Staphylococcus sp. HMSC069E10 | reverse complement strand
ATATTGAGACCGTGAGGTCTCTTTTTTTATTTTAAAATATATATCTATATATAACTAATTAAAAGATGACTAAATGAATATACACTAAGGATTGCTAGCATAGTGACTTCTTAAAAAAGTTCACGTTCAATGACTACCAATCCAAAATGAGTCAGAACTTATTTCTTCTATTTAAACAGTAAGTGCTTTAATAAGCGCATTAACATGCTTCTCTAATTTTTCTTCTGGGATACCTCCAAAGCCAATTAAGAAAGTAGGAGGTTGTGCTTTTTTGTTGCTATAAGGATAAGGCGTTAATTTAAGATTGCATTTTTTCGTTCTTTTTATGCATTCATTTAATGTTAAATTATTTTTAACTACAAGTGTGAAGTGCATTCCTGTTAGTGCGCCTTCAATTTTCAATTGTCCTTTATATGGTGTTAGTTTTTCTAAAATAAAAGTTAATTTATTTTTATATATTCTTCTCATTTTATTAAGATGACGTTCAAAGCTACCAGTTGCCATAAATTGTGCTACCATATGTTGTAGATGTACAGGCACAGTATTGCTTTCAACGTATTTCATCTCTCGGAATAATTTTAGCAGTTTATTTGGTAAGACAATGTATGCCATACGACAACTTGGATAAAGCGATTTCGAAAATGTACTAATATATATTACTTTTTGTTTTTTATCTAAATTCTGTAATGCTGGAATAGGTTTTCCGAAATATCTAAATTCTGAATCATAATCATCTTCAATAATATATCGTTCTTTCTTTTGTTGTGCCCATTTTATAAGTTGTGTGCGCTTCTTTAAACTCATCACATATCCTGTTGGAAATTGATGAGATGGTGTGATATATAAAATATCATTATTTTTTTGGAAGACTTCATCGATATTAATTCCATCTTTTTCTACTCTAGCTTGTGTATAACTTATTCTATGCTTATCCAGTACATGTTTAATTGGTGGATAACTAGGTTGTTCTATAATAAATGATGAATCTTTTAATAAATCAGTGACCATATTTAATAATTGTTCAGTTGAAGAGCCAATTATGATTTGATCTGGATGACAAGATACTCCTCTACTATTAAATAAATAATGAGAAATTTGCTGTCTTAAGTTAAATTCTCCCTGAACGCTTCCTTTACTCAAAAGGGCAAGTTGATCTTCTTCAAATACTTCTTTAGCATACCTTTTAAATAAATGGCTAGGAAAATGTTCAGCATCAATTTCAGCTAAATTGAATTGATACTGATACGTATTTTTCTGTGTAGTCTTATCAGTTTCTAATATATCACTTATTTCAGGATAACTATTTGTTACTGGTAATGATTGAATTTCTGAAACATAATAACCTGAACGTGGTTTTGAGTATATAAATCCTTCATCTAAAAGTAACTGATAGGCATGCTCAATTGTAGTATGACTAAGTGATAAATGTTGACTCAACTGTCTTTTAGATGGAAATTTATCGTTTGATTCATATACACCTTCAATAATTTGTTTTTTTAGCTTTTCATATAAAGAAATATATAATGATTTTTTCTTCATCATAAATCTGACCCCTAATTTTTTATTAAAATTGTACCTTTTTAAACATCAGTTTATATTTTAAAATGGATTTAATCAATTGAAAAGGGGTTTTATAAATGTCTAAAATTGTAGGATCTGAAAGAGTTAAACGCGGTATGGCTGAAATGCAAAAAGGCGGCGTCATTATGGATGTTGTGAATGCTGAACAAGCTAGAATCGCAGAGGAAGCTGGAGCAGTAGCAGTTATGGCCTTAGAACGCGTACCATCTGATATTAGAGCAGCTGGTGGTGTAGCACGTAGTGCCAATCCTAAAATTGTTGAAGAAGTAATGAATGCTGTTTCAATTCCAGTAATGGCTAAAGCACGTATTGGTCATATTACAGAAGCACGTGTATTAGAAGCTATGGGTGTAGACTATATTGATGAATCTGAAGTTCTTACTCCTGCAGATGAAGAATTTCATTTAAGAAAAGATCAATTTACTGTACCATTTGTTTGTGGTTGCCGTAATTTAGGTGAAGCAGCACGACGTATTGGCGAAGGTGCAGCGATGTTACGTACTAAAGGAGAACCTGGAACAGGTAATATTGTAGAAGCTGTACGTCACATGAGAAAAGTTAATTCTGAGGTTAGTCGTCTAACTGTAATGAATGACGATGAAATTATGACTTATGCCAAAGAATTAGGTGCACCATATAATGTATTAAAACAAATTAAAGAAGAAGGTCGTTTACCAGTAGTAAACTTTGCAGCGGGTGGTGTAGCAACACCTCAAGATGCTGCCTTAATGATGGAATTAGGTGCTGATGGGGTATTTGTGGGTTCAGGTATTTTTAAATCTGAAGCTCCAGAAAAATTTGCAAAAGCTATTGTTCAAGCTACAACTCATTATCAAGATTATGAATTAATTGGAAAATTAGCAGCTGAATTAGGAACTGCAATGAAAGGTTTAGATATAAATAAAATCTCATTAGAAGAACGTATGCAAGAGCGTGGTTGGTAATTTATGAAGATTGGTGTATTAGCGTTACAAGGTGCAGTACGTGAACATATTCGTCACATTGAATTAAGTGGTCACGAAGGTATAGCAGTTAAGAAAGTTGAACAATTAGATGAAATTGATGGTCTTATTCTCCCTGGTGGTGAATCTACAACTTTAAGAAGACTTATGGATTTATATGGCTTTAAAGAAAAATTACAACAATCTGATTTACCAATGTTTGGAACTTGCGCAGGTCTTATTGTGCTTGCAAAAGATGTAGAAGGTGAGACAGGATATCTAAAAAAATTAGATATTACTGTTGCGCGTAATTCCTTTGGTAGACAAGTAGATAGTTTTGAAGCTGAGTTAGATGTTAAAGGTATTGCAAAAGATATAGAAGGTGTCTTTATAAGAGCACCACATATTGTTAGTGTAGAAAATAATGTAGAAATATTAAGTTCTATTAGTGATAAAATAGTAGCTGTTAAGCAAGGGAAATACCTAGGTGTGTCTTTCCATCCAGAATTAACAGATGATTATCGTATAACTCAGTATTTTATTGAACATATAGTTAAATAAAAAGAGTCCGGGACATAAAGTATCTAG
>NZ_KV796486.1:0-1540 GCF_001809205.1 Staphylococcus sp. HMSC069E10 | reverse complement strand
CGAATACATCTTTATGGCCTTGTGGTACTTTTTCAGGTGCAAAGTGTACAATCTCGTCAACTGCATTTTTTGTAACTTCTGTTGTTGGTTCACCACGTTCAACTACATCTCCTGTATCAGGGTCAACTTTAGTTGGTGTAGTTGTTGTTGATTCTCCATCTTCACCTTTTTGTACAATAACATCAGGTGAGCCTGGTTCTAGAGTTGGATCAAACTCACGAATAGTTTTATGAGGAATTGGTTGTTTCGTTACTTCCACATCATCAATTAAATCAGCTTGAGGCGTTGTAATTGTTACACCTTCAAGATTTGTTCTCATAATTCCATCAGAATATCTATTTTGCATATGACTTGAAGTAATTAAGAAATTATATTTTTGTGATTTATCAATTCCTAAATCATCTGTAGTAGCTTTCCATGTTTTTCCTGCATATGTAGCAGTTACTGTACTTGTTGCTGCATCATAATTTAATACTACATCATTTAATCTTTGGCCATGGAAATTACCATCAAGATGATTAGTTGTATTATCTGCATAAATTATTTTATTTACAGGTTTATCTTTTGTATTTAGGGCATTTTGACCAACTTGGTTAGTCATACCATCTGCACCATTTTTAACAAATGTACCGTAACCAACTTTTGCTGCGCCAATTTGACTTAGATTGTTTGTTTTATCTGCATCGAGTTTATCGACTTTACCATTAACATTATTATATGCCGTATCAATTTTAAAACCAGATGCATTTGCCATACCTTTGTCTCTTAAAATACCACCTTGGTTTAAGAAGTCTTGGCCATTCCCTTGAGTAAACATGAAGCCCCAGCCATCTGCTCCTGTTGTATTACCTTGGTTGTTGTTTGCTACTGGAACAGTAATTGTAAAGTCTTTATTAAAATCTATTTTATCATTATATTCTAATGCGCCTTTAGTTCCTGTATCAGGATTGAAATTTGTATTGAATGCAGTTAGCTTATCTTCTTTAGGGAATTCTTCTTTATACGTTTTATGGATTATATCTCCATATTCTTTAAAGTTACCCGTTCCTTTTTTAGTAACTGTGTCTTGTGCAGCTGCTCTTAATGCTGTTGCTGAATAGTTAACATTTGTTGTTCTAGCATTGCTGCTTACTGAACGGAATGTTGCTCTTGGTTGTGCGTTTTCTTTGTTAGCTGTTTCTTTAAGTGCTTCACTTAAAGCTATTTTTTTAATTTCTTCATTAGATAAATTTGAAATATCTTTTGGTAATACTTTTTCAATTTCAGCTTTCTCTGCTTCTGTAACTTCAGATTTATTATATAAATCTTTAGCAACTGTATCTACAACGTGAGTTCTCTCAGTTTCTGCTGGTTGAGCATTTGAATTGCTCTTAGCATTTGTTTCTTCAACTGCTGGGGCTTCTTCTGTTTCTACTTTGTTTGTTTCTTCTGTTGCTGCTTTGTTTGTTTCTTCTGCTGTTGGCGCTTCTTCTGTTTCTACTTTATTTGTTTCTTCTGCTGTTGTTGCTTTTTCTGTGTTTTCTTCACTTGATGGCGCTTC
>NZ_KV796485.1:0-87572 GCF_001809205.1 Staphylococcus sp. HMSC069E10 | reverse complement strand
CTATTTTGTTAGGAATTATGTCCCAGCCTCATCCTAGTTTCGGCATCAAATATAGAGACTTTCGTGTTAAGTGTTTCTATATTTGCGTCTAGGACTAGAAATAAATTTGTTTTTTATCGTCACATTTTTAATGTAGTCCATAACTTTTAATATGCTAAAAGCCTCTAGGGTTTCTATTTATCTTCTAGTATTTATTTATTAATATTTATATGTTTAACTTTTTTTGATATCTTACATGTCTTTTAAGTGGATGATATTTACTTAGGTCAGGTAGTTCAAAATAATCAAATAATGACATCCCAATTTTTTCCATTACTTTTCGAGAGGCCAAATTCCCCTCAGCAGTAAGACTAAATACTTCTTCTATGCCTTTTTCTTTTGCATACTCTAAAACAGCCATAGCACCTTCAGTAGCAATGCCATTCCCCCATACTTCAGGGATAAGTCGCCATCCAATTTCATATATAGGTAAATTTTCAAAAGGATATTTACTATCTTTTGGTAAGTAGTTTAACCCTATATATCCTAGCCATGCTCCTGTCTCTTTAAGCTCAACAGCAAACAGCCCAATTCCTTTTTCTTTTAAAATATCATCCATTCGTTGCATATCTAATTCTGAACGTCTATAACTTAATAGACTTGGAAAATAGCGTCTTACCTGAAGATTTGCATTCATTTTTTGAAAAGATAATAAATCTTTTTCTTCCCAATCACGCAATCTCAATCTTTCTGTTTCTATATAAACAACCATTTATCCACACTCCATTACCCAAATACAATTATGAAAAAAGTGTGACATGGAGTATATAACCATAACACACTTCGTTTCGTTCATTTTGATTAAAAAATTATTAATTTTTTGAAATATAACTTATTAATTCGATATGTACTGGAATTTCTTTTAACTTATTACGTTGATTTTTAGGTGCTACAAATGTTGCATCGATATAATCATTACGATGATTAAGTTTAAAAGTAGCTACAAATGTATCACTTTCTGATTCAAAATTTGGCAAGTGTGCTACAACACGTTTAATGTCTCCAGTTGAATGAGTTACTGTACGTCCAGTAATATTTTCAATCTCTTTACCTAATTCTGGAAGTGTAAGGTCACGTCCCTCTAGAATTTGAAAATCATGTTCATGCATAGTTATCTCTCCAATACTATAAATTATGTGCTGAATTTTATTATTATATTTTTAAACTTTATTTTCAAATATATGGATATTATATTCAAAATGTATTTAAATACTATTACCCTTCTTATTCTATCGCCAAACCTGCAGCCTTTTAAAACCGATATTAGTTGTTCTCTGTAGACGAACTAGAGCTTGTATTATTACTTGATTGTTCACTATTTGAGTCACTACTTTGTTCTTCAGTACTACTAGAACTTTCATTTGATAAATTCGTTTGACTTGAGTTATCCTTTTTGGATTTTTCAGTTTCTTGTTTAACTGATTCTTTGGCAACAGAACTATCTACTTCTTTTTGTAACTTTTCTCGTTGCGCATTGAGCTTTTCTTTTTGTTTCTCTAGATTATTTTTTTCATTTTTTAAATCTTTATTTTCTTTTTCTAGCTGTTTAATATCATTTTCTAAAGATACTTTTTCTTCACTTTTACCACATGCTGACAATATTAAAGTCGCTAATAGTAAAAGTACAATCCACTTCTTCATATATTTCTCCTTTAAATATATATCAATAACACTTATTTTAACATGAAATGTGGCATGATTCATTTTATTATTTTAAGTCTTTTCGCATTTTAACATGAGTTATATCATATCCTTGTTCATGATTGATATGAATCATTTGTTCATTATTCGCATCCACTGTGCTTTCGATAGAATGTGCATCTTTTTCTATCGCCCATTGTTCTAATGCCAATTTTAAATTAGTAGCTATCCCACTGTTTCGACAATGAGGGTGTGTATATAACATTTCAATCGTTACCACTTTCGTACTCGTTTCAAAATGACCCCAAATGAAAGCAGAAGGTTCTCTAAAATCATGTTTTGACTCAATAACATAAATAATATCTTGGTTCATGTTTAATCTTCTCTCAATCATTTCTTGTCTTAAAGCTATAGAGAGCGTTGTAGCATGATAATTTAATCCACTTTTTTCTAAGTAATATTCATGAATACTTGCAATATTCTCAATTAATTGATCATCAGTAATTGAAAGACTTCTCATTTTATATTCTCCCTATTTATACATTATATTCTTTACATAACTATGATATGATTATTCATATTTAATATATAATAATCAACTTTTAAAACTTTTAAACATTTTTATTTTTAAGGGGATAATAAATGAAATCGACTGCAACATTAGCCCGCGAAAACAACGTGAAATCCATGCGTTTAAATAATACGGATCGAGAAATCTTTGAAAACTATATGACTTATATTAGATCAGATTTACGTGTAAATCCGCATGATAGTGAACTCATGCTCAATCGTATTTTGAAGGAGTTACTTGCCGCAGAAAATGATGGAACTTTAGCTCTTGAATTTTTCGATCATGACCCAAAAGCACACGCTAAAAAACAACTTAAATCCCTACCAAATGAAACATTTAAAAATATTGTTAAATCTATTTTTAGAAATTTTATCTTTTTAATGGGTATATTCTTTTTCTTTAAGGGGTTTATCGGTTTTTTTGTTCCTGATAATCATAATGAAGTATATTTATATACCTTTCCCATTACGCTCATCATTGGTTTAACTATTATATTTCTCTTTATTTTAGTCGTTTTTAAAACTGTTCAATTACAGTGTTTTAATAATTCGCATTGGATTTGGTGGTTTAATTACTGTATTATTGCATTACTAGTAGTAGCACTATTTTATGTATTTTTTATTCCACAGTCATTTTTAGCATATGGACCTAGTATTCAAATTAATAATTGGGCATTTATTATCATTTCTATAATTATTACACCTATTGCTTTCTATATAGAACATCATTTTGTTGATGAAGATTCAAATACTGTGTTATAAAAATATGAAATAAGAGCCTAGAACATTATTCTCAAAAACATAACAACTCTTTGAGCGACATATAAATTAAATAATTATAAAAAAGACCCTTTTCCTATTATTTCAATAGAAAAAGTGGTCTTTTTCATTTGTCGAAGGATTTAAAGTCCCAGACTTTTATTTTCATACATAATCATTTCTTTTAATTATTGTATATTCATAGTTGAGGATGTAAACTTTTGATCTTTAGTGAACAATATTAAAATCATACCAATAAAAATAGATAAGGCAGAAACATAAAAAACGTTTTCTAATCCAACCCAATGACTCATTACACCACCTAATAAATTTCCACATAATTGTCCTATTACCATTGCATTAGCAAATAAAGTCGACGCATAACCAGGAAAGTCAGGTAGTATATCTTGGAAATAACTAATACCCAGTCCTAACAAAATCGCTAAATAAAATGCTAAAAATACTTGTCCTATCATCATCATATATATATTTTCAAATATACCAATACTAAAATAAAATAGACCACCACTTATGGCTCCTAGTATAAGCAAAGTGCGTGTAGATAATTTGGATGCTAAAATCCCTAATATAACCATAAAAGGCACCTCTAAGCCGGCACATAAACTTGCTAAAGTACCTACATAACCTTCTCGTTCTTTCAAATATTCTGTAACGAATAATGGCATATTCATTGTATACATCCACTGACCAATATGTAGAAGTATAAAAGCAATAAATGGAATAAATAAAGCTTTATCTTTTAACATATTAGGTGCAGTTATTTCAATACTAGCAGTATCTTTAACTTGTTCGTTTATAGTCAGATTTAAATCTTTATAAAAGAATATTTGTAACAACAGTGTAAATAATAAAATGATAACTGTGCCGCCAAATAGACCTGCGTAGCCCATAAATTGAATGAGATATGCACCAATGAGTGGACCAAATAAAAAGCCAAAAGAGAACATTGATCTTAAGACAGTATTAGCAAATTTCGCATTATTTCTTGATGAAGACGCATTAATAGATTCTCTAGCGGATGCATATAATTGGGGCATTGCAGGTGCGAATAATCCTTGAAATATCGCATATACTATAATAAATAGCCATATATGATGGATGTAAAAATATATAGAAAAACTAAGTGCTCCCATAAATAGTGCACAAATAATAAGTATTTTCCGATTAAGATGATGTGTATCTGAAAATCTAGCAACAATCGCATTTACAGTAAATTGACTGACTGCAGCCAAAGCTAAAAGAACACCAAACTGATTTGTCGACATTCCTAGTTCATTTGTTGCGAATAAAACAAAGTATGGCACTGTAATGGCAATACCCATTCCTAAGAGCATCATATTAATAAGAAATAATTTATAGTTTTTAATATGCAATAGTGCTGAAAACATATACTATACCTCTATTCTTCTTTTAAATTGCAATATTGATTAACTATTATTTAGTAAAATTAAGTATTAAAGAAACAAAAGCATCAACTTGTGGTAGTTGCAATATACTACTATCATAACTCATATACGTTGAGCGGATTAACGGAAGACCATCAATGTTGACTTTTTCAAATTCAAATACGTGATGATCAATATTCTTCATCATTATTTCTGGAAGAATAGTTACTCCTACACCACTTATTAGCATTTCTTTACATGTTGCCACTTGATCTACTGTAATGGTAGCATGATAATCTTGTCCAAATTTTTCACTATACCAATGATTAATTTGATTGATATATATTGGATCTGCTTGAAATTCAATAAATGGTAACTTTGACACATCTTCATGACGTTCTTTTGGATAAATAAAATAATGTTCATCATCAAATAAATGGATATTTTTTAAATTCATTACTTTATTCCCTCTAGTAATTAAAAGGTGATAATCTCTATGATTAGATCTAATTTGCTCTGTTGAACCCACTTGAACTTGTATTTCTACATTAGGAAATTGTGTATTATACAAACTCAATACACGGGGCAATATTGTTTGTCCAATTAAAGATGAACATCCTATAGATATGGTTCCATTTACTTCCCCTATATGTGCTTGTATTTTATCGAAAAACATTTTTTCTCGATTCAACATATCACGTGCATGTTCGATAATCATTGCACCTTCTGTAGTAGTAATTAATTGTTTTTTAGTACGAATAAATATTTCTACTCCAAACGCATGTTCAATTGCTTTTAAGCGTTGCGTGACTGCTGGTTGTGATATATATAAAATTTCAGCAGCTTTTCTTAACGTTTTCGTCTCATCTAATGTAATTAGTAATTGATAATCTTCAATTTTCATAGCTTCCCCCTTATGTTTATCCACGAATACGGCTATGATGATAAATAAAATTGATACTATTTCATTATTGTTTTAGTATTAAAGAAATATAATTACGCTTTCTTATGCTTATTTAATTTACCTATCATCTTTTTATAACAATGCATAATTCGATGATGTATCTCTGCAAAATTGTCCTCAATCTCAATCATCAATTGATGAGCGATAATATAAGCTTCATGGTATTGTTTCTTCGTAATTTGTCCATTTTTCAAAGCTAGTTCTAAATCATGTTCATCTACTAACTCATATTCACCAGTGGATGGTAAAACCAGCACATCTAAAAATAAATCTAATGTTCTCGCGTTCCCTTTTTGAGTAATATTTTTAATGTTAATATCAAAATAGTACTCTAATGGATTCCCCTTATCATCAAACATTGCAGTAATACTATAGCGTTTTTTTTCTGGCAAAATTTGTAACCATTTATAGTTATTATCTACTACAACTACATTTTGATCGACCACCGTCACCTCTAAAGGCTCACGCACCTTTTTCATCGTGACCAAGCCAATAATACCTTTAAACCTATTATTATTTACCTTAACTTCTATGTAATCACGTTCAATTAGGCGACGCCAGTGACGTTTATCTATGTATTTAATTTTCATAAAGCCACCAACTCCTTGTCATTATTATATTAAACTAAGTAAACCATGTCATCTTATGGCATGCTTTATTACTTTTAGCATATAAATTTATTAATTTTTCAATTTCATTTTACTACAACTATTAAATTTTTAGGTAAAATTGACAAAAACACTAAGATTTGATAGTTTTATTCTATATTATCTGAAAATTCTAAATAAAAGGAGCGTTTTATATATGACAGTTAGACCTTTTCGAGCAGATCACGTGGGAAGTTTATTACGTCCTAAACGCCTAAAAGAAGCGAGATTTAAGTTTAATAATAATGAATTATCTTTAGAAGAATTAACACGTATTGAAGACGAAGAAATCGAACGTATTATTGAAAAACAAATTGAGATTGGTTTACATAGCATTACAGATGGAGAATTTCGTAGAAGTTGGTGGCACTTTGATTTTCTAGAGAATATTAATGGCGTAGAAGGATATACTCCTGACCACGGATTAGAATTTGAAGGTGTAGAAACACGTGCACATAATGTGAGAATTGTGGACAAAGTATCATTTAATCCAAATCATCCACACTTTGAACACTTTAAGTTTTTATATAAAAAAGTGGCTGGTCGCGCAACTGCTAAAGTATCAATACCTAGTCCAAATCAATTATTCCACCCTAATATTTTAAATGAAACGATTTACCCTAATATAGAAGATTTTGCAAATGATATTGCCAAAGTTTATCATGAAACGCTACAAGCATTTTATGACTTAGGAGCGCGCTATATTCAATTAGATGACGTATACTGGGCTGGTTTAACTGACGGTACTCAAAAAGTGAGAGGTCGTCAACGTTCTGAAGATGAAAAACTAAAAGCACGTGATTTGGCCTATAAAGTGATTAATAAAGCGATCGAAGGACTGCCAAATGACTTAATTCTGACTACTCATATTTGTCGTGGTAACTATAAATCAACTTGGGCAATTTCTGGAGGATATGAAGCCATCGCCCCTTACCTATTTAAAGAAAATTTAAATGGTTTCTTTTTAGAGTATGATGATGAACGTTCAGGTGATTTCGAACCGCTTCGTTTCTTTAATGACAATGCTTATGCAGTTTTAGGACTTATCACCTCTAAAACAGGTGAATTGGAAAATAAAGACACAATTAAAAAAAGAATTAAAGAAGCAGAACAATATGTAAATATTGACCATATCTGTATTAGTCCACAATGTGGTTTTGCTTCTACAGAAGAAGGGAATGCTCTAACTGAACAAGAGCAATGGAACAAATTAGCTTATGTTGTAGAATTAGCTAATGAACTTTTTGGTACTGCTGAATAGAAGCATGTCAGCAATGGTGTCCTCTATCTCTTTTTAAAAAAGACACTTCATTCATGTAGTTATACTTAACTAGATGAATGAAGTGTCTAATTATTAATACTCAATGTTTTTCAATGCATATTTTTGAATCATTCGGCGATATTGTGGATATACTTCTATCAACTCATCTTGTGTGAATAATTCAAAATACTTAAATTCAAATGCAGGTTGACACATACAGCCTACTAAACTATAACCTTCCGAATGAGGTACACTCGAAGCAAAAATGGTTCCTTTGGGAACAACATATTGTAGCACTTCTCCATGGTCTACATTTGGACCTAACAAGACACTACGATACTGGCCATCTTCAGTTAACATATGTATCTCTAGTGATACACCAGCATGATAATACCATACTTCATCAGCATCTATACGATGAAAATGCGAGATATCATCTGCTTTTAATAAGAAAAGTATACTACTAAAAGATGCCCTTTCTTCTTTCTTTATACCCTCTGGTCGAATAGTTTCTTTATAATATCCACCTTCTGGATGAGATTCCAAGTCTAACGATTGTATCCAAAACGAAGCCGTGTATTTCATTATTTTAAGTCCACATTATGGAAAACATTTTGAACATCTTCTAAATCTTCAAGTGCATCAATAAGTTTTTCAAGTGTTGCTTGATCATCTGCTGAAAGTTCAATGTCAGTCTGAGGTAACATTTCAAACTCTGCAATTTTAAAGTCTTCTACACCTGATTGACGTAGTGCCTCTTGTACTTGTGCAAATTGATCAGGTTCTGCATACACAATCGTCAAGCCATCTTCTTCAATAACGTCTCTTACATCTACATCTTGTTCCATCAATGTTTCTAGGACGTCATCGGCAGATTTTCCTTCGACACCAAACGTTGCAGTATGGTCAAACATATAAGCTACTGAACCAGATACACCCATATTACCACCATTTTTTCCAAATGCTGCTCTAACATCTGATGCTGTACGATTCACGTTATTAGTTAAGGCATCTACAATAATCATGGAGCCACTTGGACCAAATCCTTCATAACGTAGATGGTCATAATTTTCATCTCCACCACCTTTAGCTTTATCAATGGCTCTATCTATAATATGATTTGGAACAGAATATGTTTTTGCTCTTTCTAGCACAAGTCTTAATGCTTGATTTGATTCAGGATCTGGCTCCCCTGATTTAGCCGCTACATAAATTTCTTTACCAAATTTTGCATATATTCTACTAGTATTTTTATCTTTTTGGGCTTTTTTTTCTTTAATATTATTCCATTTACGTCCCATATTGTCATCTCGCTTTCTTACTCAATACTACTTATTATATAGTATTAATAATTTATTGTCTAAATTGAAAAAATGTTACTTCTTTAAAAAAATAAAATACTGACAAAGCATCCCCCTGTCAGTACTCTCCCAATTCATTTAGTTAATTACTTAAAAATCTTTCTACATCATTAAATAAAGCATTAAATTGATCAATATTAGATTTGTTCATATAGATAAAAATTTTACGTTCATCTTCTGTTGATCGAACCTTACTTAATTTCTCTTTTTCTATTAGTCTGCGTATAGAAACAAGTAATTTTGTTCTACTTAATTCTAGTTCTTCAATTGCAACTTTTAAGAATGTTTGCATTAAAATTTGATCGTCTGCTGTGTATTCGTAAGCTAATTTTAATAAAGCTAAATCATTTAAGGTTAGTTTGTATTCTTTGTCTATATATCCAGACAACGCTTTATATTGTTTATAGATTTTCAGCAAGCGATTTAATTCATCGTTACTCAAGCATTTGCACCTCCAATAAAAGCGAACAATTCAACATATATTATCCTTTAATTTTGGAGTTCTGTCTTTTGCATTTGTTTTGAATTTTTTGTTAAATTTACCAACAAACTCAAATATTGTTGTGCAAAACTTTTTTGAGATGAAATTTATTATTTATATATCTCAATTATATAAAGCCCGTTATAATCAAGTTTAATTTGTAATGCCTCTTTATTAAAGTCATGTTCTCTAATTTTAAAAGAAGAATGTAATAAATGATTTACTTTCTTCAAGAATGTTTTAGACCATTGATAACGATTACGTATGTCTTCAGTAATAATATGATTAATATTGCCATTATAATCATCAATCTTTTGAATTTTTATAAGATGATTTTTATTTGTCTTATGTTTAAAATCTACATATATATCAGTTTTTTCATAATTAGCATTTCGTGATTCACTTTCTAGAACACGCCAATCATATATAAATAGTATGAATTTATTTTCTTTTTCAATCACTATATAGTGATCTTTAATGTATTTTGGTTCCTGACTAAGCGTCATGATATATGCCATCATTGTCCCTAATATTGTTTTAAAACCTTTTTCATCAAAAAGATGTAAAGCATTAAATTGATGACTATCCTGTCTAAAATTGAAACCAATACCATCAAAGTGTTGAGCTGATTTAATGTTTGTTTCTACAATTAACGGGGCACTACTATTTAAGTCATTATATTCACTATTTAAAAACGCATGATTTTCAACGTTTAAAAATATGATTCTTTGATTTTCTAAATCAATGTGATTTAAAATTTCACGTATATTTTGATATCGTAATATATTCTTTACTAATAAACGATTATTATCTTCTATTAAATAGGGTTGATTTAGTTTTGAATTATCAATAAACAGAAATTGGAAATTCACTCTTTTAATTTGCGATTCTAAAGTTTTAAACAAAACTGGATTATTTAGCAAGTTACTAATTTCTAATCCAAAAGAAAACCGATTTGTTTTATGTTGTATTTTTAATATCATACGATAAATGGCTTTTAAATCAATCTTTTCTAAATCAAAAACAATCCCTAATTCGTGATTTACATTTACTTCAACTTGGTTTATTTCAAGATAATCTAATACATTTTCATATGTCATTTCAAGGAAGTCAATTAGATTTAAATCCTCAAGTTTAAAACTTATATTTAGATTTTTTCTAATAATATATTCAAATATTCGCTGAAGTTCTTTAACAGTGAAGTGTTCTTTTATTTCTTTCATATCCGCTCTTACATAAATCATTAATGACGGACTCTCGTCAAGATAATCGATATATTTCTCTAAAAATAACAGTTTTATTTCTTCAATCGTATTGATCTGTACTACACATTGATAAGGTTTAATAAACGTATCTAATTTTGAATCGATATATATTTTATGTTCTGTTTTCTTTTGATAATAATATTGTTGTGACTGAATCATATCTCTTATATTTTGTAAACTATCATCAATATGAGTTTCATAATCCATAAAAATCATTTTTTCATATTTATTACACGATCTATATTCATTTGGTGTCATTCCCATATAACTTTTGAACGTTTTAGAATAACTTGATGCATTACTAAACCCTACTTTTTCACTAATTAAACTAATCGTATCGTTTGTTTTCAATAATAATTCAAATGAATTTGCAATCTTCAAAGTGTCTACATAAGTTTTAAAACTAATATTTAACAACTGTGTAAATTGTGATGATAAATTAGATTTAGATGTAAATAGATTAGATGAAACGTCTTTTAATGTTAATTTCTTTTCAATATTTTCGTTAATATAGTCTAATACTTCACTTAACTCCCCATAATAAGCATAATTATATTGATCATTAGCAATATCTATTTCAACACTACCTTGTCTTCCAATAATTTGAACAATGTCAACTATGTATTTGTTATCTTCTGAAACAGATTTATGATTAATATGATTCATTGTTATCTGTAATAATGCTTTTTTTATTGCATTAATAGATTTAACTAAATTAATTGAATATTTATAATCAAAGAAATTAAATCCTTCTTCTTTAAACCAATCACTTGCAATATAAATCATTATTGTTTTCTCATTCTTATTAATTGAAAAAATATCTTTATTGTTTATAACGTAGATATCGTTATTAATCGTCACTTTTTTGGCAAAATGTTGAATTTCTAATGAACCTTTTATTGGGAACAGCAATATGATACCATCTTGACAACGTGTCATTTGATATTCATGCTTAGTAAGTACGTGAAAATACCCATTAGACATATACTAACCTCTTTCTAATCTTGGTAGTCCTTCTTTTAATGTGTTTATATAAAAATGCTAATTTATAAGTGTTTAAATATAAATCTATCACAACATTAATACTAAATCAAAAATACGTATAAAATTAAATTAAGTTTAATTTTATATTAAATACATTTCATAATTATTTAAAAAAGATGCTCTATAATTGCCTTCTTACTTTAATAAAATAAACAGCTTTAGACTACTCTTTATTTAAAATGTTTTGAAAACAATGTGAGAACATCTTTTCTAAATATTCAACTTATTATAAATATGAATGTCTAGTTTTTAAAGCGATTTGCTAAATTCAATATATCTTTGATGATATTTAATAAATTAAGAAATAAATTAAAACCCATTTCTCTTGGCGTAAATCTACCATGTTTCATACGATTAAAATCAAATAATGTATATAGTAAAAACAAGACTAAACTAACCATTGTAATAACGATATGGAATATTGAATTACGAATAAATAAGCCAACTAGACTAGCAATAATAAGCGCAATTAATGTTACAAATAAATATTTACCTAAGCTAGAAGCATCATTAATGACAAAATACCCCAATATTCCAAATACAATGAACGCTATAATGGCTAACAATATATTTTTATAAAAAACGTCTGCGCCTAAATTTTGCATATACATTGAAAATGTTGCATACGATAATAAGCCAATAATAATAGCATAGATATGCGAAATAATAAGACCATATTTACGTGCTCTTTTAATAAATAACGTCGCTAATACAATAACAAATAATGTGATTGATAAAGGACGTCGCCATTCTACAGGCAAATATTGACCTAAATAACAGCCAATCCCAAAAATAAGCCAATAATATGTAAAAAATAGCCAAACTTTACGATATGCATGGTTTTGTTGAGTATTATCTTTTGAACGTGCGTTTTGATGTTGATGATTTACTAAATTTGAAGAACTCGGCATCTTATACTCCTCTTTTAAATAGTATCTTACATTAATTGTACAATATTTGTTGAGAATAAAAAAATAGTATAATTTATTTACTTTTAAGTAGGTATCTTATCAAGAAAATACAAAAATTATTACAAGTTTAAATCATTAAAAACAATTCAACTTACCTCTTACACGATACGTCCTTGCTTCAATTTTACTGTAAGAAATATTACAAATTTCTTTTTAAAGCAATTTAATTTTATCTAAATAAAACTGTTAAAAACTACTGTATCAAGGGTTTTTATCTATTTACAAAAAATCGTATTACTTTTAATCATATTACAAGATAATAACAATCCACATATTCTTATATTTTTTTGATAGTATATGCATGTGATATAAAAAGGTAAATTATACAAATTTAACAATATTAAATTCTAAAAATAAATTTTAAAATTCAAGGAGGGTACGTAGTTTGAAAAAGTTAGCTTTTACGTTATCTATTGCGTCAGGAGCTGTAGCATTTTTCTCTCATCATGCTGAAGCATCAACACAACATACTGTTCAACCTGGAGATTCTTTATGGAGTATTGCAAACAAATACAATACCACTATTGATGAGCTTAAACGAAATAATCAATTAAATGGTAATTTAATTTTTCCAGGACAAGTACTAACTATTAATGGATCGTCAACTACAACATCTACTACATCAAGTAGTTTATCAAGTAAGTCTTCTACTACTTATACTGTTCAATCTGGTGATTCACTTTCTCGTATCGCTAATAAATATGGAACTTCAGTTACTAACTTAATGAATGCAAATAATTTGAAAAATTATTTAATTTACCCTGGTCAAGTATTAAAAATTCCAAGTAGTTCGAGTACTACAAACTCATCATCTACTAATGCTTCACCAACCTTTAACCATCAAAATTTATACACTGCTGGGCAATGTACATGGTATGTGTTTAATCGTCGCGCCCAAGCTGGATTACCCATTAGTACATATTGGTCTGATGCTAAGTATTGGACTTATAATGCTGCCTCAGATGGTTATATTGTTAATCATACTCCTACTGTTGGAGCAATTATGCAATCGACTGCTGGGTATTATGGCCATGTAGCATACGTGGAGCGTGTGAATCCAGATGGTAGTATTCTAATTTCAGAAATGAATTATACATATGGCCCTTATAACACAGATACTCGTGTGATTCCTGCTTCATTAGTTTCTAACTATAACTATATTCATTAATATGATTCAAACCACAAAATAAGCTTGAGACATAAACATGTCTCAAGCTTATTTTGTGGTTATTTTACCTTAAAGAAAAATATTTAAAATCCAAAATATAATTGCTGCTAAAATAGCAGAAATTGGCAATGTAATAATCCATGTAATAATCATACGTTGAGCTGTATTCCACTTTACACCTTTTGCACGATTTGATGCACCTACACCTAAAATTGATGACGATACAACATGTGTTGTAGATAATGGAAAGTGTAATGATGAAGCAACGAAAATCGTTAATGCTGAAGATAAATCAGCAGCCGCCCCATTAGCAGGTCGTATTTTCATTATATTTCCGCCTACTGTTTTAATAATTTTCCAACCACCAATTGCAGTTCCTAGACCCATTGCTGTGGCACAAGCAATTTTAACCCATAATACTGGTTCCACATTCGATGGATCTTGTAAATTCGCTACAATCAAAGCAAGAGTAATAATACCCATTGATTTTTGAGCATCATTTGTACCATGTGAAAACGATTGAAGCGCTGCAGTAAACATTTGGAAAAAGCGGAAATTACGATTTGCTCTCGTAAGATTCGCATTTTTAAAAATAATTTTAACAATTGTATACATGATAAAACCAACACAAAATGCGATAATTGGTGAAATAATTAATACAATGATAATCTTAGTAAAACCTTGGTAATGTAATACTGTAAACCCCTGTGCAGCTATTGCAGCTCCAGCAATAGCGCCGATTAAGGCATGAGATGAAGAACTTGGTATACCATATAACCAAGTAACCAAATTCCAAACAATAGCAGCGATAATAGCCGCTAATACTACTACTAGACCATTTTGTAATTTAAATGGATCTACGATATCTTTAGTAATTGTTCCAGCTACCCCTGTAAAAGTAAGTGCACCTATAAAGTTCATAATTGCCGCTAGAAGAATAGCTGTTCTTGGTGTCAATGCACGTGTAGAAACCGCAGTAGCAATTGCATTTGCTGTATCATGAAAGCCATTGATAAAGTCAAAGACTAAAGAAAATGCAACGATAGCTATAGTGATGACTAATACATATTCCATAATTTAAAACTCCCTTAGCTATTTTTCATGATAATTGTTTCAAAGTTGTTAGCAACAGCTTGACATTTATCAGCGATATTTTCTAAGCTTTCGTAAATATCTTTAATTTTAATTAAAGTGATTGGATCGGTTTCACTATTAAAGATATGTTTAATTGATTGTCTTAATATACCATCACAATTTGTTTCAAATTCTTTAATATTAATTGAATGAATTCTCATGTGAGATAATTTTTTATCAACAAGTAAACCAACTGCTAATTTCATTTCAGCGACAGCTTTTTGAATATTGTCAACAAATTCAGCCATATATTCATCAGTATATTCAATTGAATACATTTCAAACATTCCAGATGTTTCTTCCATTGCATCAAGTACATCATCGATTGCATTACACAATGATAGAATGTCTTCTCGTTCAATAGGAGTGATAAATGTTTGATTTAAGTCGCTAATGACTTTGTGCATAAGTTCGTCACCATGTGACTCGTACGTTTTAATGTTATCAGAATAAGCTTTTAAATCTAAATGGGTATTAAAATCCATTTTCCCGAATTCTACAGCTGCACGGTCCAGATTAAATACCATTTCTTCTAATTGAACCATAAACTTATCCTTTTTCTTAGTGAACATTATAATGCCTCCATTTTAGCGATTGCTATCAATCACACGTTTATTATTTAATTTAAGACAATTTAAAAATGAGCTACATTTACAATAGCTTATTTTAAAACATTATTTAGAAAGCTTTTGTAAAATTTATGTAAATATAATGTTATACCAGTTACGATACACTTCTACTTAACGCCTAAGTTGTCTCTAATTGAAAATATCATAAATTTTTCATCTCTACAATAAATTTACAAATTCTTTACAAACTCGAAATATTCTCTCTTAAATTGAGTGATTGATCGTTCGCTTAGAATGATTATAAGCAATAAATGCAAACATACTATATACGATTGTATAAATAATCATAACGATAAAAATGGACGTTTGATTTGTGAATCCTATAAATTTCATAAATACAAGTGCTGCAAAATATGCATGAAGTAAAGCAATAGCTAAAGGTAGTCCAAAGTTAAACGCCACTTTCAATTTTAGACCTCTATCCATATCTTTTTGAGTAAAACCTAATTTACGTAATATTGAATAATTTTCTAATTCATCTTCAGTTTCATCAATTTGTTTAATATAGATAATACATCCAGTTGCTATAAGAAATGCAATACCTAAAAAAGAACTTATAAATAATAAAATTCCTGTTAAACTTGAAATTTCGCTTGCTATCTGACTTCTAGTTTTTAAATTCTGATTCATGTGATTGATAGTCTTTTCTAATCTAGGTATATCTTTTGTATGTTTTAAATCAAAACCATGTTGAGAAATGATGTCCTTATTTTTAACATGTTGTTTTATAAATTGATAATCCTCGTTATTAAGCACGAGTGTCGGTCCACCTAAATCTATACTCTCTTTAAAATAAACTTTATGAATCACTTTTCGCAGTTGAACTTTAGTATGATGTCGTTTCGTACCAATCAGTGTTGTCCCGTGTGGTCGATGTTTAGTTAATTCAGGAATAACATCTTCTGGGATAATTAAATCTGCTTGTCCTTTTTTCAAAGAAACATTTGAAAAGTAATCTTCACTTGTTACAGTCACCGAATAAGGTCTAGCTGCATTTACATCAAATAGATAATCTTTATATAAATGCGTGTACACTACTTGCTTATAATTATAGTTATATGCAATATGCTGTTGCTCTAATTGATATTTTAACTTTTCAGACAAGATGTCGTTGTTCGTTGTTACTTCATAAGGTGATTCTAATGAAATTTCTTTACTTAAAGATCCTCGACTAATTGCTGCAAAACATAGGACCGATACGGTAATAGCAGAAATAATAGAAATGATTGTTAAAGAGAAAGCATTCTTTCTAATCCTAAACATTAATGAAGAAGTGAAAATAACATCATTTACAGTTACATTTCCACTTTTAAATGATTTAATTATTTTTAATATAAGAGACACTGAACTTCTGAAAAAGAAATAAGCTCCGATCACAGTTAAAAATAAAATAATAAAAGGTAATACGATATCATCTAATAATTCAACAAATCGTGTGGATAAATAATATCCTGCCAAAATGAAAACAATACCTAAAATTCCTAGAATAATTTCTCCAAATGTAATATGTTTACCTGTTTCATCTATATATTCTTCAGACTCCATTAATTGCGTAACAGAATATTTATTTAAGAAAATGATAGCTTGAAGAATAATTAAAATATATGCAATGATTAAAATAAATAAGGTTTGAATTATAGCGTCTATACTAAAAACAAGCGAAACCGAGGTATGTATACCTAATAATTTCAATATAATCATAAGTAAAATTTTAGACCCAACAATCCCTATTATCACACCTAAAACTGCAGTGATTAAGAAAATAAACAATTGTTCTAAAATAAACATATAAATAATACTTACTTTATTTAACCCCATAATCTGTAATAGTCCCAATTCGTAACTTCGTCTTTTAATAAAAAGAATATTGGTATACATAATAAAGACAACGATGATTATAAATAGAAAATAACTTCCTATTTTAGAACCCTCTCTAATCATAGATAAAGACTCATGTATATGGAGATGATGAACATATTTAATCGTAATAAAACTAAAATATAAAACGGTACTAATGACTAATGAAAACATATAAATAGCATAGTGCTTGATATTTCTTAGGAAATTTCTCCAAATAATATAGCTAAAACTCATAAATCTTGCCACCTAATATACTTTGGGCTCTTAATATTTCTTCATAAAATAATTGTTTATTATCTTGTCCTTGATAAATTTCAGTAAATATTAAGCCATCTTTCAACATTACAACACGATTAGAAAAACTTGCTGCAAGTGGATCGTGTGTAACCATAATAATAGTTACATCATAGATTTTATTTATTTTTTCAAAACGTGTGAGTAAATCCCTAGTGTTCTTAGAGTCTAAAGCGCCTGTTGGTTCATCCGCAAAAATGATTTTAGGATATGTAATAAATGCACGCGCTGCAGATGTTCGTTGACGTTGTCCCCCTGAAATTTCAGACGGATATTTGTCACTAATATCATATATATTAAGCGCTTCAGTAATTTGTCTATAACGTTTATTCATTTCTTCCTTATTTAATTTAAGTACTGATAAAGGCAACATAATATTTTCTTTTACAGTAAGTGTGTGTAATAAATTATATTCTTGAAAAATAAATCCAATATCTTTTTTTCTAATTTCTGATAGTTCCTTATTTGATAACTTTTCCAATTGTTTTCCATTTAGTATTACAGATCCTTGTGATAAATAATCAATTGAACTTAAAACATTAAGTAATGTTGTTTTACCAGATCCAGAAGGTCCCATAATTGAAACAAACTCTCCAGTTTCAATATTTAAATCAATGCCTCTTAACACTTCTTGTATCGTTTGTTTTGTCCCATATGTTTTAACAATTTGCTTTGCTTGTAATATTGTCAATTTAGAATGTCCCTCACTATCATATATTTTAACGATTGAATGATATAGATGAACCTGAGACGTCACTATAAAGTCCCAGGTTTCACTCAATGTTCTACTCACTTATTACACTAAAATGATATTTCCATAAGCTTAATTTATGTATTTACTTTAAATATTATATAAGTTTTAGTCCAAACTTTTTATAGTAAAGTCCAATATCTCCTTGCGATAAAGCGAACAATTGCACTTATATACTATTTTAACAACGTCTTTATGATAGACTTAATTTCTCTTGTGACATTCTTTCTATGACTTCGTTTTGCATAGGGAACGTTAAAATAAATGTTGTTCCTTCACCCACCGTCGACTCGACCTCTACTTCAATACCTAATGGATGTCTTACACTTTCTACTAAGTATAAACCAATTCCAGAAGAAGTTGTTTCATTACGATTTGCGGTAGAAGTATAGCCTCTTTCAAAAATACGTGGTAAATCTTTAGCACTAATCCCACGCCCATAATCAGTAATTTCTAAAGCGATATGGTCTTTTTTAGCAAACGACCGAATCACAATATCTTTTCCTTGAGAATATTTCAAAGAATTAGATAAAATCTGTCTAATCATCATGCGACACCATTTTACATCTGTAAATACTTCTGGATTCGTGTCAAATTCTAATTCATAGCCAATACCTTTAACTTGACTGATATGCCGCGTAAGTTGAATTTCTTCGATCACTAAACGTTTTAATGGTACTTTTTCGAAATACATATCTCTATTTTTAGATTCAAGACGTGTTAAATAAAGTTGCTTATCTAATAATTCATTCACTCTTGACCATTCATAAAGTAAGGCTTTCTTACGTTCCATATCTTCAACTTGATCAATTAATAATTTCATTGCTGTAACAGGTGTTTTAATATCGTGAACAAATTCAGTTAACGATTGTTCAGACGCTTGTATATGAATTTGTTGTTCAGTAGCTCTTTCTTTTTGAAACAATAATTTACGATATAAATAGTCCACCATTTCCTGTTGAAATGGATTCTCAGCTAATTCTTTATGTTTAATTTCTTCGATTTCCTTATTATTATAAAAATGTTGATATAATTTTACTTCTCTTAAAAAAGTAAAAATAAGAAATATACAAGTTAAACCTATATTTAATAAGACAATGTACGCTACACTTTCAATTGCCATATCATAGTCTATATATGCCATCCCTAAAAACACAAACTGCAAAAATATAATCCAAAATATCCAATTACTTCGTGTTTTAAGAAATAGCCAAAACCATTTCACATTACTCATGTGCCATATATCCTTTACCTACTTTTGTTTCAATTTCTGTTTCCATATCGATCTCAGATAATTTTTTTCGTAATCGATTTACATTGACTGTTAATGTGTTATCACTCACAAACGCTTCATCATCCCATAACGCTGTAATTAATGTATCTCTAGTCACAATTTGATTTTGTTTTTGAATTAACATTTCTAAAATAATCATTTCAGTTTTAGATAAATAAATGATTTTATCGCCTTTTTGAATACTATCTTTTGAAAGATCTACTAGTGCATCTTGCCAATTTAATGTACGTCTTTCTTCTGCGCCAAATTGATATACGCGTCGATAAATTGCTTGTAACTTCGCAATTAGTACGTTGGTATGAAAAGGCTTTTGCATATAATCATCTGCACCTAATTCCATACTCATCACTTGATCCATAGGATTATCACGTGACGATAAAAATAAAATAGGCACATTAGATACTTGTCTAATTTGACGACACCAATAGAATCCGTCATATTTAGGTAATTGCACATCCATTATAACGATTTCTGGTTGAACATTATGATATGTTTCCATTACGTTACTAAAATCATTGACACCATAAACAAAAAAATCCCAATTTTCTAATTCTTTCTTTAGTTGTTGAAAAAGCGTCTGATCATCTTCTACTAATAATATTTGCATGTGTTTTCATCCTATCACTTTGTATATTTCATTTTTTCTCCTGATTGCACACGTCCATTGAAATGCCTAATACGACAATCAATTTCAAACCCTCTCATAATTAAACCTTGTACGGGAGCTTGAAAAAAATAATAGAGTGGCCATAACAATTTAGGAATATAATCATATAGTTGAACAATTACTAAACGCGTTCCTTTAATTTGACGAAATTCCAATTTTCCTTGTTTTTTAGAACGTTTTTTTATAATTGAACCGCCTACTAAATTAAATGTAATTAAACTATTATCATTTACTTCTTTCTTCATTACTAATAGAGGCTTAAACTCATTACGAGCATATATTATATATCGATTTTCTATATATTTCGTGTGTAAAAATGTACCACGTGTATCATTCAGCCATTTAAAAAAATAAGCGACTAATTGTTCTAAAGACCATTTCCTAGGTAATATCATTCTTAATGCTGTCCGTATATCATTATATTTAGACACTTGTAACTCAACATTAATATGAGAGCGTTTGATATAGGTCTCAGTCGTTTCTACAGGAACACCATAGTTTTTTAAACATTGTATTGTCTCATTATCAAAGCGACTACCGCTTACGTACAAAATTTTATTTATTTTTTGTTGTGCTGCTGCTCTTGCAAAATTATCGGCTGCAATGAGATTTAAATCACGTGCAGTTGCTTGAGTAAGCTTGGCAGAATTTTTATTAGGATCTAAATAAAATACTGCAATATTCATACCTGACATTGCTGATTTAACATCTTCATAATTATAAATATCTTTTTTTAGCCATTTTATATTATGATTAAACTCTTTTTTTGTATTTGGATATTTAGATAAAGCAAACAAATTTGCATCATTTTCTATCACACTGCTAATATTCTTACCTATATAACCACTACCACCCGCTAATAATACATTAGGTTTCATTATTCTGTTACTCCTTTTTAAAATTCTAAATATGTATATTTTTTAAATAATTGGTATAATATATGTTATATTACTATCTCAGGAGGAAGCCGAATGGCTCATATTATTCGTGAAATTAGTATAAAAGATACTGAAGCTTTGACAACATTATTAACTAAAATATATGATGAATCTGATTATACACTTTATAATCCTGGAGAATTTAACCCTAGTGTTTCTTCTATTAGTAATCTTCTAGAGCGTGTTATCACTTCTCCGAGAAATACCATATATGTAGCTGAAGAAGATGATCAACTCGTTGGATGTATATTCGTCACTACTGAAAAATACGAACGTACACAACACGAAGCAATCATTACACTTGGTGTTACTAAATTTTATCAAAAAAAAGGTATTGGACTTGCTTTAATTAATGCTGTTGAAGCTTGGGCTCTTAACCATAATATTAAACGTCTTCAAGCTTCAGTCGTTCCTGAAAATACAAACGCACTCATGCTACTTAAAGGCGCTGGATTCAATATTGAAGGCGAACTTAAAAATAAATTACTGATCAACAATCAATATTTTAATAAATATATTATGGCTAAATTACTACTTTAATTACAATATGTATTATACGCTACGTTCAAAATGCAAAAAAGCAATTCGTGTTAATTACACGAATTGCTTTAGACTGTCTATGAGTTATTTAACTTTGTAGGCAGTTTTTTTATGGATTATTTATTTTATTAATTTTAAGCAATGTGGTCTTTGTTATCACTTTTACGTAAATAATATTTAATAAGCACTGCTACCACAATAAATAATCCAACTACGCCCATAATGTTATATAAGAAGTTGATTAAATCTGCAAAACCAACGAAACTTAAAATAAAGGCTGCAATCATCATAATAACAATAAATATATGATATTTTTTACTGTATGGCTCAGTGAAACGTGCAGCAAACGAATAAGTCAATCCTAAAATAGTATTATACATTACTGCTAACATAATCACTGTTAAAACTAATCCAAGCCATGGATGAATTTCGTTCGCCAATTTTAAAGTTGGAATTTGTTCATTTTTAATTTGTGGATATTCTGATTGTAGTGCAAAGTTAATCAGTGCAAGTAAAACAGTATACACTACACCACCAAATAAAGCACCGGCACCAGATACTTGACGTTTAGATGCATCTCCACCAATCGCCACAACCGTACTAAATCCTACAGCAAAAGCTAATCCACCGTACATTAACCCTCTAATAATACCTAAGAATAAACTTGGATGATCTACTGTACTATTAACTTTACTGATAGGGATACTTCCAGCGAATAGATAATATATAGCAATAAGAACTACCATGACAATCAAGAATGGTGTAACGAAACCTAACGCTCTTACGATCTTATTAAAGTCTAATAATAGTGTTAAATAAATAACGACCGTCATAATTAACGCGCCAAGCCATGTAGGTATACCAAAGCTCTCTTCGAACGTTGCGCCTGAACCTGCAATCATTGTTACAGCAATCCCAAATAAGAAAAAGACTA
The DNA here is from genome assembly GCF_001809205.1 of Staphylococcus sp. HMSC069E10. Classification (NCBI taxonomy): domain Bacteria; kingdom Bacillati; phylum Bacillota; class Bacilli; order Caryophanales; family Staphylococcaceae; genus Staphylococcus; species Staphylococcus sp. HMSC069E10. Next base: position 64,954 of record NZ_KV796485.1, on the reverse strand, counting down.
GAATATAATCAAAAATTTTACTGAATTTTTCACCAAATAAATATTGTAATGTTGATTCATGGTTTGTTGCTTCAAAAGCCGTTCCAATTTTAGCGACTTGTCGCCCTATAAATCCTAAAATTAATCCTGATATTAACACGCCAATATATGACCATAAACCATAAGGCGTGAAGAATTGCATTACTTCTTGCCCTGTAGAGAATCCTGCGCCTACTACAATCCCCACATAAGCAAAACCTATTTTTATAGATTCTTTATTCAACCCCATGTATTAATTAACCTCCTTATTTTTGACACATTCAAAATTATAACGTACTAATAATATTATGCAACAGTGCATAAACGTTGCGAGACAACGCTTATCGCTTCTAAATACTAGTGTTAATACCCTTACAAACAATTTAAAAAATTTAATATTTTTAATAATTTGTCACAAAAAATTATATTTGAGTTACTAAGTAAAATATTATTAAAAAAGAGTTAGATAAAATGAATAACTATGGTTATTCATTATCTAACTCTCTTATTTCACTATATTATTTTGAACTTCCAAATTTCTTTAATTCATCAAAATTTACTATAACATTATCCATGCGTTTAGCTGAATCTTTTAACACATTTCTTGCTACATGATTATTAGGATCTAATTTTAAAATTTGTTTAGCTACTTTAAACGCTTCAGAATCTGAAATAATTGGATCAGGTATAGCATATAATAATAGCATTTGAAGCAAACTTTTTATTTCTTTACCATTTGTTAACTGAATAGAAGCATCTGCATGATAATATGCCGCTTCTAAAGCACCTTCCACTTCACTCAAAGGATAGACTAATAATAAAAATGCTAAATCATGTAATTCTGCTGTTTCATTAGCCTTCATCATATCTAATATACAAGTATAAAACATAATGTTTTCTTGTTCATGAGCACAGGATATATATACTTCTTCGAATTCCATAAAATCAATATTGGACATTATATTTTTAATTTCTTCAAATTTACCGTTCAGAACGTAAAATTTAATATCTTCTTGTAGCATAATGTCCACCTACTTTCATCATCAATATCATGCTATTTATTTTACCATATTCATTTTGGATAATCATTTTATAACCTTTTTTTTATATAAAAAAAACATCAAAATTTATCATTACTTATTTAAATGCTGTAGACTTAAATGAAGAACGATTCACTTCTTGAATCGCTTCATTAGCAGTTTTACCAACACTTAAAGACATTGCTGCTGTAAAACTTCCTTCTACAATGGGTGCATTTACTTTGTAAATATGATACTTACCTTTATACATATCAATTGCTAAATCGATATTCATTTCTGATGATCCTAAATCATAAAAACATAATGCATCATCATCTAACTGATTAATCAATTGTTCAATATCATCATATGAAGTTCCAATTTCACCATTTACTCCACCATAAGCAATCACATTTATGTCATTTGTCATTTTATTTAATAAATTTTTAGTTCCCTTAGCTATTTCTTCACTATGACTAATAATAACTATAGTTGTCATCATTTCAACTCCAGTCAATCAATTAAATAACGAATTTGATTTTTTATTAAAGTGAACCTTAATCAACGTGTGTTTTCATTATAAAATAACTTATCTGAAAGCGCGAATATTTGTGTATTAGACAAAATATTAGTCATTGACTGCCTATACATTAAAAATGACTGAGATAGGTATCCAACATCATAATAATTGTAGCTATATTGCTGAAGTTATAATCAATCTTATCTTTTTTCAAGTAAATTGTAAGTGACTAAAAGTGGTTTCCCTGTTCTAGGATCTTTTCCTAATACTGCATCTATATTAAACACACTTTCTAATATCTCTTTAGATAATACTTGGTCAGTAGGTCCATTATCTATAATGTGTCCTTCTTTCATGATTAACAAATAATCCGAAAATCGAATTGCCTGATTGATATCATGTAAGACCATAACGATCGTACACCCTAATTCTTTATTCAAATGTTGCACCAATTCTAAAATTTCTAACTGATGAGAAATATCTAAGTACGTTGTAGGTTCATCAAGAAAAATAATATCTGTTTTTTGTGCTAAAGCCATTGCTATCCATACACGTTGTCTTTGTCCCCCACTTAAATCATTAATCGATTGATGACGAAATTCTGTAATGCCTGTTACGTTTAATGACCATTCAATTTCATCTTTATCTTTTTTAGATAATCGTCCAAATCCTTTTTGATGAGGAAAACGTCCATATGAAACGAGTTCTTCAACTGTTATACTGTCAGTCACTGTTGGAGTTTGAGGTAAAATTGCAATTTTTTTAGCTACTTCTTTTGTAGATTGATGTTGAATGTTTTGATTATCAAGTAATACTTCTCCTTTTTTCACTTCAATCAGTCTTGAGAGTGCTTTCAATAATGTAGATTTCCCACAACCATTCGGTCCAATAATTGATGTGACTTTACCATCACGTATTTGAACATCTAATTCTTTTATAATTGTCGTATTTCTATATCCTATATCTACTTGAGATGCATTTAAACGATTCATATATAGGCCCTACCTTTGTACAAAAAATATTTACGATATCTATTGATAATCGTTCTCAATTAATTATTGCTATTATACCATTTATACACATTTTTGACTATTCTTTTTACTATGAGACGATTATAAAAAATAACCCTAAAAATCTGAGATATACATAAAACGCCTCAAATTTTTAGGGCCCTTTTTTATTCATCGATTAAAAAACCATTTCCATAAACATCACGCACGTCATGAATAACCAAGAAAGCATTCTTATCTATTTTTTTTATAATTCGTTTGGCACGAGTTACTTGCGTTTTAGCTACAACAACATACAAAACGTCTTTTTCTTCTCTACTATAATAACCATGTCCATTCAATATAGTAAGGCCTCTACCAACTTGTTCATCAATAGCCTTAGCTACCTCTTCAGGTTTGCTAGAAATAATTGTCATTGCTTTTTTTGTATTAAGTCCTTCTATAACATAATCCATTACTTTCGTGCCTATATAAAGTGAAATCACAGTTACCAATGCTTTACTTAACGGTAGTACTGTTAAAGAAATGACTACTACGATTAAATCAAAAAATAATAATGCGTATGCTGTACTAACATCTAAGTATTTATTAGCTATTCTTGCTAATATTGTTGTTCCAGCTGTAGTGCCACCTGCTAAAACGATTATTCCAATACCTAGTCCAACACTTGTGCCGCCAAATACTGCATTGATGATGACATTACCTGTTTCTACGTGCCATGATTCTGTAAGACTTAAGAAAACAGAAATAAGTACAGTAGCAATAATTGTTAATATCGTACTTTTTTTACTTAAAAATTTATACCCAATAACAATCAATATTGCATTAGCAACGAAGTTAGTGAGCGCTGGTGAAATATGAAAAGCGTAATATAATACAATAGCAATACCTGTGACGCCACCTTCACCTAAATTACCTGATATAATAAATGCATTGACTCCTGCTGAAAAGATAAAAGAGCCTAGTATAACTAAAAGTATATTTTTTATATTTTTGTTCAAAAACACTCACTCCTTTTACGACTATAACGATTAAAATGTTAGCATAGTCTCATCATTCCCTACAATATGCTTTTTAAAAATAAATGTATTAATAAATTTTAAATATCTTAAAATATAAAGATTTAATTTAAATAAGATACATATTCATCTTTAAATCTAATGTACTAATAAAAAATACGTGGAAATTTTCTGAATTTTTCGTTTACTTATAAATATTAGTTTGCTATACTATGTATAACTTCTTAATTACAAGAAGTTATCTCCTTTGTGTTGTTTATAGTAACAAAACAAATTTTGCTCGAAGTACTGTGACAGTACCTAGTCCTTACCGTTACAAGTACATTAATATTCATTTCCCATAAAAACCAAGTATATAAAGTGTCTCCTCACTTTGCATGCTTGGTTTTTATCATGCAATAAAATGAATAATAAAAATAGGAGTGACATAGAATTCTTTTCGAATTCAATGTTCACTCCTAATGGTTGACTATAAAATGATTTAAATTTTAATACCTTACCATGCAAATAAACCAACAAATGCTGCAGTAAGTAGTGAAACTAAAATACCTGATAATAACATCATCGGTACATATTTTGAAACAAAATCTGATGTTTTCTTATCAACTATACCCTTTAATGTACCAACAATCATCCCAATTGTAGAGAAGTTTGCAAATGAAACTAAGAATGTTGATATCACTGCACGACGATGTGCGCTATATGTGTCAATTACTTTTGTAATTTCACCCATAACTACAAATTCGTTTGTAACGATTTTTTTGGACATCTGTTGTGCCACTATCCATGCCTCACCCCATGGTAAGCCAAGCAATAAAGCAAATGGATACATAAAGACGCCTAAGATTTGGTTTAAACCAAAACTACCTTTCATACCCATCCAACTGCCTACTAATCCAGTAATCAAATTAATAAAACGATCTAAAAAATCAGCCAACGCGACAAAACTAATAACAAAAGCGATAATAATTAATACTAATTTACCTGCATTTAATACTGAATCTCCTAAAAATGAGAAGAAAGGTTGACGTTCAATTTTTTCATCATTATTAATGCTATAGATAATATCTTCTTTTTCTTCAACAGTAACAGGATTTAAAATAGAAGCGACAATAATTGCATTAATAATATTTAAAGGAATCGCCGTTAACACTAATTCACCAGGAATCATTTGAACATAGGCACCTACAATAGCTCCAGAAATAGAACTCATTGACATCATTGCAACTGTTAATACACGCATTTCGTTCATACGCTTAAGTTGTTCATTAGAGACTGCAAGCGCCTCTGTATTTCCTAAAAACATCATTTCGATACCAAAGAATGATTCAAATTTAGGTTGACGTGTAATTTTCGCAAGTACAAAACCAATTCCTCCAATAATTTTAGGAAGAATATTAAAATACATAAGAATATCAAATAGTGGAACAACTAATAAAATTGGAAATAATGCACTCACTGCCATATCCATTTGTTTACCACTTGTAAAACTACTGAATGCAAAACCTGTTCCAGTATGAGCTGATTGAATAACCCAAGCAATGGCAGCTGCTAAACCTTCAACAATCGATCTTCCAATTTGGAAATATACAAAGAACCATGCTAAGAATACATTTAAAAGAACTAAGATTAATATAGACTTCCATTGAATATGTTTGCGATCTCTAGAAAATAAAACTGCTATTCCTAAAAACACAAGTAATCCAATGATATTTATTAGTAAAAACATAAGACACCTACCCACATTTTAAAATTAATATGTATCACATTACCCTTAAATAGAACCGTACTATTTTCATAAAATAACAACTAATGTTCTGTAAAAAATACATTTAACATTATACCACGAGAAAATGTTCGTTAAAATAACATATTTAATAAAATAATTGTCTATTTTTCTTTTTTGATGTTATTTATCATAAATACCATTTAAACTTAATACGGTTATATAGAAAAAGAATGGGAAAACGAATTCAAAGTAAATTTTTCCCATTCTTTATGTCATTTGATTTTATGATTCATTTTCATGAATATCATTATGAATATAGTCTGCTATAAATTTAGAAGATTGACCTTTTTCAATTGAACAAAAATCATTATAGAACGCTTCAATTTTATCTTTATATTTTTCTTTATGTGTATCTAAATGTTTTAATTCTTCAGCAAGTTTAAATTCATCTGTAATAATTTCTCCTGGTAAATCTTCCATATAATTCATATAGAAGCCACGAAGACCTTTATCGTATTTTTCGATATCATAAGCAAAGAAAAATTGAGGACGTTTTAAAATACCATAATCAAACATCACTGACGAGTAGTCAGTAATAAGCGCATCAGATATTAAATATAATTCTGAAATATCATTATAATTTGAAACATCAATAGCAAAGTCATCGTATCCAGTTAGATCTAATGCATTTGCAATAAGATAATGCATTCTTAGTAAAATGACATAGTCATCTCCAATTTGCTCTTTTAAATTAGCTAAATTTATTTTCAAATCAAATAAATATTGACCTTTTTTAACGAATTCATCATCTCTCCAAGTTGGCGCATACATAATGACTTTTTTATCTTTTGGTAAATTTAAATCTTTTTTAATTTGTTCTATATACTCAGTATCATTTTGTCTTGTAACTAATACATCATTTCTTGGATAGCCAATTTCCCAAATTCTTTCTTCATTCATCCAAAAAGCAGACTTAAAGATATCCGTAGAATAACGGTTTGGAGATACTAAATAATTCCAACGAGATGCTTCTGTATAAAAATTCTTTTTATAATTTGCTGTTGTTGTTCCTGGCATTCTTACCACTTTCATATCATTTGCTAAACGTTTTAACGGTGTACCGTGCCAAGTTTGAATATACATTTGATTCTCTTTTTTATTTAAATACAATGGTAATCGAGCATTCGAAATCCAGTATTTCGCTTTAGCATAAGCCTCATAATATTCTTTGGATCCTTTTTTCACTTTAGTTGCATTTCCAGGAATAATATTGTTATTAGGCTTAGAAAAGACCCAAATATATTTATATTGTGGATAGTGTTGTTGCATATATTCATATATATACTTTGGACTATCACTGTAATTTTTACCACCAAATGACTCAAATATAATCGTATGTGGATCTACCATATTTTCATTATCAGTAAGTTGATATTTAGCACGTTCTTTCATTTTATTGTTTGTTAGAATACTTTTAAATAAACGTGTTTTTTTACGTAATTCATTCACATATCTTGCATTCTCAATGTCATCCATAGATAAAAACATGATTTCAAGATTATATAACAACTTACCATCTTTAATGATATTCCATTTTAGTGCTTTTACTACTTTAACTAGAGTGTGTTCTAAAGCAATATATCTTGCTTTAATATCTCTAAGCGAAGGATCAAAACCTTTTTTAATTTCATTTTTCATTCTTTGGACTAAAAATTTCTTAACTTCTTTATTTGTAGTTCTTTGTATAGCATCAAAGAAACTATTTGTATAGTCTTCAAATTTATCAATAAAATCTTGATCACTTAATGTATTACCATTAAATGGATCATATACTTCACCACGATAATAAAACGGAAAATTAACAATTCTAACAAAATGTTCAGCATATTTCAGATAATCTAATACAAATGAATTATCAATAAAAATGCTTAAATCTTCATTAAATTTAATGTCATGTGCTTTAATAATTGCATTTCTAAATAAAATATTACATGCAGTTTCTTTTCGTAAAATTGAATTAGGATATGAATGATGTGATCGATACTGCAAACGTATCTTATCTTTATCTACATATTGAGGACGTTGCATTGTAAATTTGTGTACCGGTGCAATTAATGTATCTAAACCATTGATATGATTTAAATAATATTCAATAGCATATGAGGCTAATTGATCATCCGCATCTAAAAACATCACGTATTGACCTTTTGCTAAGTCTAAAGCGATATTTCTAGCATGTGCATGACCAGTATTTGTTTCAAGTTGAATAAACGTCACATCTTTATCATAAGATGCTAACGTTTTATTTAAGATTTGTGTTGAATGATCCGTAGAACCATCATCTACAATAATGATCTCAAAATCTTGATTCCTTTGAGTTTTTAAGCTATTAATACAATCTTCAATATATTCTTCACTATTAAAATATGTAATAATTATTGATAGTTTATTCAATATCATTCTCTCCAATTTTATTTATGTTTATTCAATTAATTTTTAAGCAATGTGTTTGTGTACTAACTATATCTTATCAGTCTAAGATTTTTTCATCTACACTGTAAAATTATAGATTACTTTATCATCGTGATATTTGGATGTTCGACATCCATTATTTATTTATATTTTGTGTAGTCACAAATTGATGATATTTCTCATGATATTTCATTAATTCGTCATGTGTACCTTCACCTGTCACACATCCTTGATCAATAAAAATAATTTGACCTGCCTTTTTAATCGTAGACAGACGGTGTGCAATCACTATTGTTGTTCTACCTTTCATCAATACTTCTAAAGCTTCTTGAATTTTTTGTTCACTTTCACTATCAAGATTTGCAGTAGCTTCATCAAGTAACAATATGTCTGGATTTTTCACAAAACTTCTAGCGATATCAATACGTTGTCGTTGCCCCCCGGACAGTTTTAATCCACGTTCGCCCACTAATGTATCGTATCCTTCATCAAATTGCATAATAAAGTCATGACAGTTTGCTAGTTTTGCATATTTAATTAGTTCTTCATCAGAGACATTACGGTTAATACCATATAAGATATTATCTCGAATTGTTCCTGTCATCATAGAGTTTGACTGCATGACATATCCAATTTTGCTACGCCAATTTGTAATTGGAATATCATAAATACTTTCATTGCCATATGTAATATCACCATTATCGATATCATACATACGTTCAATTAAATTAAAAATAGTACTTTTCCCAGAACCTGAAGGACCAACAAAAGCACTAATGTCACCCTGAGGTATACGAAATGATACATGATCAAGAATCGTTTTTACATCATATTTAAATTCTACGTTATTAAATTCAAGTGCTCCATTCTCAATGTTGATATTAGCAATGGGTTTTAACTGTTCCATCGGTTCAACGGGTTCTTGCATAATTTCATAAATACGTTGACTTGCACCTACAGCTTTTTTGTAATCAGTAACGAGTGTAGATAAGTTCATAAGCGGCATAGATAACTGCATCACATAAAAAATCATAGCTATTAAAGCACCTGCTGTAATAGCACCTGTAGCAATTCTAATGGCACCAAATCCTAAAATAATGGCTATCATTAATAACATAATTACACTTGAAATAGGTTGAATAATCGCTACTATTTTTGCTTGTCTTAAACCTAATTTATATATTTCATTTAAGTTATAATGTGCATTATTTAATTCTTTTTGTTCAGTATTAGAAATTTTTACTAAACGCATTTCTGTCAATACACGACCTAATAACCCACTAAAATTGGCAATTTCTGCTTGGGTATGTTTTGAAATTTTTTGCATACGTCTTCCAAGTGGAATCATAATACCCATAAATATTGGAATAGCTATGAAAGTCAGTAAAGTCATTTGCCAGTCCATAATAAACAGCATAATAATAGAACCAATCAATGTGATAATAGCTGGTAGTAATTGTGGTAATTTTTGAGAGATAAAATCGTTAATGACCTTAGTATCATCAGTTAAACGACTCATCAACTGACCACTTTCATTTTTGTCAAAAAATGGCATTTTCAGTTTAATCATGTGCTCCCACAATAATGAACGAATACCATAAATCATTTTTTCTCCAATTTTACTTAAGAGGTAAATACCTAAACCGCTAAGTAATGCATTAATGATAAATATACTTGCAAATAGAACGACAATATTCCAATTAATATTATTAGTAGAAAATTTATCTACTAAGCGACCTGTAAACAGTGGAATCAATAATCCGCTAAGACTTCCTAACGAAGAAATGATAACAGCAGTTATTATTAAACCATAAGGCCAAGACAATCGTTTAAATAGAAAAAATAATGGATTGTGTTGTTTCATAAATAAACCTCTTTAATCATCAATTTGTATTTGTATTTTTGATATTATATTTAGTGTTTATCCTAATTTAAATGTACATTAAAATGTATTTTAACTGGTAATTTGATTGATTGTTCTTAGTATAGCATTTTATTTAAAATGTTTTATTACATAAAAATAGGAGTGCCCTAGAATTCGTTTTGAATTCACTGTTCACTCCCAAAAGGATGAGTCAAATCAAACAAATTATTGTTATCTACTTGATTTAATCAAAGATTGAGACATAGCTAAACTTCTAAGGCGTTTATATATGCCTTCAATACATTATTATTTTGCATCTTTTCCGTATAGCTCTTGTTTAATTTTAGTTGTTGAAATACCCTCCGTGCGTTTTAGGTATACAACTTCACATTTGTCTTTTAGGAAGTCAAATTGACCTTCCCAGTCATGGCCCATAACAAACACATCAACATCATAACGATCAACGTCTGTTTCTTTTTGACCCCATCCATCTTCTGGAATCACTAAATCAACGTAACGAATAGATTCTAACATCATTTTACGTTGTTCAAAATCATAATAAGATTTTTTATTTTTAATTTGGTTAAATTCATCTGTAGATAAAGCTACAATTAAATAATCACCCATTTCACGAGCTCTTCTTAGTAATTCTATATGACCATAATGTAATAAATCATATGTACCATATGTAATGACTCTTCTCATATTTCCTTTCTCCTTTACAAATATTTAACATTAATTAATAATCTTAATTTAGCATAAATATATTTAACATACCATTAATTTTATATTGACCAGACCCTTTCTCATTTACTTATTCATTATACGTTTCAATGATTGCTTTCCACTGAATGCTAATTTTTTAGGCATTACTTGTGCTTGAAAACGTAAAAAACCAGGTCTCCCAATTCCTACATCAATAAGTGTATGTCTCCATAACTCATAGGTCTCACGTGTCCAATGAGTCGCACTTTGCTCTACGGCTTGTACTATTCTAAACAACGCTTCTCCAGAATAATTTGTATGTTGCATATCTCTGATATATTGAGTGATTTTGTCTATAATTTGAAGTGTCACTTTACTGTATTTTATTAAATATGCTTGAATGAGATAGCTGACAATTAAGTCATCCATTCGATAACTATAATATGCTTTTTCGTTGACAAGTAATAACATATCCATGACTTCACATCGAACTTTTCTAGCATCTTCTAAGTAAGATATAAACGTATCTGCACGTTGATCTGTAATAGAACCTTCTCGCTCATTGTATCCATATACTATAAAAGGAACTAGTTGGATATCCCTTGCCATTAAATAAGCACGAGTGACAAATGTATGTTCTTCACAAAATACTACATCTTCATCGAATCTTAGTGTATTAAATTTAGCTTTGAATAACTTGCCACCTGGTCCAATAGATTGAAGTATTTCTGGCGCTTCTGCTAAAGAAACTATTGCTTCACGATGAATGTCTTCGTGTGTTGGAATAACTTTCCAGTCGCCATTCAATCCTCTACCGATTTGCCCAATCACAATATCTAGATGCTCATTTTTTTCATAATATTGAATCATTTGATCCATTTTTCCAGGTAAAAATTGATCATCTGCATCTAAGAACATAAACGCATCGATATCATCTGACATTGCAGAAAGACCCATATTTCTACTTTTTGCCGCTCCTTGATTGTCTTGATGATAAACAATGAGATGTTTAACTTCTTTTTGCAATTCAGTTAACACTTGTTTTGTACGATCTGTTGATCCATCGTTAATACAAATAATTTCTACGTCATGTGTTGTATCAATCGATTTAACTGCTTTTCGAATTGTATTTTCAGCATTGTATACTGGAATAATAACCGCTAATTTCATTCTTTCACCAACTTTTCAATAAATTTCAATACGTTTTCTAAGCTTTTTTCACTATTATATTTATGCCAATTTTTAAATAATGGTTTTATTTCTTTTTCATTATATTTAATCTTAGTCACTAATTCATCTATATGTTTCACTTTATAAAATGTTGGAATATCGCGATAAAATTGATTCAATCCACGTACCTCTTCATACTCTTCTTCGTCAAATACATAAAATAATGTAGGCTTATTGAGTAAACTAGCTTCTATTGGTAGAGAGCTATAATCACTAATAATAATATCAGCCATCATTATTAGTTCTGATGTTGGCGCAATATGCTCACTATTAGGGATTGATGGATGAAGTTGATTAATGAGAGTATAGTTGGGTAATTGCTTTTCAAAATATACTTTATCAATTTGACGATTATCCATTTGATTTTCACGATAAGTAGGCACATATAATGCTAATTTATTAGGAATATTATAATATTTTTTTAACTTTTTTTGCTCCGTCTTAAGGTCTAGTTTAAAATATTTGGTTAATCGAGGTAGACCCAACTTAAGCATTTGAGTGCGCTTAGCGTCAAAAGCACTTTCAAAACATTTACTCATCTCTTCTCCACCGACTAAATAATAATCAGTAGCCTTATAAACGCTTTTATATTGTTGAACCATTTTTTTATTATTTAAATCTACTTGATGATCCGTTAAACCAAAATTTTTTAAAGCACCTGAAGCATGCCATGTTTGGATGATGGTCTGTCCTTTTTTCTTATGATACCCTCCGAGCATAAGATAATATGTATCAATCACAATCACTTTTGCTGTACTTATCGTCTTGATATGTCTCACTATATGATTATTTCCTGCAGGAACAAAAGATACATTTTTAAATTGCTTTAGCTTAGCCCATTCTTTTTCTTTAGCAATGACTGTTAATTCATAACCTTTCTGATTTAATTGCTCAATTATTGGCATAACGTCTTCGGGAAATGTCATTAAAATCGCAATATGATTCGATTTTAGTCGTTTAAATCTAAAAATTTGGTTTACGATAGTAATAAGTGTCATATAAATATTTTTTATCACTACTCTTGTCATCATTTAATCCCCTTACTCGTTAATAAAATAATTTATAAAGAAAGAGTAGGACAGAAATACATTGATTTTGTCTCTACTCCTTATCCTTTTCACATACATCTCTATCGACATCGTCGATATTTTATATTTATTCATGATATATATACTAAAGAGCTTGAAATGCAATCTAATACATTTCAGGCTCTCTACTAATAAATGTAAGTATTGATTTATCTAGCACACATTTTATAAGAAATCTGCAAAATGATCTCGATATCTACGATGTAATATAGACCCTAATACAAAGAATACTAAAATAATAATCATATTATAAAGAAGTAATCTCCAATGTTCAATAAAGTACCATTGATGGAATAAAATTGCTGCACGGTAAGACTCAGCTAAAAAGTATACAGGGTTAAATTTCATAATGTCATTAATTACGCTACTAATTCCAGTATCTTTTGGTATCCATAAAATAGGAGACATATAGAATAAAATTCTTAGTAATGCTTGCATAATCATCTGTGTGTCACGAACAATGATTCCAAGTGTTGATGTAAAAAGTGCTACAGAAGCCACAAAGAAAAATGTTAGTGGTACGTAAATTAACAATTGGACAATATGGATAGACGGCATAATACCATTTCCCATACAAATTGCAATAATAAGTGCTAATAAGCCAATATGGCCATAAAATTTACTTGTTACGATATAAGTTGGAATAATTGATAAAGGAAAATTCATTTTCGCTACTTGGTTAAACTTCATAGATACTGATTTCGTACCTTCAAGAATACCTTGGTTAACAAAGAACCACATGCTAATTCCTACTAGTAACCATAAAATAAATGGAATGCCATGTATCGGTTGATTACTACGAATTCCCATACCGAAGACAAACCAATACACCATAATTTGAAGTGCTGGGTTAAGTAATTCCCAAGCCATACCTAAGTAATTATTTGTATTTGTTATTTTAATTTGAAATTGTGCAAGTCGTTGCACTAAATAAAAGTTTTTTATATGTTCTTTAAAAACAGTTCCTACTGCCGACATTGAAATAAACCACACTTTCAATTGTAAATTCATAATGGCTTTTAATTTCTTTAACTACTGATTAAAATCGTTTTATTATAAAATTTCTAAATCAACGTTTAAAATGATTCATATAAATCCATTATATATTTACGCAACTTATTCGTCGAAAATTTTATTAGGATAGACTTAATTCAGAAAAGAAAGTAAAATTAATATATTGTTTACAAAAAAGATACAAAATCTCATATACACTTTACACTAGGTTAATAAATTTAACAACTATTGAGTGATGTATTATAATCTATATAATAAATCATAAGAAAGGAAAAATCATGAGCGTATCTGTTAACATAAATCATGTGACAAAAGAATATCGAATATATCGCAATAATAAAGAACGTATCAAAGATGCGTTAATTCCTAAAAATAAAAACAAAACCTTCTTTGCTTTAAATGATGTGTCTATTACTGCTTATGAAGGTGATGTGATTGGTTTAGTAGGTATAAATGGTTCAGGAAAATCCACGTTAAGCAATATGATTGGTGGTTCATTATCTCCAAGTTCTGGAAATATAGATCGTCATGGTGAAGTAAGTGTCATCGCCATTAATGCCGGTTTAAATGGGAGACTGACAGGCATTGAAAATATTGAATTTAAAATGCTTTGTATGGGGTTTAAAAAGAAAGAAATTAAAAGACTTATGCCTCAAGTTATTGAATTTAGTGAGCTTGGCGAATTCATTTATCAACCTGTTAAAAACTATTCAAGCGGTATGCGTGCGAAACTTGGTTTCTCTATCAATGTAACGATTAATCCTGACATTTTAGTTATCGATGAAGCACTATCTGTTGGCGATCAAACATTTACTCAAAAATGTTTAGATAAAATATATGAGTTTAAAGAAGCAAATAAAACGATTTTCTTTGTAAGTCATAATATCAGACAAGTGCGTGAATTCTGTACTAAAATCGCTTGGATTGAAGGTGGAAAGCTAAAAGAATTTGGTGAATTAGATACAGTGTTACCTAAATATGAGCAATTTTTAAAAGATTTTAAGAAAAAATCTAAAAAAGATCAAAAAGCATTTAGACAACAACTTGATGAAAAACGGTTTGTTGTAAAGTAAAAGAGGTAGAGACCTAAGCGATTCATAGGCTTAAGTCTCATCCTCTTTTATTTTTTCTTCTTATTCTGCAATTTCCAAACTTTAAACATAAATTTAGGAATACTTTTTATACGACCTATTCGCTTCCAGTCAATAAGTAATCGGTATACCCATTCAATATTTAAATTCCTAAAAAGACGGGGCGCTCTTTTTTTAGTACCACTAAACACTTCTAACGAGCCACCTACCCCCATCATTACTGTATGCTTAAAATTACTTTCATTTTTTTGAATCCATTCTTCTTGTTTTGGAAAGCCCATTCCAACAAACAAATAGTCAGGATTGAAACGTTGAATTCTTTTCACTACAGTTTCATCTGACAGATCAATATACCCATGATGATACTCAAAAGTAACATTAGGATATTTCTGTTGTAATTTATGTTGTGCTTGCGCAACAATTTCATTTTTTGATCCTAACAAGTATACCTTTTGACTTTGCTCGTGTGCAACTTTAATACATTCTTCCATAAGTTCAATACCTGGTACACGTCGCTTTAGTGGTTGTTTTAATCTATTAGAAGCTTTAACTACACCTGTACCATCCGCAATGATATAACTTGCACTATTTATAAGCTTTCTATAGGTTACATGTTCAGAAGCATACACTACGATTTCAGGATTAGCAGTTACAATAAACAAGTTATCATTTGTATTATTTTCAAAAAAATGTTTAATATTTTCAACCATATCCAACATTGTCACATTATCGAATTGTACGCCTAATATATCTACTTTATCGTTTTTTTTCTTTTTTGAACTATACATTTACGTTAACTCCCTGCTTTCTTACCCTCTTTATATGTTGTAATGAATTTATAATAACCTCAACTTATTCATCATATATTATTTTTGTCATTGTATTCAAAAATACGTCTAAAGTCTAAAGGTCCAGTTTATCTTAATGATTTATAATAGAAGTCATACTATTAACGTGAGGTTGATTATGGATTATTTGCAACAATTTTTAACTACGACTGTTATCTTAAATATTTATTTAGTCATTATTATAGCAATATCTTATATCATTATTCATCAAAATCGACATTGTTCTTTTAATCAATATTTAGATATTTATTTAAATTATATTCCAGTACTGACTCATGAAATGGGTCATATTCTATTTAATAAGTTAAGTGGGGGGCATGCTAAAGATCTTGTCATTGTTGTACGCCCTAGTGAACGTAAAGAAACGTTACAACAAGGCTATGCAATAACACAATCTAAATCAGTTACTGGACAATGTATTACGACATTAGGTGGATATGTCATGCCACCAATCATGTTAATGATAGGTTTTTGGACCATTCATTTTAACTATCCAAGCTTATTTTTAATCTTATATAGTTTGATATTTATGTATTACCTTATTTTAACATCTCGAAAATTGTCTCCCATTATCGTTTTAATCATTTTAATTTCATTATTGTATTTTTTATTGCAAGACAATAATCAATTTATGATTTTTTATATCGTAGTCCTCCTATGCCATCTTATCTTAGGTGTCCTATTAGGAGAAGTTTTGCAATCTAGTTGGACAATTATATTATTGACTTTCCAAAGAGTAAAAACACATTGGGATGGTAATACTTTAGCTGAATTGACACATTTACCAACATTATTTTATAGTCTATTTTGGATTATGATTAACGGTTTCTCTTTATATTTAATATACAAATTTATGATTTAAAAACGGCTCATCATATTCAAATTGAATAGATGACGGTTTGTTTAATTTTTCTCTACAAATATATTCATTGCATTATCATAACTTAGAATCGTCATAGTTGTATTATTATTTATAATCATGACTTTATTGGTTTTATCTTTGGATACTATTTCAATGTTATCTCCAATTGAAATATGCTTACTGGATAGATAAACAAGTAAATCCGTTCTATCGCGAACACGTTTAATGTTTACTATGTCTCCTTCATCATATTCAAGTAATGAGTCATTATACTTTTCTTTATAAATATAATTTCTTGGAATAACTCCTCCATGCGGACAAGTTTCAGGATAATTTAACAGTTTATCTATCCTTTCTAAAAATAAGTCAGAAATTTTATGCTCCAAAATTTCCGCTTCTTGATGTACTTCTTCCCAATTATAATTTAACACTTCAATTAAAAATTGTTCTAATAAACGATGTCTTTTTATAATATCGAGTGTATGAGAGAGACCTTCTTTAGAGAGTTTTACCCCTTTATAATGTTTAGTTTCAACAAATCCAGCTTTTTCTAAACGACTTACCATTTCACTTACAGAAGGTGGTTTTATATCTAAATATTGAGATAGTATTTTATTTGAAACGAAAGCGCTATCACCACCATTAGTTAGAATTGCTTTGAGATAATCCTCTTTTTCTTCAGTTAACATGATTTCACCTCATAAACAGTTTCATCTTATTGTATCACGAATGGTTGCGTAATGTGATTGTCTTCTATTATCTTACAATAAGAGGAATATATCTTAAATTTCAATGTTAAACCTTCCATTTATACTTAAAAAAACCTAAGACATAGCGAGTTGTCTTAGGTTTAGTATTAATCATTATTGAATTATTAAATTAGTCAGTTAAACTGTCTACAATAACCATTTCATCATAGTTAATTGCCTCACGTAATTTTAAAGCTGTCGCTTCTGTAATCTCTTCATCACTAATAAGTTCAGTTAAAATACGACGTTGCTCTCTTAAAGCATTCAACTTAATTTTAGTAATTGAATCTTCAGAACGTGTGTTAAAGAAGTTAGATGGTGATAAGTTGTCTATTCTCATTAAATATCCATCACATATCATACCCACTTCTAATTTATTATCTTCATTTGCCTCTTTAACAAGTCGGCTTACAACATTATAATGGACTCTTTTATTGATTTTAGAAAGTTCCATTAAGTTTTCAGTAACACTTAATGATGAAGCTGCATTTGTACGTGTACGAATATGACGTTTCAAAAGTAATCCTCTAATTCCAACAATAATACGACGAATGAGTGAAGCTTGTCTATAAACTTGTGTACGTTCAGCAAATCGCATATAGTTTTCTAACATGCTTTCCGTAATTTCGCCTTCGTCTGCTAATTTTTCAAGCGTTTTTGTTTCTACGTTAAAAGCAATTCGTTGTAAACGTTCCAGCTCTTTTGAATTCTCGTCATCTTTTTCTACTGATTTTAGGAAAGTTAGTTTATCATGATATTCTTTAATAACATTTCCATATCGATAGCTTGTTTCAAATGAGGAACGTTTGTTTAAATAATCAATCACGTGTTCTAAAATATAAATTCTTGCTTCTTTAAAATTCATACTTCCTATTTTAGGTGGAGGCGCATTTTTCGTAACAAAAGGTAAAATGATTTGTGCAATCACTAAGCTTAAAATAACCATACCTGAAGAAATAAAGAGTAAGTCATTACGATACTTAAATGACTCATGATTTTCTAAATAGTAAGGTAACGTTAATGCGATTGCGAGTGAAATTGTTCCATGAACACCACAAAAAGTCATAATTAACGCATACATACTTCGTTTAGGGGGTTTCTCTTTCGTATTTGTTCCATCATCATTCATTAATTTTTGGAATGGACTGACTGATAGATAAAATAAAGGATATAGTACATAAACCCAAATAAATCTAAATACATATACAGCCAATGCTACTAATAAAGTAATTCCTATTAAGAAAAGTAAGTTATGTGGTTCACTTTTAATAATTTTTACAATGACTTCCGGCACTAAGAAGCCAAGTATTGAGAATACAAAACCATTTAACGCATAGCCTAAAATATTCCACGTATGGTTATAACTTAGTTGAAGGCGTGTACGTGTTTGAGCAATACGGTCACGTTCAAAACCATGAACAAGTCCGGCTACTACAGCAGCAATAATACCTGAAGCATGGAATAGTTCTGCCACAAGATAGGTTACAAAAGGTGTTAACAATTGAAGAAATACAAACATATTAATATTTTCAATACCACGTCGTGTTAATGTTAGACGGAATCGAACAAGTAATATACCGATTAACAATCCTACAATGGCCCCTCCTATTGAAGCAATTAAGAATTGTTGAATCGCTTCAAATAATGAGAAAGCGCCAGTAACAAGTACCCCTACTGCTATTTTAAATGAAATGATACCTGCAGCATCATTTAATAAAGACTCACCTTCTAAAATCGTCATTGCACCTTTTGGTAATACTTTACCTTGAGTAATAGCTTGCACTGCCGGAGCATCGGTAGGACAGAGAATTGCGGCAATCGCAAACGCTGCACCAATTGGTAAATCTGGCCATACTAAGTGAATAAATAACCCTACACCTATGACGGTAGTAATTACTAAGCCTAATGCCATTAACATGACAGGTTTAATATATCTTCGTAAATGTACCCTAGATACATTAACACCTTCAACAAATAATAAAGGTGCAATGGTAGCTAGCATAAAGAGTTCAGAATCAAAATTGAATTCAACTGGTACAGGCAATATAAAGAGGATCATTCCTAATATGATTTGAATAAATGCAAGAGGTACTTTAGGAATAAAAGTATGAACAAAGGAGCTTACAATAACAACAGCTAGAAATATGAGAATCGTTTCAAATATTTCCAAACTTTCACCCCATTATTTCATATTTAATTTGAGATATAAGATACATTATCATCTTATTTATTCTAAACGTATGTAGTTATTATCTACCGTTCTTATGCTCTCAATTTAATATCAATTTTATCATTAAACTATATTCAGATTAACTAACTTGCACTTTCAAAATAATTCACTTAAAAATTATTAAGATATGCAATTATTCTTCTAAATCTTCAATATTTTTATCACCATGTTGTTTTCTTTCTTCAGCTCTATGTTTTTTAATATCATAATACAGTTTTTCTCGTTGTTCTTCTCTTTTTTTAGCACGACTTTTTAACTCATCTGTTGTATTAAATTCTTTTGAACTTAATAAAATGGAAGATTGTCTTGGTGCATCATCTTTTCTATACATGTATGCTCCAGTTCGATAAGCTGCTCTAGCAACAAGGTGCATACCAACAGGAGATGTTAAATTAATAAAGACAATGGATAATAACAAACGAACACTAAAGAAACCTTGCACCGTTGTAAAGTATATTAATGCCCCGATTAAAGTAAGTAATACAGAAAGCGTTGAACTTTTCGTGGAAGCATGACTACGTAAAAAAACATCTTGAAATTTTACAATGCCTATTGCACTAATCACTGCAATAATACTTCCTAGAAAAATAAGGATAGACGCAATCAACTCAGTGACGCTTTTTATGAGTTCCATTGAATACCCGACCTCCTCCAATAAATCTAGAAATAGATACAGAGCTTACAAATGAAATGATCGCAATCAACATAATTGAATCTAAGTACGCATCAGTATCATAAATCACGCTAACCACCCCAACAATGCACATAATGACGGCACTGGCTGCATCAAATGCTACAACTCTGTCTGCTGTTGTAGGACCTTTAATCAAACGAAACAATCCAATAATAAATGCAATACCAAATAATATTAAAGCTCCTGTACTAAAAAAGTTAGTCATCGCTTGGATCATCGTGACACCTCCATAATTAAACGTTCATATTGTTTAATACTTTTTAACAAATTAGCTTTTTCATTTTCAGAAATGTCTATACTATGAATAAAAAATTTATTGGTTAATTTTGAAATTCTAATCACTGTCGATCCAGGCGTAATAATAATTAAAATGGTTAAAAATGTAATGGCCCAATCACTTTTTAACTCTGTTTCATATGTGAGAAGACCAGGATTCATATCTTTTGTTTTAAATAAAATATATTTAATGATACTAAGACTTGAAGTAATTAACTGATACAAATATATACCTAAAAACTTAATAGCTATCCATATTTTTACTAAATAATATTCTTGACCAAAGAATCGATGCAGTATATAAATGATAATTAATCCTATAAGATAGCCAGATACAAAGGTAGAGAATAAAAAAGAACCTTGGTCTTGAAAGAGTACCCATAGAAAAGCAATTAAGATATTCAATACAATTTGTCTCATTTATTCTCCTCCTTTAAATGCGGATTAACTAAGTGATGGAAGTAAGCATCATTTGTATTTAACTCTGTTGCATTTTTAGTAACATTCATAACAATTGGTGCCGCAAGACCCATAACTAGTACAACTACAGTTAGTATGCCAATCATACCTTTTCGATGAGCAGGTAATGGGTTGTAATCAACTTGCTCGCCATCTGCATCTCCAAAGTACATGATAAATAGTATTCTAAATAGACTATACATTGCTAAAAGACTTGTTAAAATCATGAGTGCTAATCCGATATAATTACCATTTTGAACCGCACCTTGGAAAATAAGCACTTTACCAGGGAATCCACTAAATGGAGGAACCCCGCCAATCGCGAAAATCATAACGATAAATGCTACGCCAAAGAAAGGCTCTCTCTTTGCCAAACCATATAAATACTTATATTCTCTATAACCAGACATATAAACTAAACTACCAATAATAAAGAATAATAATGTTTTTACTACAATATCGTTTGTTAGATAAAAAATAGCACCATGAATTCCAGCAAATGTATTTGATCCTAAGCCTAAAATAATAAAACCAATTGATAAAATAACTTGATATGCTGCAATTTTCTTTATGTCTTTAAATGCAATGACTCCAAAAGCACCAATAATCATTGTAATACAAGACATAAATACAAGTATTGGGTGTGTAATATTTGGATGTTGATCAAATAATAAAGTAAAGAAACGAATTAAAGCATATGCTCCCACTTTCGTCATTAAAGCTGCAAATAAAGCTGCGAGCTCAGTATTTAATACTGCATAAGCTTTAGGTAACCACATAAATAACACTAACGATGCTTTTGAACCAAATGCAATCATAAATACAATTGCAATGACAACCACCATTTCATTATTGTGAATATCATCTAAGCGTAAGGCAACTTGAGAAAAGTTTAATGTTCCTACTAATTTGTAAAGTAAGCCAATACCTAATAAAAATAACCAAGAACCAATAATATTTAAAACAACATAGATAATGGCTGCTCTTAATTGTTCTATTGATTGTCCTAATGTTACAAGCACAAATGATGCAAGTAACATAATTTCGAACATCACATAGAGGTTAAATAAATCAGAAGTTAAAAAAGCACCAATCACACCGGTAGTTAAAAATAAAATAAATGTTGGTAAGTAATAGCGATTCACACGTTTTTCAGCAGGTCCAAATCCATACGCCATAATTAAAGTCACTACAAAAGAAGCGACTGTTACCATGAGTAAACTTAAAGTATCACCTAAAAATTGAATACCAAAAGGTGCTTTCCAACCACCAAAATCTAAAGTGATTGGTTTATGATTCATCACATAAATTAATAAAGCTAGCGAAATTAGCGTATTAACCGTCATTGTTCCAATATATAAAATCTTCGAAACTCTATTTTTATTCTTCGTAAATACAAGTAATAATGCACAAAGAAGTGGTAAGAGAATCGGAAGGATTAATAAGTTACTGTTCATCATCTTCATCCTCCCTAAGCACATCAATTTCTGATTCTTTTGTAACACGATATGTTCGATAAACTAATACAAGTAAGAAAGCTGTCATACCAAAACCAATAACAATTGCAGTTAAAACAAGTGCTTGCAATAATGGATCGACATAGTTGGTATTTGAACCACGAATAAGCGGTTCTGTTACGTGGTCACTATAGTGACCCATACTCATAATAATCAAATTACCCGCATGCGTATAAATCGAAATCCCTACAATAATACGAATTAAATTTAAAGATAATATCATGTATGTCGCTAAGAATACGAGAAATCCTATGATTAGTAATAAAATAAGATTCATGATTTACCCCCACTCAATGCCAACATAATTGTGACAATCACACCCACTACTGAAAGTACTATGCCTAATTCGAAAATCGTCACTGTAGTAATATGCATTTCATTAAATATTGGTAAATGAAGTGTAAATTCACTTTGATATAAAAATGATTTGCCAAAAAAGGTAGGCGCAATTGCTGTGATTAAAGAAATAAGCGCTCCAATAATCATTAATTTTCTAAAGTCGATAGGTAAACTATCCAATACTTTTTTTACGTCGAAAGCTAAAAACATCAAGATAAAAGCTGAGCTAAAGACGAGACCACCAATAAATCCTCCTCCTGGATTATTATGACCCGCTAAATAAATGTAGAAACCAAAAGTAAGTAAAATGAATACAACAATTTTAGTTACTGTTTTTAAGACTACGTCATTTTCTTTCATCTTGACCTCTCCGATCTTTGTAATTTAATAATGTATAAATACCTAAACCAGCAATAATTAATACCAAGCCTTCAAACATAGTATCAAGTGCTCTAAAATCACCTAAAATGGCATTCACAATATTTTTACCACCTGTGAGTTCTTTTGCATTCATATAATATTTAGAAATAGTTTCTAAACCATCACCTTGTTGTGCCATAAACACAAGTGTTACCACTGCGCCTGCAAAAATGAATGCTACAACAATTTTCATCATTTCTTTTTTCTTATCTGCTTTCTTACGGGAAATATTTGGTAAGCGTGAAAAACTAACAATGAATAATATTGTAGTCATCGTCTCTACTACAAGTTGTGTTAAAGCTAAATCAGGTGCCCTCATGATTAAATAAAATAATGCAACTGAATAGCCAATAATTCCATTTAATATTACCATCGTTAAACGTTGTCTTATAAAGACAAGTGCTATACCAACAACACTGATTGAAATCGCAAGCAGCACTTCTAAAGGCCCAAAGTCAGTAACATGCATTAGATGTAGTTTAGGAAACCCTACTCTTAAAAAGCCATACGCTACAAATAGTGAAAACACTAAAAGCGTAATCACATTGTAGTAATTTAATCGGTTCGTCATTACACCACGAATACTACAACCAGCATAATGTTCAAATATGCTATAAGCTTTACGATAGGAATTTGTAATCGATGCTGTTTTGATTAAGCGGTGCGTTAACACTTTCCAATTTACTTTTGTTGCTAAAATAATTCCTAAAATAATAACAATGATACTAAAAATAAGCGGTAAATTAATACCATGCCACTGGGATACATGTGGTGCCATCTTATCAACTTGGATACCTAAGTTTGTGACATTTCTTAATGCAGGTAAAACAATCGGATGCGTAAAGGTATTTGGGATAAAGAAGATAACAGGTAGCATCACAGCAAAGATCATTGCTGGTAAACTGAACAACCACGGCTCATGAATATGCTTTTTAGGAACTTCTTTTTCATTAAATTCTCCCCAATATGTTTCTTTTAGCATGTAAACTGCATAGACAAACGTGAATATACTTGCAATCACGCCTAATGCCACAATTATGATGGTTAAAGTTAAACTAAATTGCTCTAATTCAATAGATTTAACTAAAGAATCAAAAAACATTTCTTTACTTAAAAAACCATTTAAAAATGGTACTCCCGCCATTGATAATGCTGCAAGCGTCATACTCACGTGCATTTTAGGAAAGAATTTTCTCATACCATTTAATTTTTTAATATCTCTTGTGCCCGCTTCATGATCAATAATACCTACGCCCATAAATAACGTACATTTAAATAACGCATGATTCATGACATAGAACAACCCTGCAAATAAAACTAATGTGTAAATTTTAGCCATTGGTCCACTTGGATGCTGCGCAATACCTCCACCTAAACCAACCATTGTCATAATCATCCCAAGTTGACTAACTGTAGAATAGGCAAGAATTCCTTTCAAATCATATTGTCTTAAAGCTGTAAGAGATCCAAACATCATTGTGATTAATCCTACAAAAGTAACAATATAAATATAACTATTACTTAAGCCTAATACAGGTGTGAATCTAAATAGTAAAAATATACCTGCTTTAACCATTGTTGCTGAATGTAGATAGGCACTTACAGGGGTTGGCGCAGCCATAGCTTTAGGTAACCAAATATGAAATGGAAATTGAGCTGATTTTGTGAAAGCTCCAATAAGCATCATAATGATCATTGGAATAAATAAAGGTTGCTCACTAATATGATGACTTTGCGATAAAATTTCAGTAATTGTATTCGTACCTGTCATTATGTACAACATAATAAAACCTGTTAATAATGCTAAGCCGCCAAATACCGTAATCATAAATGACTGTATTGCACCTAGCTGACTATTTGCATTACTATACCAATACGAAATAAGTAAGAAAGATGAAACACTTGTGAGTTCCCAGAAGATATACATAAGAATGGTATTATTAGATATTACTATACCTAACATACTAAACATAAATAAAAGTAAGTATATGAAAAATCTAGGTAAGTTATCACCATTAGGCGTTAAATATTGAGTAGCGTAAAAGAAAACAGCTATCCCTATAATAGAAATAATTAAAGCAAACATTAATCCAAGTCCATCTAGTCTTAAATCTAAATTCAAATCGATAGCTGGCATCCAAGCTAGTTTAAAAGAAATCACTTTCTGATGAAGTACACTAGGAATTTGAGATAAGAAATAAACAGAAGCAATTACTGGAGCAAATAGGGAAATATATCCCGCATAGCGTCTTAGAGGTCTAATAAATAAAGTGATTAGAACCATACCTATGATTAGTAAAAGTGCCCCTAGTAAATAAATTAAACTCATCAAAACCCTCCTTTTTATAAATTCAAAGCAATAATTGTATGATGATCTTCTTTAGGTGACAAACCAATAAATTTCAAAGTTTCATGCGTAGTCTGGTGTCCTAAATATTTTTGAATAATCGCAATAGAAATACCCGATTTATAAGCATGATATGCAAAAGTTTTACGTAGAGTAGTTAAACCAATATGTAAAAGGCCTAATTCTTTAGCTGCGTGGTGAATAATTCGATAAGCTTGCTGACGTGAAAGTTCTTTATGTGTACGAAGAGACTGAAATAAAAGATGATCATCTTTCAACTGATTTTCATAGATATATGTATCAATTTCATTTCTTAAATCAGAAGGAAGCATAATTTTGATAAATGGGGCACTTTGTTGAATCCAAGCTGTCTTTATTTCTTTATTTTCTTTATTCTTTATATCTTCAACTTTAAGATGTAATAAGTCAGTAAGTCGCATACCTGTATGTATAGCCAGTTTAAATAAAAGATAATCTCTGTCTGATTTCATTTGTAACACGTGATACATCTTCTTAATATCATTCTTTTTCTTAATAGGTTCTACATAATTCATTTATCCACCTCAAAAAAGTTTCTTATTTAATGATATATCATATTTTAGTAACATTAAAATATTTCGCTCAATTATTTTTGACTTCAAGTTACTTTTTTTAAAAATATTTTCGATATATAAAGTGTAAGGAGGTGAAAGTAAGATGAACGAAATTACTCAGTTATCTGTTATTTGTACTCACGTTACACATGATACAAATGGAAAAGCTAAAGAAATTAAACGTCGATTTAATAACATTAATACACGTGCTTCTGAAGCAGACATCAAATCATTTGTAACAACAATTTCAAATTTGATTGAAGAATCTTTCGATAAAGTTGAAGTTGTAAAAACTCAAGGATTAGTTTAATGAATGCTTTTATTAAAAAGGAGGTATGAACAATGTCAAAAACGTTAGAACTTATATTTAAGACAAACCTAAACAAAACAGCTAAGTTACAATTACCACAAATTTCAGCAACAATAACAGAAGCTAATGTACAATCAGCAATGGAAAATATCATTAAGTTAGATGTTTTAAGATTTACCAGTGGCGCTCCAAGTAAAGTCGCTTCAGCTCAGATTGTAGATAAAACAACAACTGTTTTATTTGAATTAAATTAATTGACATAGTAGACGTAAGTTACAATATCAAATTTTACTTCACGTCTTCTAAACAGTAGATTGAGAATGGATAGAGAGTTCTAACAGAATTCTTTCCGTTCTCTTTTTTAGTATAGAATTTTTTTATAAATTTACGTATAATAATCATATTTGATAGTAAAAATAATGGAGGAATTAAGTTTGCTTTTTCTATTTGTACTTGGAATTATTGCTGGTATGATGGTGCCTATTCAAACATCGATTAATTCTAGATTAGGTCGATTTACAGAATCATCTTTTTATGCCTCTACGATTTCTTTTTTTGTAGGCACTCTATTTTTATTAATACTTAATATCATTTTTAATATCCAAATGTTCTCAAGCTCATTTTATGCTGGTCACTCTATTGATTATCATTGGTGGGTTGGTGGCTTGCTTGGTGTATGTTTCTTAACAGGTAACTTATTACTTCTTCCAAGATTAGGTGCAGCACTTACGGTTGTGATGACAGTTGCTGGTCAAATCATAATGGGTGTTATTATTGATACATTGGGATTACTTGGAGCCAATCAAACATCTTTTACTTTTTTAAAAGGTGTGGGAATTATTGTTTTATTATTCGGAATTCTTCTTATGAATCATATACCTAAAAATAAACTTAAAGATAAAAGAAATATCTCACTTTATATTTGGTTGTTCATTGGCTTTATTTTCGGATTTGCGCCTCCACTACAAACTACAATCAATAGCGGACTTTCAAAGCAAATGCATTCTTCTTTATTCGCTGCACTAGTTTCTTTTACTGTTGGAACTATTGCGTTATTTATTCTAACAATCATATTTAATAGAAGTTTAAAAATTAAACTATCACAACATCATTTCGGTCGTATTAAACCGCTCTATTTTATTGGTGGAATTTTAGGTGTCGTATTCGTTACATCTAATATTATATTAATGCCCTATTTAGGTGCTGCTCTTACAACTATTGTCGCAATGCTTGGTCAAATGATAATGGGCGTCATTATTGATCACTTTGGCATTGGTGTACCTAAAAATGAAATGACTTTCCGTAAATTTATAGGATTAATCGCTATAGCAATTGGTATTGTTTTATTACGTTTATTTTAATGGCTAATAAAATTAAACTTTTATCTAAATCTTCGTCTTCTTAATGAAATAATTGAGAAGACTTTTTTGATGTCATCATTTAATTATGTTGTATTTAGCTCTAAACTTGTATAATAAATGCATATTAATGTTTAGAGGTGATTATATTTGAAAAAGTTTTTATCCCCTTTACCAATACTGGTAACCCTCCTCCTTCTCCTTATTATTTCGTTTGGATTTTATATTTATTCTAAGATTCCTAAAACTACTCATTTAAGCAAAATAGAAACGATGACTGTAAAACCACATTACTCTCTTTCTTTTCAAGGCGTTCAGCAAGCTAAACAAAGTTATACACTTTATTATGAGCCCTCATTAGGTATTAGTTCAGATATTCTAGTAAAAAATAACGAAACGATATCTAAAGATACACCCATATTTAAATATTATAATCCACACATTGAAAAACATATTCTTGCAAAAAAGAATCTTTTATCTTCAATACAACACTCAAATAAAATATCCTCCGATAACTTCAACCAACAAGTTCAATTATCTAATGATATACTCAACTTACAGCAACAACTTCAAACACGTATTTATGCTCCTATTAAAGGTCGAGTCACTGTACTTCACCCTTTCCCTTCAAAATCTCATACTGAAATTATGCAAATTAATAGTGATGAACGAATCATTCGTGCTAAAATCAATGAATCTCAACTCAAACAGCTTAAAAATAATCAACTTGTTCAATTTTCTATTAAAAATACTAGGCAATTTGAAGGAAAAATTTTATCTATTTCTTCTATTCCTTATAAAACTGAGACATCTTCCTCTTTTTATAACGTAGATATTTCTACAGATCCTTCCTACCCTATTGGATACCATTTTAATCTTCACTTAGGAACAACAGAATATGAATTACCCAATAAAGTCATTTACAATAAAAATTATGTTCTAGTTATACATAATAAAAAAATTATAAAAAGAAACATTAAATATATTAAAAGTAAAAAAAGTGGGTATATTATGGTATCCAATGGATTAAATATTGGTGATAAAATTATTACGCATCCTTCTACATCTTTATTAGAAAGCACCGAATAATCTTTTATTTTAGTATATTAAACTTTAATTTTATAATATGGAGTATCATAATAATTGTTCTTAATTAAATCTTTTATAAAATTTGCTTATTTTTATAAACAAAGTATTAATTAATCAAAATATTGTTTTATTAAGTGCATTTTCGTTTACTTTCTAATTTTATTTAGTTATAATTAACTAAATAAAATAGAATTAAATTAATTTATTTAATCTAAATTATTAATAGCTTTTTTAAACTAATAGTTGACGTTATATATAGATAAATTTAACGGATGCATAAAAAATAGAAAGAATATTAGTTGGGGAGGTCTTAAAATGGCTATTTCAAAAATTAATGACTGCTTTGAATTATTAGCAATGATTACTTATGCAGATAAATTAAAAAGCATTATTAAAAAAGAATTTTCAATTAGCTTTGAAGAATTTGCTGTTTTAACTTATATTAGTCAAAGTAAAGAAGAAGAGTATTATTTAAAAGATATTATTAATCACTTAAACTACAAGCAACCTCAAGTAGTAAAAGCAGTGAAAAATTTATCTCAAGAAGATTACTTCGATAAAAAACGTAATGAGCATGATGAAAGAACAGTATTGATTCTTGTAAATGCAACGCAACGTACAAAAATTGATGAATTACTTAATAGAGTTAACAAACGAATCGAAGAAGCTAATAAAGAAACAGAATTATAATAGTAAACCCTAAAGAGACTAGAACTTAAAAAAACCTAGAATAATAGCCCGTAGATAACATTCGTCTACGGGCCTCTTTTATAGCCATAATTCATATTATATGATGTTGTTTTCTGTAGAATAACTTCATTCTAATATTTATAAACATTGTTTAATAATTTTTTTATATCTAGAACCCCACCCTTTAGGTTGTTCTGTTTCCTTAGATATTCTATTGTAGATAATTTTGACTCTATGCTTATAATTTTATATCAATAAATTTGTAGTATGAGATGCATCATTTTTTTCTACAAAATTTAAATATAATGTTAAAAATTTCTCTTCTTCTTCTATATGAGGTGCATGCCCTGAGTCATTAAATAAAACATAATTTATATTTTTAAATTGATTTTCAAATTGTTGATTCTCTTTATTGATAATAATTGGGTCATAACGTCCTTCTACTATCATAGTTGGAACATTGATTTCATGTGTGACTGTATTTGATTGATTCTCTGTATCTAATAAGGCTCTTGATGCTACTGCACTATCTTCATCGTCTTGTTTACTATATAAACGTTGACGTTGAAACCACTTCATTGCAACGTCACTTTTTTTGTAAATATATGGAAATAATATAAGTAACGCTTCAGATTTATTAAACCCCGCTACTTTATCTTGGTGCTCAATCATTAATTTTGTAAAACCATGGACAATATCTTCAGATTTAGAAGATATAATTGTTAAAGATCGCACTTTCTCTTTATATTTTTCGGTAAAAGCTTGTGCAATAATTCCACCCATATCATGTCCTAATAAATGTGCGCTTTTAATACCTAATTGTTGCATTAACATAATTAAATCTTTAATGTGATCATTTAAGTTATAACTCGTAGGATGTGTAGATTTCCCATGACCTCTCACATCATAAACAATGACTCTATAGTGTTTTTTCAACTCTTTTTTTAATGAGTAAAACCCAGCTAAATTACCATCTAAACCATGAATTAAAATAACGGGAATGCCTGTACCTGCATCTTGATAAGCTATCTTTATTTGATTAGACGTTTCAATTTTTTTCATATCGGCACCTCCCTTAGTATTTACTATACCCACTAAAACATATTTAACGCTATAAACATGTATACAATTAATTATTTTTTTATTTAAAAATTTTTATATAATTTAAATAAAAAAACTCAACCCTATTAATCAGGGTTGAGTTAAAATCATATATTTTATTAAATACTTCTTCTAGATGATAATCGTATAGTATATGTAACAATTAGTACGACGATAATAATCCAAATGATAAGTGAAACAGTTTGAGCGACATTTGAATTTACAATAACAGCATCAATCGTCTTTTGAGAGAATAATAAACCTACTGCTGTATATTCTAATCTTTTAAAAATAACCCCGCATAAACTCATTATAAGTCCCATAAAGAAAATAAATTGATGACTATACATAGTAATAGGAACAATGCCTATAGTGAGATTAAATGCACGCATAATAATAAGAATTAAAGCAATAATTGCAATCATATAGCCTATGATTATCTCTGTGCGATTACTATATAAATATTTTTTTCGAGCAATTTGTATATGAATAAAAATAGTAATCGGGAAAATAACAATACAATAAAACAAAGATAATATAGTTGCAGCTTGGAATGGAACGTATTGCTTATCATATAAATATGAAATTAAAATAAAATTGATAATAAAAAATATAATAGGATTCAATTGTAAACCAAATAAATTTCGTTGAATAATTAGGATAATTTGAGCCGTTGATTTCCCTCTAAAATCAAGATAATCTTGCTTTTTTTCTTCAGATTTTTTAAAGTCATTACGTATATTTTCTTTAATGTCATCGATAAGTTTAGGGGGCATGCCTTTATGAGTAAAATAATCATTCACATTTTCAAGTAATACTTTATCGTTTGATCGCATATGTTGCTCCTTTATCAAATGTAAGTTTTAAAATACATTCAATTTATTCATTTCAACATTTTATCATAGATTTCAATTGATTTCTTTTCATAAAAAGAAGTAGGATAGCGAATCCCAGATTGAATTCGTTATCCTACTTCTATATATTTCATTACCTTTTAAATGAAATGGATTATACGTCACTTTAACTAACTACTTCATTACATTATTTATTAATATCAATACGATATAATTTTAATACTTTGTCTTTAGGTGATCTTGAACCAAATTGATAGCTTGTTTTACCGTTTTGAATATAAGCAAAATTGCCACTTACACTATTATATTGAACACGTTTAATGGCTTTTTTACCTACGCTTTGTGCTACTTTTTGATAAGTTGGACCATTGGCTTGATTATAAGTCATTGATACTCTAGTCACATAACCAGTATTTTTTTTACCGATGGCAGTAACAACTAATACGCCTTTATTTGTATGGAATTCATAATATTTTTCTTGATTATTTGGATTATATGAATAAATAGGTGTGCCATAGTGATTAATAACATTTTTAATTGATTCACCTATTGTCACATTTTCTAATGTTTTTTGACCTTGAGTTAATTGTTGTACAGTCTGAATCGAATTACCACTAGCTGCTTCAGCATGATTATAGCCTACTCCTGTCATTACTAGTCCTGAAACTAATAGGGCTGTTGCTAACTTTTTCATAAGCACTCGCTCCTTTTTCTTTTATGCTTAATTACAGTATACCCTATCCATTACAAAAATAACAGGAATATTACAAAAACATTACAAAATATTCCTTTTTTATAATCCATTCATTTTGGTAAATAATATTATTTAGTGTTGAGGCATATGTTTTTTTATAAAAGGTGTCACATCATGGATAAACTTCTCTTGTTCTTCTTCAAAAGGATACATGCTTGACTTCGAATACACTTCAAAATGTACATTTCCTATTAAATCTGCTACTTCTTTAGATTCAAGAGATGTTATTCTTTCTCCATACGCACTTGCAACTATAAATGTGGGTTTAGTGATGTACTCAAATACTTCTGCAATTCCTCTTTGTTTAAATACTTCATCTACTGCTTCTGTCTCTTCTTTAGTAGAAATTGAATTAGTATCTTCGACATTTTTTAAGAACTTATTCACTTTACGATGTTTATAATAGCGATGTTTATCTAAAAACTTCTCTTGTTTATCTTCATTCCAGTTACGGATTTTATGTGCATATTTTCTAAACAATCGTTCTTCTGGTAACTCTCCTTCAATAGATGTCGGATTGATCATTGTTAACGAAGAGACATACTCTGGATATTGCTTTGATAAATGCGCAATAATTGTAGCACCCATTTCATGGCCAATAAAAGCCGCTTGATCTATGTAGAGATAATCTAATAATAAAATAATATCATCTGCAAATTCATTGAATTTAATATGTCGTGGTTTATCTGAATATCCATGACCACGTAAATCCAATAATACGACTTGAAATGTTTTTGAAAGTGCATGAGCTAAATTTTGAAAAATTGAAGCATTTTCAAACGCAGTATGTACAAGCACTACTGGGTATCCTTGTCCCATAGTATTGTAATTTAATGTAAATCCACCTTTTCTTGTAAATAATTCCATTTAATTATCTCCTTTTTTTTGTTTATTTATGGATAAAATCGTTAAGAGCTCTTCTATTGTTGTAATGATATAATCTACTTCTTCTTCTAAAGGTTCTAATTCAGCATTTTCTTGTTTATACCAAACGCTTACCATTCCCATAGCACGTGCAGGAGCAACATCATTTAAGGCATCATCTCCAACATACATAATTTCTTCTGGTAAAACGCCGAGTTGATCAATCATATCTTCAAAAATACGTGGGTGAGGTTTGCGATAACCTACTGTTTCAGAAGTTGATAAATAATTAATCACGTGTTCTATTCCTAATGAATAAATCCGAAATTGTTTAATCTTTGATTTCCCGTTTGCAATTACACCGAGTAAATAATCATGCTCTGACAACTTTTCAAGTGTGTATAATGTATCGTAGTATGGAAATACATATCGATAGAAATGCATTTCGAAATCATGAAATAAATCTTTCCATTTCAATCTATCGATGTGAAATTGTTTTATTATCTCCTTATATACATAAGGTTTATCGTTATCTTCATCATCATCTAATTCTATAAATTTATGTTTAAAGTCAGCAAGTTGTACATGTACAAAATAATCATGAAAACGTTCATATTGTTCTTCTATAAATTTATCTCGAGACTTAGTTCTATCCAATAATGTGCCTTCTAAATCGAACACAACTGCTTTGATTTGGCTTAAGTCCATTTTTATTTACCTCTTATCACTATAATTATTCTTATTTTAATAATTTTTGTTCACTTCACTAACGTGTTGTATTAGATTGAGTGACTAAAATATAAAATAATATGGGTATCCCAACAAGTGATAAAATAATACTTGCTGGAATTTGCACTGGATTGATAACAATCTTCCCTACAACATCAGCGAATAGCATCGTTAATGCACCTATCAATATGTTTAATGTCATTTGTATAGCAAGACAATATTGAAAATAATATCGTCTAATTAATTGAGGTACAATGATGCCAATAAAACCTATAACACCTATAAACGCTACTGCTACAGCTGTCATAATAGATGTTAACAAAAGTACAATAAATGTTATCCATTGCACATTTAACCCTAGAGACTTACTTTTAGCTTCTCCTAATTGCAAGAGCTTAATTGGTGTAACTAAACTATATATCACAATAATGATTGGCAAAGAAACCATTGTAATATAAACGAGCTCATTCATTTCGGCATTCGCAAATCCTCCGAAATAATAGGCTAACATACGATTCGTACGTTCTGGTTTAATGAGTGTAAGTATATATATTAATGCATTAAAAAAAGCGCCTACCATAAGTCCAGATATGATGAGTACTCTAATTGGAAAATTTCTAGACAATACGATTGTCATTATAACAACAAGTAAAAGTGTCGTGATACTAAAAATGATAGAAAAAATTGGAATAAATAGAAAAGATACACCTAAAAATATAGCTAAACTTGATCCAAAAGTCGCTCCACTCGCTAAACCAAGTGTAAAGCTATCTGCTAAAGGATTATTTAATACCGTTTGAAATAATTGACCCGTCAACGTTAATATGGCTCCTACCATAAGCGCCTCAAATGTTCTAGGAACTCTAACTTTTAAAAAAATCATTTGATTAAATGCTTGATGTAATGACCCTAAACCCCAAAAAAGACTTATAGCTATTATAATACATAAGCAAAGTGTCCAAACTGAAAATGTTAAATATAGATGTCGTTTCATTTCCACTCACATTTCAATTATTATTTATTTCTTATATTACAATGAATATATCCTTACTACTAATTAAAATAAGATTACAAAATGATTCTTTCTCTGCTTTGCTAAACTTACAAGAATATATGTTGTATAAAAAGCCTACAACATTGTCAATATCGTTGTAGGCTTTTGAAAAGTCTCTCATCTTAACGTTTTAACGTTTATAAATTGCATCACGTAATTCTTTCATACCCTCATCAATACGAGGTCCTGGTCGTGAAATTTCGTCACCATTGACTGTTTCCACACGTTCATTTTTTACTGCGTTGACTTCAGAGAAACCATCACGTTCTTTAATCACTTCATAATATTCTTCTTTTGAAATACCTTCAGTTGAAATTAAAATATCAGGATTTTTTCTAATAATACTTTCTTTATCTACTGCTTTCCATCCACTAACATTTGAAAATACATTTTTTGTATCTAGTTTTTCTATCATATCATTGAAAAAGGTTTCTTTTCCTGCTGTATATATTTCGGGTTTTGAAGACACTTCTATAAAAACACTCTGTTTTTTATGATGTGCTGGAATGGATTCAATTACTTTTTGAACATTATCTTTTGTTTCTTTGACTAACTGTTTCGCCTCTTTTTCACGATGCGTCACTTTACCTACTTGCTCAAATGAATCGTAGACTTGATTTAAAGACTGAGCGTCTTTAACATATACTACCTTCACACCACTATCAGCTAAACTATCAAGTGTTTTTTTAGCAGATGATTTTTGAGATTCATGAGCTAAAATCAAATCAGGTTTAGCTTTTAAGAGTGCTTCCTTATTTAAATTCATTGCATCAAATTGTTGCTTGCCTTTTTTCACGTTTTTTGGATAATCATCAACTGTTGATACACCTATAATATTTTTTCCAAGACCAAGTCTATATAATATTTCAGTATTACTTGGAATCAAAGATATAATACGATGATATGTATGAGTATTATTATTGTGATCCGTTGTTTTTTGCTCAGTTGAATGCGTAGAATGATGTCCTTTTTCACTCGATTGATTTTGTCCACATGCTGCTAAAACTAATACTAATGTAAATAAAATAATCCACAGCTTCTTATTGTTCATTTATAAACAATACCTTCCTTTCACAATTTTGTTTATTTCATATATTTATCATACCAAATTATTTATATCATTAATTTAATTCTATAAATTTTTATTGTGTAATTTTATATTATTGGTTAAACTTAATGATTTAATTCTATTTCAAAATAAAAAAAGAAGGAAACAGATTTCAAAATACATTCTGTATCCTTCCTGTTTTCATACTATACAGTAGCTATTTTAGGATTTGGGCCATACTTATTTGTCCCCTCATCACTATCTTTTATTGTAAATGCAAAAGTAATCACAAGAATAATAAGTAAGACTAAAGACATCGCTGCCACCATAATTCCTAATTCAAGCGCAATCATTCCGTTGAAAAAACCATCAATTGAAATACCGTATGTTCTATCTACAATACTTGAAATTTTTCTGATTGATGTAAAAATTAAAATAATAAGAGGTAGAACCATTGTGTGCCCTGTATCATGTAAACGACGTACCGTCATCGTAAACGTTCCTATAAAAATAATGATATCAATGATTTCATACACAATATCAAAAAATGTATGCCCTCCATTTAACCCCAAAGTAATGATATTAAAAAGTAAACTCATA
Organism: Staphylococcus sp. HMSC069E10; assembly: GCF_001809205.1. Taxonomy (NCBI): domain Bacteria; kingdom Bacillati; phylum Bacillota; class Bacilli; order Caryophanales; family Staphylococcaceae; genus Staphylococcus; species Staphylococcus sp. HMSC069E10. The sequence continues at coordinate 28,390 of NZ_KV796485.1, read as the reverse complement.
ATCACTAAAATAATACAATTAGCTAAAATAGCAAACCAATAATGGCGTCTTCTAGTTCGACTTTTTATATTAAAATAATTTTGCCAAAATAATTTGAACGCTTCTATCATGTTTAAGCTCCTTTTATTCATCAGATATATTATATATATATATATCATCACATATTATAGAACTTAAAAACATCTTTTATTAAATATCATTTCGAATCGCATCAGCAATATACTGATTTAAATTATCGTGTCGTTTGTTATTAATTGTTTTAGCAAATCGCTCATCATTCTCATAAATCGAGGCAATATATTCTAAAAATTGTTCATCTACGTTAGGTACTTGTGTTCGAAGAATATCTTTTAGTTCAGAAATTGCTTGTTTAACCTGTACATGATTTATTTTATAGTTTGCAATAAATAATTCATTCATTTTATCAAAGAATGAATGTAACCTCTCCATTGTTTTCTTATTTTTTTGTTGTTTTTCTGTAGAATTCAATCGTTTTTGATTCTCTTTAAAAGCTTGATAATAAGGAGTATGACTATATTTCATTTCAGCTTCTTTCTCATATTGATTCTGTATATTATCATTATTCCATTTACTCATATTAATCTCCTCTTTTCTATGATTAACGAGATGATGATTAAGAAAATGAATCATTTTGTTTAATTGATCTCTTTGTGCAACAATACGCTGATAATTATTTTCTAATATTATATTTTTCTCTTCTATACTGTTACTAAAATAAAGTTGAATATCTGCTAATGATAAATTCAGTTCCCTTAGAAATTGAATGGTCTGTAATTTAGAGATGTCCTTAGAAGAATAATAACGATAACCATTAGATGCAATATAAGTGGGCACAAGCAACTCGATTTCATGGTAATAATGAAGTGTGCGTTTAGTTACTTCGGTAATTTGACTCACGTCATTGGGTGTAAAATATGCCTGATTTTCCATTCTGACATCCTGCCTTTTTCTTAATCTATTTGATTCACTACTCTTTTCATCTCTCTATAAAAGAGACTAAGCTATGACGTCACGTCAAGGTCAATCCATTTTTGTAAAATATTGATCTAAGAAATGATATCTTTGTTCAATGGAACCATTAAAATAATTTTTTCCAAAGTTATCTAGTAAAGCATGAAATTCATTTGCATCTTGATTTGTAAAGTTTGAAGGTAATTCTACATATCTTTTTAATTTATCGTAATTCTCAGTATTGGCATAACCGAGTTTTTTATATAATCGACGTGTATAATGATCAGGAATAAATTCGACCCTCTCAAAAATATAAACTAGCAATACATCTGCTGTTTCACTTCCAATACCGTGTAGCTTAAGTAATTCATTTCTTAAATGTTCTCCATATACTTCATTAATCTTGCAATAATCAAACTGATATTGATTTAACCAGTTGAATAATGTAGAAATTGCTTTTGATTTATTGTTATAGAAACCACTAGAGCGGATTAATATTTTTAGTTCTTCTATCGGCAGATTTAATATGTTTTGCGGTTCAAAATGGGTTGCTTCTTTCAGCCGTCTAAGAGAAAGTGCAGCATTATTCCAGTTTGTATTTTGAACTAATATAGCACCTAATATCATCTCTTCACGTGTATCTGCTGGCCACCATCCTTGAGGCCCCATATGTTTTAATAATGCTTTGTAAAGTTGTTCTGTAGTCATCATTGACATCTTTTTACCTTTCTATAGAAAATAAACACCTTCACAAATAAGTATTCGTAAAGGTGCTTTTTAACTTAAAAGTATCTATATTACATTGATTCTGGTGCTGATACACCCACTAATGCTAATGCATTGTGTAATGTAATTTTAACAGCTTCAATAAGAGCAACATGTGCTTTTGTTTTTTCAATATCATCAGATAATACCTTTTCAGCATTATAGAATTTATGGAATGCTGAAGCTAGGTCTTGAATATAATTAGTTAATCGATGTGGTGCACGACTTTCAGCAGCACTTTCAATTGTAGGCTCAAACTCTGCTACTTTCTTCAACAAATCAATCGCTTTTTCATTTGTAATGGTACTAAAATCAGCGTTTTTGTCTATTTCAATACCTTTTTCTTTAGCTTGTTTTAAAATTGAACAAATACGTGCATGTGCATATTGTGCATAATAAATTGGATTATCTTGCGATTGCTCTTTTGCAAGTTCCAAATCAAAATCAAAGTGCGAATCAGGACTACGCATTGTTAAGAAATAGCGCGCCGCATCAATGCCTACTTCATCCATAATTTCACGTAACGTAATTGCATTACCTGTACGTTTACTCATTTTAACTTCTTCGCCATTTTGCATTAAACGAACCATTTGCATAATTTGAATTTCTAAACGATCGCTATCTACACCAAATGTTTCTAAACTTGCTTTTAAACGATTAATATAACCATGATGATCTGCACCCATTAAATCAATTAAAATATCATTGCCACGATTAATTTTATTGTAGTGATACGCTGTATCAGGTGTAAAGTACGTATAGTTACCATCTTTTTTGATTAGTACTCTATCTTTATCATCCTTAAAGTCTGACGTACGTAACCAAGTGGCACCATCTGCTTCATACGTATAGCCTAACTCATGCATTTTTTCTAATGTATTATCAATCGCACCATTTTCGTATAGTGATGTTTCACTAAACCAATTATCAAAATGAACATTAAAATCTGATAAATCTTTTTTCAATTTATCCATTTCATAATCAACACCCAGTTGTCTAAATGTTTTTAAGCGTTCTTCATCAGAGTAATCTTTCATTTCTGGATGTTTTTTGGCTAAGTCTTTACCAATTTCGACTATGTCTTTACCATTATACCCATCAGCTGGCATTTCATGACTTGTATCCCCTAATGCCTCAAAGAAGCGTGTTTCAATTGAACGTGCTAAATTTGTAATTTGATTACCAGCATCATTAATATAATATTCACGTGTTACATCGTAACCTGCTGCAATTAAAATATTTGCTAGTGAATCACCTACAGCAGCATTTCGAGCATGTCCAATATGTAAGTCACCAGTTGGATTTGCTGATACATATTCTAATAATATTTTTTTGTTTTTTGGTTCTTCTGCATAACCAAATTTATCACCTTTTTGAATTGCTTCTGAGATGACAGCTGTTAAATATTGATTATCTAAATAAAAATTGATAAATCCTGGCCCAGCGATATCTACTTGTTTTACATTTGCTTTACTTGTATCTAAATTGTCTACAATAGCTTGAGCAATATCGCGTGGATTACGTTTAGCAATTTTAGTTAAGACCATTGCAATATTAGTAGAATAGTCTCCATTTTTAGTATCTTTAGGGATTTCAACTTTAATTTCAGGAATATCTTCTGCTAGATTTGCTTTTTTTATACTTGCTTCAATTTCTTGTATTAAAGTTTTCTTTACTTTTTCAATAATATTCATTCGCCTATCTCCTTATACTTAATTTCATATTGATATGAGCCCATTTTTTCGTCATTTTGATGTAATTCGTATTGTATTTTTAATTTCCCACCATTTTCATTTACAAAATGTAAAATATTCTTAGTTCTTACTATTAATGGAATGCGTCCTGCTGGTATAGTGTAAAGTGTTGTAGTGTCCTTACCTTCAACGAAGTGTAAGTTCATATTGATATCACCTTTACGTATCAACTTCACGCCATTGTCTTCAATTTTAATTGTTACATTAACAATTGCACTTTCAATTTGTTCTTGATATCGAATATAATCGGCATGTTTTTGTTGCCATGATCCTTGAGAAGAAAACTCAAATGTTTGTTTTTCTCCATTTTGTTTTAAGACTTGTTTCGTTTGAATGTGTATATTCTTATCCAACGTGTGACTCACCTTAATCTTTAAAATATTACACCACATTATAGCATAAATCCTATAGTGCTTGAAGTTAACAAAATTCTATCAACATTAGTTAAATAGTTATCATAACAACGTCAGTAAAACAAAAGTCATTTTGCGTTCATTGTCCCATTTAAGTCCTTTCCCCAACTTACGTTACCCGTTGACTTTCTCTTTGAAAGTCTTTGTGTTGGGGCCCTGCTACAATTAAAAAATCTTGATATCCTGTGTTTTTAATTTAATTATCTACTTCTATGTAATGAAAAAGAGTCTAAGACGCTTATTTTTTAAGTCTCAGACTCTATTTTTCCAAGCTATTATGTTTTGAATGTCACCATTAGTATCATGGTATTACTTTTTTCTTTCTAATATGTCTGCTTTTGATTCAAGTTCAACAATATCATAATGATACTTTTCTAAAAGTGTTCTATATTTATAGAAGAAAATGATGCCGAAACCGATTGATGATACAAATAATAAGATATTTTTCATTTGTTGTCCTCTTTACTCCATAAATTAGATATAATCTTTTAAATAATTATATCATTAAATAACATTTCTTAATAACTAAATTAGATTAACTGTACCTTATTTCCCAGAAATAAATACTTTTGCTTCACTATCTTCTCCGCATCTATGAAATAAAACCTTTATATATTTTTTATTAATATATTAGAATTTAATTACCATTCGACCTGTAATAGTTCCTTTTTCCATTTCTTCAAAAATATCATTTATTTCTTCTAATTCACGTGTTTGAACTTTAGGTATAACCTTACCTTCAGCAGCAAATTGAAATGCTTCTTTTAAGTCTTGTCGTGTTCCCACTAAAGAACCTACCACTTCGATACCATCGAGAACTAAACGAGGAATTTCTAAATCCATTTTTTCAACAGGTAAACCAACCGCTACAACACGCGCGCCAGCTTTAACAACATCTACTGCTTGATTAAATGGCGTTTTAGCTACAGCTGTAATTACTGTTGCATCAAGTCCTTTTTCATCAGTTAATTTATTAACTTCTTCAACAGCATCTTGATTTTTTGTGTTAACAACTGCATCTGCACCTAGTTCTTTCGCAAAATTTAATTTATCGTCACTAATATCAAAAGCAACCACTTTAGCGTTGAATACATTTTTCGCATATTGTAATGCTAAGTTACCTAAACCACCAATACCGAATATCCCAATCCATTGACCTGGTTGAATTTGACTTACTTTAACTGCTTTATATGTGGTTACGCCTGCACATGTAATTGAAGACGCTGCTGCTGGATCTAAAGTTTCAGGTACTTTAACTGCATAGTCTGCTGTAACAATTACTTGTTCCGCCATCGCACCATCAACTGTATAACCTGCATTTTTCACATTACGACATAAAGTTTCACGGCCTGTTGTGCAATATTCACAATGACCACAGCTTTCAAATAACCAAGCAATAGAAACGCGATCACCTACTTTTAAAGATGTCACATCATCTGCTATTTTGATTACACGTCCAATACCCTCATGTCCTAAAGTTCGACCTGTTACATCTCCGAAATCTGCATTTTTAATGTGTAAATCTGTGTGACATACACCACAATACTCTGTTTGAACTAAAGCCTCACCTGGTTCTAAGTTACGTAATTCTTTGTTTTCCACATTTACTTTATGATTATGCGTTACTACTGCTGCTTTCATGGCAAATCACTCCTTATTCAATATAATTACAACCTAACTTCATTATATGTAAATGCTTACAAAAATGGAAATATTTTACTTTTTATGATTAATTATTTAATTACTTATATTTCTATTAATTTCCTTTAATTAAAAAACGAGCATTAAATATGCTATACTTTTAATTGTAATAAACATATAATTTACTATTTATCATCATGACTTATTGGAGGGGAAAACTGTGAAAACACATGTTTTATATGGGAAATCCGAAGTTGAAGTCGAAGTGCCGGATGATAGTACAGTCATAGAACCACAAAATATCGAGGCCCTTGAAGATTATACTTCAGCAATTCAAAATGTCTTAAGACATCCTACTGGCTCAAAGCCATTAAAAGAATTAGTAAATAAGGATGATATTGTTTCAATAGTCATAAGCGATATTACACGTCCAACACCTAACCATATACTGGTCCCCCTACTCATTGAAGAATTAAATCACGTTCCTCGTGAAAATTTCGTCATTATTAATGGCACAGGAACACATCGTGATCAAACACGTGATGAATTAATTCAAATGTTAGGAGAAGATATCGTTGATTCTGTTAAAATCGTTCAGAATCACTGCAATGAAAAAGAAAATCTTACTAAAGTTGGACACAGTAAATATGGTTGCGATGCTTACTTAAATAAAGACTATGTAGCATCTGATTTTAAAATTGTTACTGGCTTTATCGAACCTCACTTCTTTGCAGGTTTTTCTGGTGGACCTAAAGGAATCATGCCTGGCATCGCTGGTCTTGAAACCATTCAAACATTTCATAATGCAAAAATGATTGGTGATCCAAGATCGACTTGGGGAAACCTAGAAGATAATCCTGTTCAAGATATGGCACGTGAAGTTAATAAAATGTGTAAACCAAACTTTATGTTAAATGTCGCTTTAAATAAAGATAAACAAATCACTGCAGCTTTTGGTGGTGATGTATTTGAAGCTCATAAAGAAGGGTGTGCATATGTTAAAGAACATGCCATGTTTAAATGTGATGATCGCTTTGATGTTGTCATTGCTTCAAATTCTGGTTATCCACTCGATCAAAATTTATATCAAACCGTTAAAGGTATGAGTGCGGCAAGTAAAGTTGTTAAAAAAGATGGGAATATTATTATGGTTTCAGAATGTGCAGATGGTTTTCCAGACCATGGTAAATTTGCTGAAATTTTCAAAATGGCTGATACACCGCAAGGTATCTTAGATTTAATTCATGATCCAAACTTTTCAGAGGTTGACCAATGGCAAGTACAAAAACAGGCAAGCATTCAAACCTTCGCAAATGTGTATGTTTACTCAGAACTTACTGACCAACAATTAAAAGATTCAATGTTAAATCCTACTTCAAATATTGAAAAAACAATTGCTGATTTAGAAGAACAGTATGGTCGTAAATTGAGTATTGGTGTAATGCCACAAGGACCCTTGACAATTCCTTATGTAGAAGATGAAGACTAATTGAAAGGATTGATAAATATGACTGAATTATTAAATAAAGAAAATACTTTAGATACATTATTAAAAGAAATGGAAAGTGTTGTTATTGCATTTTCTGGTGGCGTAGATAGTAGTTTAGTATTAAAAAAAGCCATCAATGTATTAGGTAAAGAAAATGTTAAACCCGTCGTTGTAAAATCAGAACTTTTCAGAAATGAAGAATTTAATAAAGCTATTGAATTGGGGCATGAACTAGGTATTGACGTTGTAGAAACTGAAATGGCGGAATTACAAGATGAAAATATTGTTAGAAATACACCTGAAAGTTGGTACTATAGTAAACGATTAATGTATAGCAAATTAACAGACATTAAAGAGACACTTGGTTTCAACTATGTATTAGATGGTATGATTATGGATGATTTAGAAGATTTCCGTCCTGGTTTAAAAGCAAGAGATGAATTCAAGGTACGTAGTGTACTTCAAGAAGCTAAATTATATAAAACTGAAGTTCGTGAACTTAGTAAAAAATATGATTTACCTGTTTGGAATAAACCAGCATTGTGTAGCTTAGCTTCTCGAATCCCTTATGGCGAAGCATTAAGTTTCACTAAAGTAAATAAAGTAAACGAAGCTGAAAAACATATCTTAAACTTAGGTGTCAACAATGTTCGTGTACGTTATCACCAAAATATTGCACGTATTGAAGTTTCAGAAGAAGATTTAGCTACAGTAATTAAAAATAAAGATAATATTACGTTACGTTTAAAAGAATTAGGTTTTGATTATGTAACTGTAGACTTAGAAGGTTACCGCACAGGTAGTATGAACGAAGTCATTGATACAAAAAATACTAAATTAGTATAAGGACGTACACTTATGAGTAATAATCAACATTTTATTGAAAATCTGCTCGAAGGTGTAAAATCAAACCAAATATCAATTGATGAAGCTAAAGCCCAACTTAGTCATTACGACGAATTGGGCTTTGCTAAAATTGATTTACATAGAGCAAAGCGTCAAGGTTTTCCAGAAGTTATCTTTGGACAAGGTAAAACAAAAGAACAAATTGATACTATTATAACTAGTTTATCTCGTCATCACCATGTAATTCTTGTTACACGAATTAATGAAGAAAAAGCAAATTATGTATTAGAAAAACATCCGCATTTAGAATATCATCCTGAAGCTCGCATTGTTTGTACTCCGATTGCATCGGTTCAAAAATCAAAACATTATATTTCTGTGCTTTGTGCCGGAACTTCAGACTTACCGGTTTCTGAAGAAGCAGCTATTACTGCGGAACTTATGGGCATTAATGTGAAACGTTACTATGATGTTGGTGTTTCGGGGATACATCGTTTGTTTGAACATATTCATGAAATTCGACAAGGTAAAGTAAGTATAGTCATTGCTGGAATGGAAGGTGCACTTGCAAGCGTGGTAGGCGGACTCGTAGACCATCCCGTTTACGCTGTTCCTACCAGTGTAGGTTATGGCGCTAACTTTAATGGTGTCACTACTCTTTTATCTATGGTAAATAGCTGTGCACCAGGTACCAGTGTCTTAAATATTGATAATGGATTTGGCGCAGGGTACAATGCCGCAATGATTATGAATATGTTAGAAAAAAATGAGGATGAGAGAAATATATGAGTAATGCATTATACTTAGATTGTCATGCAGGTATTGCTGGAGACATGCTCCTATCTGCGTTGGTAGACTTAGGTGCTTCACCAAACGAAATAGAACATGAACTTAAAAAATTACCTATTGATAATTTTAAGTTAAATTTTAAAAAAGAAATGAAACAAGGTATTCATGCAATGACTTTATCCATTGATTTTCATGAGTCACATCACCATCGAACAGCATCTGATATATTTAAAATGATTGATGAAAGTGATTTAGATGACAGAGTAAAAATGAGAAGTAAGTCTATTTTTGAAATGATTGGTCATGCAGAGGCAAAAATTCATGGCATGTCTATTAAAGACGTTCATTTTCATGAAGTCGGTGCCATGGATTCTATCATTGACATCGTTGGAGGGTGTATCGCTTTAGAATTACTTAATATCGATCATTTGTACTGTTCACCCATTCCTACTGGAAATGGGAAAATTAAAATAGCTCATGGTATATATCCAGTACCGGCACCTGCCACAGCAGAAATTTTAAAAGGTATACCATTAACAAACTTTGACGTTCACAGCGAACTGACTACACCGACAGGTGCAGCAATTGCTAAAAGTTTAGTGACAGAATTCGGCCCTTTTCCAGCTGCTACAATACATCATATCGGATACGGCGCAGGGACTAAAAATTTTGATTTTCCAAATGTAATTAGAGCGATTCAATTTACAAATAATGAGACAAGTTATGATCAAGTACAAGTGTTAGAATGTCAAATGGATGATATGACACCAGAAACGTTAGGCCATTTTATGGATACTGCATTACAAAACGATGTATTAGACATATACTATTCTCCTATTATTATGAAAAAGAATCGACCAGCTACTCAGTTAACTATTATTTGTAAAGTTGAAGATAAATTACGTATTGAAGAGTTGATATTAAAACATACCTCATCACTTGGCGTACGTAGTTATAAAGTGAATCGTCGAATTTTAGATAGAACATTTCGTGATATTCAAACGCCATATGGAAATGTTTCAATTAAACTTTCTTTAAAAAATGGAAAAATTTTTAAAATAAAACCTGAATATGAAGATTTAAGAGTTATTAGTAAACAAACTGAACAATCTTTTCAACAGATTTATCATCATGTAATGAAATCAGTTTATCAGTTTTATAATGTTGGAGATACTTTAAAAAAATAAAAACTCGAGATACTCAGTCATTGAATATGCACTGCTGAGTGTCTCGAGTTTTTTCTAATCAAATGCCTTGAATAACGTTTCGTTTGAGTTATTCCACATCGTTTCATTATGGGATATTAAAAAATCTTTTAATACTTTTTTATTTTCTTCACCAATTTGTTCAATAATAAATTGATGTTTCATAGACTTATCCATCATATTGACATGTTCTGGCATACTCTTATAACCTCGACGAATACTTTTATTTACAAGTAAATAACATGCAGTGACGCCCGCGTAATAAGGACCATTTTCACCACGTTCAGTAGTCACCCAACATAACCAATATTCCTTAGCCTCTGGACCTTCCACTGATTCTTTATCAGTAATCCACTTTACGCCTTTTTCTACTTCCGCACGTGCATGCATACCGCCAATATCAACAAATGCTTCTTTATTTGCAACATCGATAAATACAGGTGCAATATTATCTAAACTAATCGCTCCTATATTTGTACCTTTATGACCATCTAAAGGATCATTTTTTATAATATTAAATTTAAACCCTTTATTTTCTGCCACGATGATTCCTCCAATACTTCTTTACCTTTTCACACTCGCTATTAACTAATAGCGTATATTATCATCAAATATTTAATTTAATTCATTCAATAAATTAATAATTGAACCTTTCACTTCCGAATCTTTAATATTAAGAATCATTTCTTTAGGATAGTATAGTTTATAGTCTTCTCGATTAATCCCAGTAATACTTGAAATGACTAACGATTGGCTACTAATTTCTTTAATACTACCATTTCGTCTTAACAAATGGATAGGTTGTCGATTAGAACCAGGTCGATCATAATCATATGGTAAATCTGAAAATGCTTCACTAACAAAATAATATTCCGGGTCAATGTCACCTTCAATAAATAAATCCTGTAATTCAGTAATTGTAATAATCGAACCATCAAATGGAATATACTTAAAGAGATCACGATTAATAAATCGACGCGCTAAATCACTTAAGATCTCATCTTCTTCATGTATCCATTTCTTCAAATAAAATAATACAGTTACTTCATCTAATTCTACATACTGATCAATTGTAATTGTACCTTCAAAAAATGGAATAAATTCTTTTGGATACATTTTAAATTGATAGTCTTCCTTATAAAGCTGTTTGACTCGCTTAAGACAATTATTTAATAGTACTTCTCCACCACGACTTACGGGATGAAAATAGATTTGCCAATACATTTGGTAACGACTCATAATAAAATTTTCTACAGCATGCATACCACTTTCTTTAATAAGTACTTCATCTTTTGATGGTCTCATTAATCGAAGTATACGCTCCATATCAAATGTACCATAAGATACACCGGTGAAATAAGCATCACGTTGCAAATAGTCCATACGATCAGCATCAATTTGAGATGAAATCATGGAAATGACTAATTTATTTTTATGCGTTTTATTAATAACATCGGCTACTTCCTGAGGAAAGGTCTCAGACACTCTACTTAATACTTCGTTAACCTCAGTGTTTCCAGTAATAATTTCTTGGGTAAACGCTTCGTGATCCGTATTAAATATCTTCTCAAAACTATGTGAAAACGGCCCATGACCCAAATCATGTAATAAAGCTGCACATAAAGCAAGGGGGCGATCTTTATTATTCCATGCTTCACGCCCAACAAATGATTCATCAATCATACGTCTTACAATTTCATAGACTCCTAAAGAGTGTCCAAAACGACTGTGTTCTGCAGTATGAAAGGCAAGGTATAATGTACCTAATTGCTTAATACGACGCAAGCGCTGAAATTCTTTAGTTTTAATTAAATCCCATATTAGTTGATCTTTAACATGAACATACTTATGAATTGGATCTTTAAATACTTTTTCTTCAGCTAATTTTTTAGTTACATAAGATGATTGTGTCAAGTTCATCCTCCTCTTTCATACTTGCTTTCATCAGTAGTAATATGAATTTAAGTTGATTAATTCTTATAATACTTTCTTCATTAATGCTAAATCTAATTGTTCACCATACATTTCTGGTTGATATGAACGAACTATTTCAAAACCATGATGTTGATAATAATGAATAGCTTCTTTGTTCTTATTATCAACTTCTAAAAAGACCGTATCATATTCATTTTCAAATTCATGTAATCCTTCTTCAAGTAAACTTGTTCCATAACCTTTATGTTGTACACCTGGGTGAACATAATGTGCGGCTAAGTATAATTCTTTACCATAGATAAAGTTAGCAAATCCTACAATTTCATTATTTTCTTCAACAACTAAAAAAAGTTGATCTTCTAATCGCTTTTTTAAATGGTGTTCATTATACGAAGCTGCTAATAATTCATTAATTGTTGATACTGCATAAATATTTAAATACGTATTATACCAAGCTTTTGTAGCTACATCTCTTATTGCTATAACGTCATTAGTTGTCGCTTTTCTAACTGTATACATGCTTCATTCTCCTGACATTTTATTGTAATTTAATAACAAAATTATATCATAGTATATTAATAAACGCTTTCACTCAACTTTAAGATGCATCTTATTAAGACAGTACTGCATTCCATTCCTGTGCTCTTTCTAGAGCATATACATCTTTCATAACATCTCCAGGTCTTTCTGCTGTACCAATAATATAACCATTTAGTTTTGCTCCGAGAAAATCTAAACTATATTCTAACTGTTTAATGCAAGGTTTCGCTTTTACTTTCGGACAATCTCCCCCAACTAAGATTAATCTAAAATCAATGTTAGACATTTTAGTTTTAAAATCCTGATATTTAGGATCGATTAATGATTCTGACCAATGATCGATAAATGCTTTTACAGATGCTGACACACTATACCAATACACAGGTGATGCAAAAATAACTGTATCACTTTCAAGCACTTGGTCAATAATCAATTGATAATCATCTATGTATGACTCAATTTGCTTTGATTCATGTCTATAATCTCTTACAGGTTTAAAATGATATTGTGTTAAATCAATCCAATTATATTGTTTTCCTTCTAGAGCATATTGTGTTAATTGAGCAGTATTTCCTTGTGGACGACTTCCACCAAATAATACAGTAATCATGTATCTTACCTCTTTTTTAATTTATATTATTAATGTGTTTTTTCTATTTACTTATTATGTACCCCATCTTTTTACTTTTATTTATAATAAAAACTCCTACACCTATATAAACGGTGTAGGAGCCATTATTACTTTTATTTAACGTACTTTATTCAACTGGGAATAAATCATCTATTTTCTTAATTTCTTCTTCAGTCAGTTCAATATTTGCTGCTTCAATGTTTTCTACAACTTGATCAGCACGTTTCGCACCAGGAATAACAACATCAAGTGATGGACGTGTTAAGTAGAATGCTAATACAATATTAGCAATACTTGTATTATGAGTTTCAGCAATACTTGATAATTCTTTTACTCGACGTACGTTATCATTGAACACTTCTGGTTGGAAATCACGACGAGGTGCACGATGATCATCGAAAGTTTGATTTTCTTCATACTTACCAGCTAAAATACCAGAAGCTAATGGGAAATATGGTACAAAAGTAATATCATTTTCAGCTGCGTATTTCATTACTTCTTCATTTTCACGATGTAGTAAATTATATTCTAATTGAACAACATCCACATATCCGTCTTTATTCGCCTCTTTAAGTTGATCTAACGTAAAGTTTGAAACACCTATTGCTTTAATTTTTCCTTCTTTTTTAAGTTCTTGTAATGCTGCCACAGCTTCATCTTTTGGTGTATCCTCATCAGGAAAATGAATGTAATACAAGTCAATATAATCCACTTGCAAGCGTTCTAAGCTCTCTTCAACTTGTTGTTTTAAATAATCAGGTTGGTTATTTTGAACAACATCGCCATTATCTTTAATAACATGTGATCCTTTAGTTGCAATTTGAACTTTTTCACGAGGATATTCCTTTACAACTTCTCCTACAAGTTCTTCTGAGCGTTTAGGTCCATAAATAAACGCAGTATCAATTAAAGTAATACCATTATCAATAGCTTTTCTAACGACATCTTTTCCTTGCTCTTCATCTAAATTGGGATATAAATTATGTCCTCCGACTGCATTTGCACCTAATGCAACTGGAAATACATGAACATCAGATTTTCCTAATTGTACAAATTCTGCCATGATATTCACCACTCCTTAAAAATGTAGTTTCTATTTATAGTTTACCCGATTAGTAATGATAAATTCATTCAGTAGTGTTTAAAACATTAAATTTGACATATGTTTTATTTTATATTTAAATGTAACTAATAAAGTTACATTTAGGAGGTGCATCATTTGAATTTAGAATTTAACATTGCCGTTCACGTACTTAGTTTTTTAGTAAAGCACGACAACCAACAATTCAGTAGTCAATCTTTAGCAAAATTAACTTGCCTCAATCCAGTTCAATTACGTAGAGTGACTACTGTTTTAAATCAATACCAGTTTATTAATACTTCCCGTGGTAAAAATGGTGGATATAGTGCAAATCATTCAACTGCTAGCATTAAACTATCAGTACTATATCGTATATTTATGCTTGAAAAAGATAGCCAACAGCGTATTTTCACAGGTCATGAGCAGAGCGATTGTGAAATATCAAGAAACATAGCAAAGACCATGTCACACTATAATCAAAAGGAACATCGTGTTATTTTAAATTTTTATGATACCCTCACAATTAATGATGTAATTAATGATACACTTCAGGAGGATACAACATATGACACATTATAATTTAATCGTTATTGGTTTTGGTAAAGCCGGAAAAACACTTGCCAAATATGCATCATCACAAGGACAACAGGTTGCTTTAATTGAACAGTTTACAGAAAGCTATGGCGGTACATGCATAAACCATGGCTGTATTCCATCTAAAGTGCTTGTTAATGATGGTATTAAACATGTCGATTTTTCAACTGCCTTTTCAAGAAAAAAAGAAGTAGTCAAAGCATTAAATCAAAAAAACTATTTAAACTTAGAAAATGATGAAAATATTACCTTGTTAAACTTTAAAGCACAATTTAAATCTAATACAGAAGTAGAATTAATTGATGAAAATGGTAAGTTAGTTCAAACACTGACAGCAGATAAAATTTTAATTAATACAGGTGCAAAATCTAATATTCCAAATATTGAAGGTATAGACTCAGCACAAAATGTATATGATTCAAAAGGACTATTAAATATTTCTTATCAACCTAAAGAATTAGTGATTATTGGTGGAGGATATATTGCATTAGAATTTGCCTCAATGTTTCAAAGCTTTGGTACAAACGTAACTGTACTAGAATATAATAAACAATTTATGGCTAGAGAAGATCAAGAAATAGTCACACACATGATTAATGATTTTAAAGATAAAGGCGTACGTTTAATTACTAATGTTGAAACAAAAGCATTAAAAAATGAAGGTGATTTGACAACAGTTGAAACCTCACAAGGAAACTTTACTGGTGATGCAATCTTACTTGCTACAGGACGTGTACCAAATACAGATTTAGCTCTGAACAATACAGATATTGAGTTAGGCACTCACGGAGAAATAAAAGTAAACAACCATCTACAAACCTCTGTATCACATATTTATGCTGCCGGAGATGTAAAAGGTGGATTACAATTCACTTATATTTCTTTAGATGACTTTAGAATCTTGAAATCTGAATTGTTCGGTGATCGTTCACGACATACTGAAAATCGTGGTATTATCCCTTATACAGTATTTATCGATCCACCACTTTCTCGTGTTGGTATCACCGCTTCAGAAGCACAACAATTAAATTATAATTACGTTGAAAACACTTTATTTATTAATACTATACCAAAACACAAAATTAATAACGATGGTCGCGGTCTTTTCAAAGTTGTAATCAATAAAGATAATAATGAAATATTAGGTGCTACTTTATATGGTAAAGGTTCTGAAGAAATTATTAATTTAATTAAACTTGCTATCGATCAACATATTCCTTATCAAGTATTACGCGATAATATTTATACTCATCCAACAATAGCTGAATCATTTAATGACTTATTTAATATTTAATTAAAAAAAGCTCGTAAACCCATTTTTAAATGAGTTTACGAGCTTCTTTATCATCGATATTTATTATTTATTTGCTTTACGCTTTGCTAATTTTTCTTTTAATTTTCTATCTTGTTCTTCTTTACGACGCTTACGTTCTTCATTACGTTTTCTCAAACGTTCTTCTTCTTCAGGATCACGTGGTTTTTTTAATTGTGCAGTCACTTTTTCCATAAGTTCATCTTCAGTCAATGCAGCAAGTGGGCGATTATTAACAAAAGCAAATGTCTTACGACGACCTGGACCACAGTATGACTGACAGCCTATTTCAATTTCAGCATCAGGATCTAATTTTTCTAATTTTTTCTTTAATGATTTTAAGTTAACTGCCTGACATTCGTCACAAATCAAAAATTTATTCTTCACTTCGCTACCCACCTTTACATTATTTTCTCTCATATTGACTTCCATTCATTTATTACAACTCTAATTATTTTACTCTTTTTAATTAAAAATTCAAGCACTAAAAAAGATTTGCTATAAATAAAAAGCAAGACATATATTTTCTTAATAAAATGTCTCGCATCATCATAATAGTAGTCTTATTGTCCGTGATATATTTTAAATTTCAAAGGTTTAATTCCCTCTTTTTCCCATACTTCATAAATAGAGTGCTTATCAACTCTATTATCGATAATTGTAATGCCACAATCTCCTCCACCAGCTCCAGAAGTTTTTGCTGCACCACCAAAACGTTCACCAATATCACATAATAATTTTAATTTTTTTGTTTCAATATCAACCGTAGCCTCTTTATCCATTTGCTGAATAATACTACGATTTTGACGAATCATTTTTTGTACACCTTTTATATTATTCGTTTTAAAAGCATAGATTAAATTTTCCACACACGTATTTGATTGATCAAGAAATTTACCATAAAAAATAGGGTCAGATTTTAAACGCTTGACTTCGCTTACTAAGTGAGGTGACGAAGCAGGAGAACCGGTCCATCCTATGAGAACTTCCATATTTTCAGGCGCTTGTAAAGGTTCTATATGAAGACCTGGCCAGTTTTTTTCTAATACTTCATCTACAGATGTTTCTTTCATTTGTTGTTTTACCCATTCGTGATCAAACGTACTATAGGCAAGCCATCCACTATAAACACTAACAGCAATATCTCCGCATGAACTTAAACTTTGTAATCTCATATTTGAAATAACCGCAAGCTTATAAATATAAAGATTGGATAACTCCATTTCATAAAATTCATTTAGAACCTTAATCACAGATACTAAAACTGCAGCACTAGAACCTAAACCATACTTTTGTCCTGATGCATCTGCAAGATTACTATCAATAGTAAGATGAAAATGTTTTAATTTTATATTACAACTTTTCGCATACTGCTCAAACACTTCAATAGCAGTAACTACATATTTGAGTTGATTGGCTGCATGTACATCTGATATTTCTATTTTATCTTCATTACGATTAAATGTGACAGGTTTATAGTGTAATGTTTTAGAATGAATCGTACCTGTGATTTCATTTGAAGCTTCAATAGCAGCCGTGACAAAACGATCTACTGCAATTAACACTGATTTATATCCAGGTTCGGTTACAGCATATTCGCCCGCTATATAAAGTTTTCCTGGCGCTTTTGCCTGAATCATTATATCTCTTCCCTACTTAATTATTTCGACTCCTGCGTGTGTAATATCACTTGTTATAATTTGATCTTTATTAAATACTTCTAAAAATTGATTCACAATCGCTTGTTGATGTTTCTTTTCTATTAGAACTTTTACATTTGGTCCTGCATCCATAGTAAAATAACAAGGTAATCCTGCTTCTCTACATTCATGTACAATTCTCATAGCTTCGTAGCTTTCTGGCACAAGATATGTAAATGGTGGCTGTGCACCTAAATTTGTTGCGTGCATTCTCAAACCGTTTGCCTCAATCACTTCACCCATTCGTTTAAAATCTTTTTGGGCAATCGCTTGTTTTGTGACTTTTAAATCTTCCTCTACATGATCTAACCAGTATTGATAAAAACGTGAAGTCTCACGAGTTAAAGACATACCTGAACGACTTGATACTTTCTTTGATTTATTGTTAATAACTACAAAAATCATAGCTAAGTCATTCTCGAAACCATCTGACTCAATTTGATGGGCGTAAGACGTTTTATCATCATAGCCTTTTTCCCATTCAGCAAAACCACCATAAATACTTCTTGATGCTGATCCAGAACCACGACGAGCAAGACGAGATAAATCTTTATCTGATAGGTTTAAATCAAGCGCTTCATTGCAAGCACCAGCTAAAGCTGCATATGCACTAGCTGAAGAAGCTAAACCGGCAGCAGTAGGTACAAAATTATCACTTTCTATTAGTGCATACGTTGAAATACCAGCTTCTTTTCGAATCATATCCATATAACGTTGAATTTTGGCGCTTTCTTTAGCGTTAACAGCTTCCTTATTTAAAATAAGTTGATCTTCTGTTAATGAAGCATCAAACGTTACACGTGTTTCTGTATAGAAACGCTCTAATGTCACTGATAAACTATTATTCATAGGAATAATTAGATCTTCATCTGCTTTTCCCCAATATTTTATTAGAGCAATATTCGTATGAGCGCGTGCTTTACCACTTTTTTTCAAAGATTTATCCTCCTAACTTTTCAATCCAAGTATGTTGCGCTCCAGCTTTTTCGGCTGCTGCAACAATAGTTTTAGCAGTCACTTCTTCTTTAGTTAGAATTAACATGCTACCTCCTCGTCCACCGCCAGTTAATTTCCCAGCTACTGCACCATGTTGTCTTCCAATTTCGAGTAATGTTTCGATTTTATCATGACTGACTGTCAATGTTCTTAAATCGTCTTGACATTGATTAAATATATTAGCAAGCTGATCAAAGCTGTGATGGTTAATTGCATCACTAGCTAAATAAACAAGAGAGCCAATATGTTCAATGACATTCATATATGACTCATCGTTATCACATAAACGATGTACATCTTCAACTGCTTGTTTTGTAGAGCCTTTAACTCCTGTATCAATAACAACCATATAGCCATCTAAATCAAGGGATTTTAAAATTTCCACTTCTCCTTTTTGATACCAAACAGGTTGATTCGTTACAATCGTTTTTGTATCAATACCACTTGGTTTACCATGAGCAATGCGTTCAGCCCAGTCTGCATTTTCTAGTAACTCTTCATCAGATAGCGGCAATTCTAAATAATCATAACTTGCTCTTATAAAAGCTACTGCTACTGCTGCACTCGAACCTAAACCTCGAGAAGGTGGTAAATTAGCTTGAATTTTAATCAACAATGGTTCTTCAACATGTTTGCTTTCTACGAAGTGTGTAATAAGTGATTTCAAATGATCAGGTGCATCGTATAAAGGACCATCATAAACATCACTCTGAATTGCTGAATAATTACCTTTTTCTAAGCTTTCAATAAGCACTTTTACTTTTCCTGAAGTAAATGGAATGGCGATTGCTGGCTGGCCAAAAGTTACAGCATGCTCACCAATCAATATAATTTTTCCGTTAGATTCCCCATAGCCACGTCGTACCATGATATCTCACCTTTAATATTCTTTCTAAAATGATTTCAACATTCATTAATGTTGTTTTAAAATTGAACGTATTTATACATTTGTACATTTCATTTTACACATATGTTTATACTCATTTACTTCAAATCTTACATTTGTGTTAATACATCAATAAATAGTATAAAACTTTGTCAAAAATAGTTCAAAACTTTGAAATATTTATATCCTAAAAAATGTTATAATCAACATAATTATAGTTAAATTATCGTTCCTAAATGAATCCACCTCATCTATATTACTATAAAAAATAATAAGAATGTAGCAATTTTTATATTTTTGAATATAAATATACACTTTAGTTGTATGATTGCATGCTAAAAAGGGAGTAAGCTAAAATTCACTTAGAATTTTTCTTACTCCCTTTTATCTTATTTTAATCTAAGGAACGATTCATTTTCTCATTACGTTCAATCATTTTATCGAAATATCCTTCATAACGTTGCCACTCATCCTCTGTAATTGGATCCATATTTAGCTGGCCACCTAAGTCTTTAATCGCATAAAGTAATTGGAACATCACATCTTGAACTTTAATGTCCCGATGAAGTAATGTTTCCAAAGATGCCATACATTCTGGTTTAATATCCGGATATTTAAATTTCGTAACTTCACCTTTCAAGGCACGTTTATAAAATTCATGCATCATTTCAGCTCTTTCTTCACCAGAACCTTCAACACATAAATAAATTTGAACTGCAATACCTCCACGTACACGTCGTTGTGAAATACCAGCAAATTTTTTCCCATCAATACTTAAATCAAATCTTCCAGGACAATATGAATGCTCTATTTCTTTAGTATCTATATCTACATTTTCATTTTCGAACATTTTACAAATAAGTAAATACATAACTGTGAATGCTTCATCAATTGTTATCTCAGTCTGTCCTTTAAAAATAAGCGAAATATTTAAAACACCTTGGTCTAATACAACCCCAAGACCACCAGAATTTCTAACGATTGCATTATAACCCACCTCATCAGTTAAGTATTGAATACCGTCTTTTAAAAATGGTAAACGTGAATCATGTATACCTAAAATGACAGTGTGTTGGTGAATCCATGTTCTTACAACGTTACAAGATATATCTTTTCCTACACTTTCTGAAAACGTGTCATCAAATGCAAATGACTGCATTGGCGCTAAACCTGAAGAATGGTCTATATAGCGCCAATGAATGTCATTAAAATACTTACTCGCTAAATCCATTATTGTAATGTTTGAGCAGCAGTAATAATTGATAAGTTATAAACGTCTTCAGTAGAGCAACCACGAGATAAATCATTTACAGGTGAATTAAGACCTTGTAAAACTGGACCAATCGCTTCAAATCCACCTAAACGTTGTGCAATTTTGTAGCCAATATTACCTGCTTCTAAACTTGGGAATACAAATACATTTGCGTCACCTTGAATTTTTGCTCCAGGTGCTTTTTTCTCTGCAACTGCAGGTACAATCGCAGCATCAAATTGAAATTCTCCATCAACCACTACATTATCTAAACCTTCAGATTCCACTTTTTCTTGTGCTAATTTTACTGCGTTAGCGACTTTTTCTACATCATCTGATTTAGCTGAACCTTTAGTTGAGAAACTTAACATAGCAACACGTGGGTCCATACCAAAACTTTTTGCTGATTTTGCACTTTCTACGGCAATTTCTGCTAAATCAGAAGATTCTAATGTTGGATTGATAGCGCAATCACCAAATATATATTGTTTATCTTCTTTAATCATAAAGAAGATACCAGATGTTCTAGATACGCCAGGTTTTGTTTTAATAATTTGTAAGGCAGGACGGACAGTATCTCCAGTTGAATGTGCAGCACCACTTACTAATCCATCAGCATGACCAGCGTATACTAACATTGTTCCAAAATAGTTAACATTGTTTAATAATTCTTGAGCTTGTTCTTCAGTAGCTTTACCTTTACGACGTTCTACGAAAGATTTGACTAATTCAGGTTTCAAATCACTTTTAGAAGGATCGATAATTTGAATATTAGAGATATCTAATCCTTTATCTTGAGCTAAAGTATTTACTTTTTCTTCATTACCTAATACTAAAGGTGTAACATAGTCAGTTGCTTGTAACTTTGTAGCCGCTGTTAATACTCGTTCATCTTCACCTTCCGGTAATACAATTCTAACGTTTTTTCCTGAAAGTTTTTCTTGTAATACATCTAATAAACTAGACATAATGCCCTCCTCAAATTTTTTAAATAATAGTATTTTCACCTTAATTATACTTTATTTCTTTTAATATTTCTATTTCATTAATTTGTAATCTTTTAAGTATGTGTGACAATTCTCTTTATGATAAAATTTAATCTGTATTGATAGAAAATATAGTTAAAGGAGCGATAGATATGAGTGAAGCAGCTGAAACATTAGATGGTTGGTATAGCCTTCATTTATTTTACGCTGTCGATTGGGCAACTTTTAGATTGGTGCCAGAAGATGAGCGCGAAGCAATGATTAATGAATTTAAAGTATTTATCGAAAATAAAGCCACTGCCAGAGAAAAACAAGCTGGAGATTATGCTTTATATAATATTACAGGTCAAAAAGCAGATATTTTATTATGGTATTTACGTCCAGAAATGAAAGAATTGAATGAAATTGAAAATGAATTAAATAAATTAAGAATTGCTGATTTCTTCATTCAAACTTATTCATATGTATCTGTGATTGAGTTGGGTAACTATTTAGCTGGTAAATCAGACGAAGATCCTTATGAAAATCCACATATTAAAGCAAGATTATATCCAGAATTGCCTAGAACAGAATATATTTGTTTCTATCCAATGGATAAACGTCGTAATGAAACATATAACTGGTATATGTTACCAATGGAAGACCGTAAAAAATTAATGTATAACCATGGTATGATTGGACGCAAATTCGCTGGTAAAATTAAACAATTTATTACTGGTTCAGTAGGTTTTGATGATTTTGAATGGGGCGTCACATTATTCTCAGATGATGTTCTACAATTCAAAAAAATTGTTTATGAAATGCGTTTTGATGAAACGACTGCTCGCTATGGCGACTTTGGTAGTTTCTATATCGGCCATATTTTAACTACTGATCATTTCGATCAATTTTTTGCAA
Organism: Staphylococcus sp. HMSC069E10; assembly: GCF_001809205.1. Lineage (NCBI taxonomy): Bacteria > Bacillati > Bacillota > Bacilli > Caryophanales > Staphylococcaceae > Staphylococcus > Staphylococcus sp. HMSC069E10. The sequence continues at coordinate 5,706 of NZ_KV796485.1, read as the reverse complement.
TTTAATATATAAATGGAGCAAAGACTAGCATAGTAAACGCCAGTCTTTGCTCCATTTTTCAATAAATTAATATATTTATATAAGACAATTAGTTTCCGAGATAAAGTACACTTTTTACAAAGTGTACTTCAAGTAGTGTGGTTTGGGAGAACTTCATTACTACTCTGAACATTAACAAATCACAAAAGTGCTGTCGCTACCCAGCACAATTTTGATTTGTTAACTATTATTATTTAACCGAATTGTAATGTTCTGAAACATTATTGTTATAAATCAATTGTTTTTTTACAATTGTTTTTTTACATTAAATTTTATTTTCATTAAAATATATTTACCTACTATTGAGATATAAATATGAATGTTCATCATATTATGATTGTTAAGTTTTATAATGTAAGGTAGTTATTTTCATGTACTTTTACTATAATAATGATTACATCTTAACGAATGGTGATGAAATGGAAAATATAAATAAGCAAGAACATATAGATGAAACTTTAATCAAAGACGTCGTCATGATGGCTGGACGTATATTACTTGAATCTGGTGCGGAAGGAACACGTGTAGAAGATACAATGACCCGTATTGCTCGAAAACTAGGATATCCTGAAAGCAATAGTTTCGTTACAAATACAGTCATTCAATTTACTTTACATAACGAATCTTACCCACGAATATTTAGAATTAATTCCCGTGATACTAATCTCATTAAAATTTCACAAGCAAATGAAATATCACGATTAATCACAAAAGGGGATATCTCTTTAGAAGATGCAAAAGAGCGATTAGAAAAAATATATATTGCAAAACGAGATAGTAGCTTAACATTTAAAGGGATTGCTGCTGCCATTATTGCAATTAGTTTCCTATATTTGCAAGGTGGCCAATTTATCGATGTGATTACTGCTCTACTTGCAGGTAGTATTGGATATCTGGTTGTTGAAATTCTGGATCGCCGATTACACGCACAATTTATTCCAGAATTCGTCGGATCCTTAGTTATTGGTATTATCGCAGTATTCGGTCATTGGTTAGCGCCAAGTGGTGATTTAGCTACTATTATTATTGCTGCAGTCATGCCTATTGTACCTGGAGTACTGATTACGAATGCTATACAAGATTTATTTGGCGGTCATATGATGATGTTTACCACTAAGTCTTTAGAAGCACTTGTAACCGCATTTGGTATTGGTGCCGGTGTAGGTTCGATATTAATATTAGTTTAGGAGTACGCATACATGTTTTGGTTATTTAATTTTATATTTAGTTATACAGCTTCTCTCTTTTTCTGTGTCATCTTTGACGCTCCTAGAAAGCTGTATTTATCGTGTGGTTTTGTTGGAGCTTGTGGATGGATGGTATATATTTTATTCTACCAAGGTTTGAATATACATACGATTTATTCAAGTTTCTTCGGTAGCTTTACATTGGGTTTAATCAGTCATTACATGGCTCGTAAAAAACGTGAACCTGCAATCATTTTCATGGTTACTGGTATTATTCCATTAGTTCCTGGTGGACTTGCTTTTGATGCAACTAAAAATCTAGTCTTATTACAATTTGGTAAAGCAATCAATACAATGCTCGAAGTCACACTTATCGCTGGTGCGATTGCATTAGGATTATTATTCGCAGACCAAATTTCAAAAATCATCGTTTCTGGTTTCGCTCGGCGACGTAAACGTATATAACAATAAAACGCGAGAGATTGTAGGTAACTAACCCTCATCTCTCGCGTTTACGTATATTATTTTTTATCTTTTATCATTTCTTTAACTTCTCGTTCTGATTGATTTAAAATCAGACGACTTAATTCATCATTATTCATATTTTTTAATTTAGGGTATCGAACTACAAAGAAAATAAGACCAATCACTAACCAACTACCCAATGCAATATATGAAGGCATTGAAAGTGAAGCCGGTGATCCTGGAACTAATAATAAAAGTAAAAAGATAAATGAAACAATAGAACCTAAAATAGCAAAGGTCTTATAAATAGGACCATACGTGTTACTTTGTTTATTGTAACTAAATAGCTTAGCAGCAGATAAACAAGTAATAAAATAAGCAATCGATACACCTGTTGAAGACATATCAACAATCCATGTCAATGCGGTACGTCCTAACCATGGCGCAATTAAAGTAATAGCTACTAAAAAGATAATGGCTACATAGGGTGTTTTATATTTTGGATGTAATTTACTAAACGCTTTAGGCATGATACCAGCACGTCCCATTGAGAATAGTAATCGACTTGAACTCATTAAGAATCCATTTAATCCAGTAAAAATCCCCATAATAATAGCAATCGCTAATACGCCTAAGCCAATATAACCAAAAGCAGTTTGTGTTTCAGCGCCTGTTAACCATAAATTTCCATTAAAGTTCGCATTATTCGTACCCAACCATCCTGTGTACAAAATCATAATGACATAAGTTAAAGCTGCCGCTAATAAACTGTATACAATCAATTTAAACGTTTTGTTTGGCGAGAAATTAAACTCTTCTGCTGTTTGTGGAATATTATCAAATCCCACATAAGCCCATGGTGCAATAGCTACAATCATAATAATGGAATTAAACCATCCAAGCTCTTTACTTGCTAAAGGTTGTAAGTTGCTTAACGAAAAGTTATTTCCGAAAAATGAACCTATAAACATAAGTACAACAACAATAACCATTGCTACACAAAAGTAATATTGGAGTGTACCAGAAACACTTGCACCACGAATTGCAATAAACATAAATACTAGTAATAATACCGTAGCAATAACTATTTCTGTTATGTAAACATCCCATCCAGCAATCGTATATAATCTTCCACTATTCAAAATGTTTGGCAGTAAAAACTTAATTAATAAACTAAATGCTGTCGCATTTAACGCTACTACACAAACATAACCGAATGTTAAGAACCATGATGAAAAGAAACTCACATATCTTCCAAAACTTAAATAACTAAACGCGAATGCACCGCCTGACACAGGAAAACGTTCGACTAATGCACCATAACTTACAGCAATTAATATCATCAATAAAGCACCAATAACAATACCAATTGCCGAAGCAATCGGACCTGATTGTTTAATCCAATCACCGGGCAGTATGAATGCTCCCCATCCGATACACGAGCCATAAGCAATCGCCCAAACAAATTTTTCAGAGAGGTTTTGCTTTAAATCTCCTCTATCTATCTCTCGATTTTTATCATTCATAAAATAAACTCACCTCGAGTACTTAACATACCCTAAAAGGTGAGTTTACTAACCAAAATATAAAATATAATTATCCTGCAAATTTAAATGTTGCAATAATTAACATTAACCATCCCACAATAAAGAGTATGCCCCCTATTGGTGTAATCGCTCCTAAAATACGAATTTGAGTCAATGCAAGAATATATAATGAGCCACTAAATAGCACAATACCAAAGAACAGAAGCCATCCTGCCCAATTCACATTAATAGAAGTTGTACCACTAATGATGCCAATCAGAATTAATCCTAGACCATGATACATTTGATAATTCACTGCTTTTTCCCATACTGACATATATTTATCAGAGAGTTTTCCTTCAAGTCCATGTGCACCAAAAGCACCCGTACCAACAGACATCATCGTACACAATGCACCTAAAATTATAAATACTTTCATCATAATGTTTTAGTTCTCCTAACTTATTTTTAATTAAAAATCAAATATTGATTCACCATTTCCAATTTCATCATCTGTCACCATCATATTAGACGATTTAGTTTGATGCTTCATTGTTTGTGGAACTTTACCACCCATCGCTTCAATTTCAGCAGCAGTAATCGCTGAATGATTTGAAGGCTTATTTGAAAACGAAGATTCAGAAGTTACACTATTAGTAAAATCATGCTTTGATTTTTTAGAAGGTCGTTTCGAAACATCGGAATAAAGAGATGTTAAGGTATGAATCGCATACATATGCTTTTCAAACTGCTGTTCATTTTGAGATTCATCTGCTTGCACTAATTCGTGTTCTATAAGTTGAATTAATTGTTCTTTGTTCAATTAAGATTCCCCACTTTCGCACCATTGTATGGGTGTTTTACCTTTAGATTTTAAATAATCATTTGTACGAGAGTAAGGTTTAGACCCAAAGAAACCTCGATAAGCAGATAATGGACTTGGATGAACAGATTTAATGATATGATGCTTTGCTGTATCAATTAATTTTATCTTTTGCTGCGCAGGTTTTCCCCATAAGATAAAGACAACATCTTCGCGATAATCTGAAATAGCCTTAATAACTTCATCTGTAAAGAGTTCCCATCCAATGTTCTTATGGGAATGCGCTTCACCTTTACGTACAGTTAATACAGTATTTAATAACAGAACACCTTCACGCGCCCAGTCCTGTAGATGTGGAGAAGTTCTATGACAGCCAATATCATCTTCTAATTCTTGATACATATTTCTTAAAGATGGTGGAAATTTAGCATTGGGTTGAACTGAAAATGCTAACCCATGTGCTTGGTTAGGTCCATGATATGGATCTTGACCCAAAATAACAACTTTAATATCTTCAAATGGTGTTAAATCAAAAGCTTGATAAATATTTTCTCTATCTGGATAGACGATTTGTGTCGTATATTCTTTTTCTAAAAAATCATGCATTGCTTTAAAATCATGTTTTGTTGTAATGTCATGAAAAATGTCTGACCATTCCATCGTTTTCACCTCACTTCTATTTTAACATAGGACTCCTCTGAAACGTGATATAAATCGCCTTACTATCTTCATGCTAGAACAATAGTTGAGTTACATGATATGATAAATAAAGATGTAAATAATTGACAGGAGTGATAATACATGGCATTAAAAAAAGTATTAACAATTGCCGGTTCTGATACAAGCGCTGGAGCAGGTATGCAAGCCGACCTTAAAACATTTCAAGAACTAAACACTTACGGTATGGTGGCTTTAACAGCTGTTGTAACAATGGATAAAGAAACTTGGTCCCACGATGTGACACCACTTCCAATGGATGTATTCGAAAAACAATTAGAAACCGTCATTTCAATTGGTCCAGATGCTGTTAAAACAGGTATGCTTGGAACTGAAGACATCATTAAACGTGCTGGCGAAGCATTTGAACAATCAGGTGCAAAATATTTCGTAGTAGACCCAGTTATGGTATGTAAAGGGGAAGACGAAGTACTTAACCCAGGAAATACAGATGCAATGATTAAATATTTATTACCTAAAGCAACGGTCGTAACACCTAATTTATTTGAAGCTGGTCAATTATCTGGATTAGGTAAATTAACGTCAATTGAAGATATGAAAAAAGCTGCAAAAATCATTTATGATCAAGGTGCTCAACATATTATTATTAAAGGTGGTAAAGCATTAGATCAAGATAAATCTTACGACTTATATTATGATGGTCAAACATATTATCAATTAACAACTGATATGTTCCAACAAAGTTATAACCACGGTGCAGGTTGTACATTTGCAGCAGCTACAACAGCTTACTTGGCAAATGGTAAATCACCTAAAGAAGCTGTTATTAGCGCTAAAGCATTCGTAGCATCAGCAATTAAAAATGGTTGGAAAATGAACGACTTTGTAGGCCCAGTTGATCACGGCGCATACAACCGCGTAGAACACATCGACGTCGACGTCAAAGAAGTTTAAAGAAGTACTGCATTTTTGAAAAAAATGCTAGTAC
>NZ_KV796484.1:0-45545 GCF_001809205.1 Staphylococcus sp. HMSC069E10 | reverse complement strand
TGGCGCTTCTTTTGTTGTTGCTTCTTCTGTTGATGTTGTAGTAGTTTCATTAGATGAGTCAATTTTTTGATTATTTTTGTCATTATCATTCTCTATACTATTTAGAGAAGTATTTTCCATATGATTTTCTTCAGCTGCTTTTGCTTCATCGTCAGCATGACCAAAAATCAAAGTAGCACCAACTAATATTGAAGCTGTTCCTACTGTGAATTTTCTTATGGAGTACTTATTTAACTTATTAGAAATAAAATCCAATCTCTTGTTAATAGGACCTTGTCTTCTTTTACTCATAATTACCTCCTAATAATTAAATTATTCACTTTTAAAATGTAAACTACATATAATATTATATGTAAATACACTTCTAGAATAATGCATTTTATCATTTAACACAATACTTTTAAAAAGTTTTACAATAAAAAAATAAATATTAGGTCATACAATAGATAGGTACCTTTAATCTTTTTAAGTCAATTCACTTGTACAAGTTATAATTAGCTACAAATGATATATAATCTTTCTCGTTAAATAAAAAAAGAGCAACATACGTCGCTCTTTAAACTCGTTTCTTCCTTTATAAATGTGTTTTTTAACATTATTATAATTTATTTTAAATGTTCGTACGGACTGTTATTGACAAATGATACAATTTGATCGACAAATAGTTTTGCGCGTAATTGGAATTCTTCGTCATTTAAATACAGTGTACCGTCTTCTAATTTTGCATAGTCCGAATCGTGTGTTGCAATTTGTGTAGGTACAGCAATTCCTAATAAACTACGAACAATGACACGTAAATGTGAGAGTGGTTCTGAACTTACGATACCGCCACTGTTACCTATTAAGCCCACTGGTTTCATTTTGACATAATCCATATTAATATAATCTAACGCATTTTTTAAAATGCCTGAGTATGAACCATGATAATTTGGCGTACCAAAAATTAGAAAATCCGCTTCCATCGCTTTATCTTGGAACTCTTTTGTATTCGCTTTAATTTCCTCTGTTGAATGTGTTGTTCCTGAAAAATCAAGTTGATTTAATGGTCTTTCAGCTAAATCAAAAATATCTACGTCGACATCATGATTATCGAATTGTCCTGTTAAATATTTAGCTAGTGCATTGGTATGTGAACCTACTTGTGCACTTCCTACTACGATAAGTCCTTTCATTTCGTTCTAACACCTCTTAAATATTATTTATTTCTCTTCAGTTAAAACTTTTATAATTGCTTTACCTACACCACTATGTTCATTGGTATCTGTAACCAATTTAGCTATAGCTTTCACTTCGGGCATCGCATTGTCCATCGCAACAGGATAGCCTACGCGTTCAAGCATGGATACATCGTTTAAATTATCACCTAACGCCATGACATCTTGTAAGTCAATATGAAGTTGATTAGCAATAGTTTCTAATGCAATTCCTTTTTGAGCATCTGAATGCGTAATTTCTAAATTACCACGTGATGATGATGAAACAGCAAGACTTGATATGGCCGATAATTCTTTTCCAATACGTTCAATTTTTTCAAGATCTGGATTAAACGCCAGTACTTTCATTATCAGTTCTCCCGGAATATCTTCAATATCCTTGTAATTATCGACAATTTTGAGTGTCCCGTTATCTATACGTTTTTGAATCCCTGCTTTAATCTTTTCAACATCACCTTGTTGGCCTGCATTTCTTGCAATATCTAAATAGATATCTAAATCACGTGTTGGATCTTCTGTATAAATCCCTCTATTCGTATACACTTGGTAGTACACGTCTTCTCGATCAAGAATCGCTTTAATTCGTTCTACTAATTCATGATTTAAATGAGAGGTATTCATAATATTGAATGATTCATCACGTACTTCTGCACCATTTAAACAAATATAAGGCACTTTTAAATCTGTTTCAGCCATGGGCGTGCTTGCTTCATAAAACGCACGACCCGTTGCAATGACTACTGTAATCCCTTTTGATTGAGCATATTTAATCGCATTAATATTTTCTTCTGAAATTTCATGTGCTGCATTTAACAGTGTCCCATCCATATCTGTTGCAATCAGTTTAATCATGCCGTTACCTCATTTCATTAGCTCAACTTACAGCTATTATATTTTAGAACATACATATTCAGTGAACACAATTACAAAATTTAAATTTGTTTTACCGCTCCTATTTTAACAAATTTATCATCTTTTGTACGGTGATGTGTTTCTTTTAACTTTTTTAGCTCTTAAATCACGGAAAAATTGTCTCAATAAATTGCTACACGCTTCTTCTAACACACCCTGTTCAACAATTGCACGATGATTAAATTGTGGTTGTTGTAGTAAATCCATTAAACTACCACTGCATCCTCCTTTAGGATCCATCGCGCCATATACAACTCGTGGTATACGACTCATTACAACCGTTCCAGCACACATGACACAGGGTTCTAATGTGACATATAATGTACAATCTTCTAAACGCCAACTTCCTATGACTTTAGCTGCCCGTTCTATTGCTAAGTGTTCAGCATGAGCAGTAGGCTGTTGCAGGGTTTCTCTTAAATTATGGGCACGTGAAATAATGTCATTATCTTTAACGATCACTGCTCCGATTGGAACTTCACCAAGCTGTCGAGCCTTTTTCGCTTCTTCAATTGCACATTTCATGTAAAATTCATCATTTGTCATATGTGTCATCCCTTACTTATGATAAAATACTCAATGTCTATTTTAACATTTGGAGATGTAATTATGAATAAACCATTTATTGCAATAGAAGGTCCGATTGGCGTTGGCAAATCGTCTCTTACTCATAAAATTAGCCAAACCTTTAATTATTATGAAGAAAATGAAATCATTAATGAAAACCCCTTTCTTTCTGATTTTTATGATGATATTTCAAAATGGAGTTTTCAAACTGAAATGTTCTTCCTTTGTAATCGTTATAAACAAGCACAAGATATTGCAAAAATTAATCAAGGTGTGGTAAGTGATTACCATATTTATAAAAATAGAATCTTTGCCCGCAATACACTTAACGAATCAGAATTTGATAAATTCAATCGTATTTTCAATATTTTAACTGAAGATCTTGAATTACCTAATATGATCATCTTTTTAGATGCTGATTTAGATGTACTGAAACGTCGTATTGCTAAACGTAACCGTAGCTTTGAACATCAAATTGAAGATAGCTACTTACTTAATTTAAAAAAGGATTATTTATCATTTTATGAAACATTAAAAAACGACGGTGCTAATGTGATTTTAATCGACACTTCTGATTTAGATTTTGTACAAAATGAATCAGATTATCAATTGATTTTAAACCAAATTAAACCCATGATAGGAGATATAAAATATGAATAATTACGGTATCCCTCAAAATGCAATTATTACAATTGCTGGAACGGTAGGCGTAGGAAAATCTACATTAACTCAAGCGCTTGCTGATAAACTCAATTTCAGAACTTCCTTTGAAAATGTAGACCATAACCCCTACTTAGATAAATTCTATAATGATTTTGAACGTTGGAGTTTCCACCTGCAAATTTATTTTTTAGCTGAACGTTTTAAAGAACAAAAACGCATGTTTGAATACGGAGGAGGCTTTATACAAGATCGTTCTATTTATGAAGATGTTGATATCTTCGCAAAAATGCATGAAGAACAAGGAACAATGAGTAAAGAAGATTTTAAAACTTACTCGGAGTTATTTGAAGCAATGGTTATGACACCCTATTTCCCTAAACCAGATGTTTTAATTTATTTAGATTGTGATTATGATGAAGTAATCGACCGTATTCATCAACGTGGCCGCGATATGGAAATGAATACTGATCCGGTATATTGGAAAAAGTTATTTAAACGCTATGAAAATTGGATTAACAATTTTAATGCTTGTCCCGTAGTAAGAGTGAATATTAATGAATATGATATTCATGAAAACCCCGACTCTTTAGATCCAATTATCGACAAAATTGCACATATTATTCAAACATATCGAAATGTAGATCATCGATAAAAAAAGAGAGACAGACTTTACTGTCTCACCTAGGCAAGAAGGACTAGAATTAAACATGGGTGTAAAACCATGTTTAATTCAGTCCTTGGCTGCCAATATGTTATAAATGTAGAAAATAACCATTATACTTTAATCTCTTTTTGTTTAATTATTTTGTGTATACTTTTTTAATACTTCTGGTACACTCACAGCTGTTTCAATCACGTAATCAGCATCCACAAGTTCCTCTTTTTTTGCGATACCACTTAATACACCAATGGCTAAACCTAACTTTGCATTCACTTTAGTCTTCATATCATTATTTGTGTCACCTACGATGGCTACATCTTCCGGTTTAACATCATAATGATCAAAAAGTGGCTTAAGAACTTCAGGATTGGGTTTTTCAGCCGCATGCGCTTCAGTAGAAATGACTAAATCAAACGCATCTTTAGAATGTGTTTCTTCTAAAAATTGTGTCACTCCTTTTTCAGAGTCACTAGTCACAATACCAATTTTATAGCCTTCATATCGTAATGATTGAATCATATCATAAACGCCATCTATCCAGTTATTTTCTGGTTCACGACTATCTACTAATGCTTGACTTGTATCACGCGTCCATTTAGAAACATCTTTTCCTGATTCGTCATTAAACGCATGAACAATTTCATCTAACGATCCTGAACCCATAACAGAATCTGGACTAATCGTATCTTTAACAACGCCTAGTTTGCGAAGCGTTGCTTCTTTATTCGCTACAGGAAATGTCTCTAGGAAACTATTTACCAAGCGTACGCCAATTTTTTCCCAACTATGATCAAATTCGATTAATGTACCATCTTTATCAAATAATATCCATTCCATTTATATATACACTCCTTATTTTGTATTTCATTGTAATATACATTGTTCTTTTAAGTATAGTAAAAGAACTGCTTAGCATATGTTTATAAAAAAAGCCATACCTCTCTAGGTATGACTCAACTAAGAATATATAAAACTAGTTTTGAATAACTTTGGCATTACTATGCCTCAACGGGAATGAGACTATATGTAAGGGAATAGTCTCTAAAAATATCATACATCACTTCATTTTTATTGTCCACAACAAGTTGATATGTATCAACATTTCATTTCATTATATATTTATCATCTTACAGGTGCTATATTAAAAAACTCTACTTTTCCACAGTTTTTGCATTCTGTAATAAATGTTTTAATATTTGATGTTTCAGTATCGTCAGAAACTGGAGAAAATACAAATTTATCTTCATGATATTTAATTTTAGGTGCTATACAACATGTATCACGATGTTTTTTCTTATGAAAATCAGACATTGTTTGAATATTTAGCTTCAGTCATTATCATCACCTCTTATTGAATGTGTTTCAACTTTATCATAAACGATTAAAAATTGTGCACAATTCCTTAATTGTTTACTTTTAATACATAAATGTTAATTCGTTATAATTTAAATTATATATTAAGAAACACGCTTCTTATTTAGTAACTATATCTAAATAAAAAGCGTGCTTTACTAGTATTTAATGAAAATATATATTCAATTCGATTAGGGGGAAACAATTAATTAATTTCTCGGTTCACCATTTACAAGAATACCACTTACTAAATCATATACTTTTTTAATGAAACTAAAGATATCTAACATGGTTTTCATCTCCTTAAATATGTTTACAACTAATAGTTTAGTACATATTTTAATTGATGGGATATTTCTGCCTAAGTTGATATAATTCATGCTAAAATGTCTTGATTTCCCTATTATTTCATATTAAATGTTGCCTAGAAGTCCAAATTATTCATCAAGTTCCCAAAAAAATGAGAAAGATGTATTGAAAAATAACAAAAAATTTGCCTTATTGCTTTTATATCTATAAGTGGTTTAATTAATAGATAATACGGTGATTATAATCTTCACTAAAAAAATATAAAATTCTATAAAATATCTTTGTGATATGCTATTGAGTAATTTTAACAATGATATTCATCATATCATTACTAAAAATGAAAGGATATATTCATGTTAATCGTTATTTTTATTTTATTCGGAATCGGAATTGGATTATTTATATTAAGTTTCTTCTTAGCAGAAAATGAAGGACTCGCTTATAAAACAATTAGCAGAGGATTTTCTGCATTATTTGTATCACTTGGTATATTAGCATTAATGGGGTATCTCATTAATTTTATTTCTTCACATTATTTAAATATCTAATTCCTTATATTTTCTATTCTCAACAAAGTGGAAAGACATCATTTAAAGTTGTCTTTCCACTTTTTCAATTTACTTTATTTTATTATTGGTCTCTTGATTATACTTGAATCAAATATATATCGTATTAATACTCTAAGATTATCAAAAAAAGGGCTTTACGCCCCTAAAGATCTATATCATTTAAATGAATTTCAAATGTTGAGATTACCTAAGTAATAATGGTATTAGGTATATGGTATTTGTAATAGAAGAAAAACACTAAGTCAAGGGTTGTCTTTTAGGTAATCTCATTACTTATTATTACATAATAAAATTTAATTATCTATATTACTTAAATAAAAAAATAATAATTTTTATATTTAAATATAATTAATTGTTAAAATTATTAAAATGTTTATCTTTATTTATAAAGGGTATAATTTAAATGGCAGAATATTTTGTTATAATATTTTGCTCCTTATTTATTTTACGTCACCACTCTTACTTAGTTCGACATAAGCTATGTTAAGAGTGGTTTCTTTATGCAAAAAAGAAGGCAACCAACTTTTTGATGTGCTCCCAAAAGTTGATCTAAAATGAAAAATAACAAGCTAGAAACCACGTAGTCATAACGTTTCCAGCTTGTTTTTATAAGTTATTTATATTCCGGCACAATGACTCTCCAGCCATGTTTATCTTCTAATTTACCACTTTGGATGCCAGTGTATGTGTCATATAATTTTTTAGTGATTTCTCCAGGTTCGTTATTATTAATCACAATTTCTCTATCTTCATATTTTAATGTACCTACTGGAGAGATGACTGCTGCCGTACCAGAACCAAATACTTCTGTTAATTCACCTTTATCGTAAGCTTCGAATAATTCATCAATAGATACTTTACGTTCTTCGACTTCATAGCCTAATTCTTTTGCTAATTCGATAATTGATTTACGTGTAATACCAGGTAAAATACTACCATTTAACGCAGGTGTTACTAATTTGCCATTTTCAACGAAGAAAATGTTCATACTACCTACTTCTTCAACATATTTTTGTTCAACGCCGTCCAACCATAATACCTGATCATATCCTAAGTTATTCGCATTCGTTTGTGCTAATAAACTTGCTGCATAGTTACCTGCTACTTTAGCAAAACCTACCCCCCCACGAACTGCACGTACATATTCATCTTCAACATAAATTTTTGTTGATTTTAATGTATCACCGCCGTAGTAAGCACCTGATGGAGATAAGATAATTAATAATTTATATTTTTTAGAAGCACGAACACCTAAAATTCCTTCTGTAGCGAATACGAATGGACGAATATATAAAGATTGGCCCTCGCCTTCTGGTACCCAATCACGTTCGATATCAACAAGTTGTTTCAAACCATCTAATAATAATTCTTCATCTACTTTAGGCATTTCTAAACGCGCTAATGAATCATTGATACGTTTGAAGTTTTGATCTGGACGGAATAATACGACCTCACCATTATGTTTATATGCTTTTAAACCTTCAAATACAGCTTGACCATAGTGTAAACTTTGTGCTGCTGGAGAAATTTCAAACGGTGCATAAGGAATAATTTTTAATTCTTGCCAACCGCCTTTTTCTTCATCATAATCTACACTTAACATATAGTCAGTAAAATATTGCCCAAATCCAAGATTTCCTTCTGGTTTTTCTTTAAGTGTGTCACGTTGTTCAAATTTAACTTTTTCTGACATGTTGAAGCCTCCTAATATATTTCATGAATAAGATTTAATATAAATTATAGCAATCTCAGATAGTCTATTCAATAAATTTTCTAAAAATTCAAACAAAATAAAAAATGAAACCCTTTTCTTTTTTTATTCTTTAAAAGAGAGTCAAATTCCAAAGGCACCTTTTTAATTATGAACTTATGTCTTTTCTTTAATCGTTCGTATCATTGTTTCTGTCATTTTAGCCAAATGATACTTTGGATTAAAGCCCCATTCTTTTCGAGAATAACTGGTATCAATATTATCTGGCCATGTATCTGCAATCGTTTGTCTTACTGGATCGACATCATAATCTAAGGTGAATTCTGGAATATATTTCTGAATTTCTTTCTTAATCATCTCAGGTTCAAGACTCATTGCGCTTAAATTATAACCATTGCGTGTTACAAGTTTCTTACTATCCGCTTCCATAAGTTGAATAATCGCATCAATGGCATCATCCATATACATCATATCCATATACGTATTTTTAGCGATATAGCTCGTGTAGTGACCATGTCTAACCGCTTCGAAATATATTTCTACTGCGTAATCTGTAGTACCTCCACCTGGCTCTTTGACATGTGAAATGAGCCCTGGAAATCTTACACTACGTGTGTCGACACCAAAATTTTTAAAGTAATATTGGCATAATAATTCACCTGCAACTTTATTTATCCCGTACATTGTTGTCGGTTGTTGAATCGTATTTTGAGATGTGTTTTTCTTAGGTGTAGACGCACCAAATACCCCAATTGAACTTGGCATAAAGAAATGTAAGTCATACATTCTTGCAGTTTCTAAAGCATTTATTAACCCACCCATATTTAAATCCCAAGCCTGCAAAGGATTTTTTTCAGCTGTTGCAGAAAGTAATGCAGCCATATGCATAAGTGTATCTGCTTTAAAGTCTTCTACTACAGCCATCATTGCGTCACGATCTGTTACATCAAGTAATTCAAATGGGCTATCACTAATCAATGAATGTAGTTCTGGCTCACTAATATCAGTGGCTAATACATTATTTTTTCCATATAATTGTCTACATTTTAGTACCAATTCAGTTCCTATTTGGCCTAGTGCTCCTGTAATTACAATTCTCTTCATTGTCATTTCTCCCTTTGTTTTATATATCCTAATAGTGTCTTTTTAGAATTCCCCATATTCTTCGATTTACTATATTATAAAAATGCTTACATATATCATTAGATTGTACGTTAAAGTGATAATTTTATTCTTCTAATAAATTATTTGATTTAACTTACGTTTTATTTGTTAATTATTTTTAAAAGGAGGCGAATATGAAGAAATATTTTGTATCACTCTTATTGATTTTCTTTATACAATAAAAATACCGTATCAGCCATGGCTACGTTATCACTGATACGGTATCTATTTTTTTATACAGTATGTGGTTAATTAGTTTGTTGAGCTTTTTTATAAAAGTATTGTGCCACCACTATATCTACAATAGCTAAACCTACTGATTTAAATACTGTCACTTCTTCTTCATCATCACGTCCAGATATTTTTCCACTTACAATATCTCCTAATTCACCATGTAGTGATTGCTCAGTAATGATACCTTCTTCTAATGGTACTTTTAAATCGCCTGTTTCTTCCATTGCTGCTTCTGTAGATTCAACAACTATTTTATTAGCAATCAACATCGTTTCTGAAGGGAGTTCTTGCATTTCAGGTTTAAATGAACCTACTGCATTTAAATGAACACCGGGATGTAATGAATGAGAATACACCGGTTTATTTGAATTTGTAGCTGTCACAACAATATCTGCGTTTTCCATAGCTTGATCTGCTTCATCGAAGACTTTTGTTGACACGTGATACGTTTGTTTCACAAATTCAGCCAATTTTTCAGCTTTAGCTCTTGTACGACTCGAGATATGAAGCATTTCAATATCTCTCACTGCTAATATTGCTGCAATGAGCCCCTCAGCTTGATCTCCAGCGCCAATCACACACAATGTTTTTGCATCTTCACGTGCTAAATATTTTGTAGCTACACCTGAAATGGCGCCCGTACGAATCTTAGTTAAATAACTACCATCAAGTACAGCAAGGGTTTCTCCTGTATCATAATCACTCAGCAATACGGATCCAGTAATTGTTTTTTTATCTAGTCTAGGATTATTAGGGGCGAAAGTGACTGTTTTAATACCGACAATATTTAATTCGTCTGATAAAGCTGGCATCACTAAATATCTATTTTCTTTATTAAAAGGTAATACATAACGTAATGGCGTTTCCGTTTTTTCTTCTGAAAACGCCTGTAACGCGTGACCGACTTCTTCAATCACTTCTTTCATATCTAATAAGTTTTGTTGATCCTGTTCATTTAAAACGAGCATTTCATAGACCTCCATTGTTTGGATATTGTTAATTAATAGAGTAGAAGTAGCAATCATCCATTTAATTATTATATGTTCTAATCAATTGAATATTAATATTTTTTATAGATTTTATTAACTTATTATTGTGATGATATACAATTGATGATATCTTTATATTATAAATGAAAGGTACAGTTTACATAGTAAAGTGCCTTGCGATTTCATAACACTATGAAACTATTTATAAACTTTTGACACCCATCACTTTTCTTATGAGAAAAGTGATTTTTTTATATCTTACTATAAATGATTGTTGTAATACCTGTTTTTCAATCTATAACACCTTCATTATAATAGGTAGCTTTATTATCTAAAAATACTTTTAAACTGTGATTATAATATGTAAGTTTTTGGTCTGCTTCTTCGATGGTCATCCATTTTGTTTCTGAAATTTCATCTTTCATTTGTATATCTATGACTTCATTTTGAATTGTAGCTTTAAACATAATAAATAATGTATGTACATTCATTTGAGTGGATTTACCTTCATTAATACTTACAATATCTCCAATCTTAGCATTAAGACCTGTTTCTTCCATTACTTCACGTTTCAAAGCTTCAACTAGTGTTTCTCCCTTTTCTACCTTTCCTCCTGGTAATGACCACCCCCCGCCATCTGTATTATTAACAAGTAATACTTTTCTTTCTTGATTTTGTATGAGTGCATATACGACTTTTAAATCTTTCACAGTTTCACCTTCCATCATTTAGAATTTCAAATCGACTTACTGGCTGGCCGTTTTTTTTAATGTACGAATTAATTTCATATCCTCCATGTTTTTTTATTACTTTTTGTGAAGCATAATTATAAGGATTACATGTCATTAATACTTTATGTATCCCCATTTTATTTAGTCTATTTAGTGCTTCTTCTAACATGCTTGAAGCATAACCATTTCCTCTGTATGGTTTGGCGACGCCATAGCCTACATGTCCTCCGATATTTTTTAATTTATCATTAAGTTTATGACGAATATTTACTGCACCAACAATATCATCATTTTTAAAATAAAATAATGTTGTAGAAGGAACGGCATTCATATTTACGGGTGGATGATGCAATTGTTCTACCATTTGTTCAAAAGATTGATAATGTGCGACATCAATATTAGATGGAATAATTTTCTCATTGTTATCATACCAATATTGTAAATATCGAATTAAATTTTCTTTATCTTTATACTCTAGTTTTCTTAATTCAAGCATGTATACACCTCTTTTTTACAATTAGTGTACCACTAAAAATGAAAAACAATCCATTTATACATTAAAACTAATAGATGACTCAAATTAATTAAATGTTTATTTAATAATATTTAACCCTTTTCTAACTTTTAATACTTTAAATGCTTGATCTAACATTTTTTAGTGCGTGCGACATCATCACCTACGACATCGATAGCTTTAAATAATGTACCGCTTTGGAAATCAATTTTGTCTTGTAAGCCTAAATGTTTTACTATTTCTGCGCCTTTATCTATCACAACTGAACCATGTGCCTCATCATTTCTCTTTTGTTATTGATTCATCATAATTTATTATCATCATAATCATTTTATGTTATAAGATAATTCATTTAATATTTGATAGTGTGTCTTTTATTAAAATTACAATGAGTGACTACTGAGTTTTAGTAGAATTTGTTATACTAAAGTTCATAATAATTAGGAAGAAGTGGTCAATGTGTTTGATTGGTTTCAATTAGCCAGTGAAAAAGAAAATAGAATGATTCAAATGCGTCGTTATATGCATCAATATCCAGAGCCTTCTTTTGAAGAAACGTGGACACATAACTACATTCTCAATCAGTTAAGTCATTTAGACTGTGAGATTGTGTCACCTGTAGGACGAAATGGTATCAAGGCAACTTTTAAAGGGAAAGAAAATGGTCCAACTATTGCATTTCGTGCAGACTTCGATGCATTACCAGTCCAAGAATTAAACGACGTTCCATATAAATCTAAAAACGATGGTTTTATGCATGCATGTGGTCACGATGGTCATACTGCTATTTTATTAGGTGTTGCTGAAATTGTTCATGAACATCGCCACTTATTAAAAGGAAATGTTGTATTTATTTTTCAATATGGTGAAGAGATTATGCCAGGTGGCTCTCAAGAAATGATTGATGATGGCTGTTTAAACGATGTTGATAAAATTTATGGTACTCATCTTTGGAGTGGTTATCCCACTGGTACAATTTATTCAAGACCAGGTGCAATCATGGCTTCTCCAGATGAATTCTCGATTACCATTAAAGGTAAAGGAGGACATGGTGCTAAACCTCATGAAACAATTGATCCAATTGTAATTATGGCTGAGTTTATACTAAGTGCTCAAAAAATCATTTCTCGTACCATCGATCCTGTAAAAGAAGCAGTATTAACCTTTGGTATGGTACAAGCAGGTTCTTCTGATAGTGTTATTCCAGATTCGGCATTTTGCAAAGGGACGGTACGTACATTTGATACAGAACTACAAGCTCATATTCAAGAGAAAATGGATAAATTATTACAAGGTCTTGCATTAGCGAATGATGTCACTTATAACATGGAGTATATTAGAGGGTATTTACCAGTTCATAATCATGAAGAAGCTTATGAAACAGTTAAACAAGCGGCAAATGATTTACATTTACGTTTTAATAAATCAGAATTGATGATGATTGGTGAAGACTTTTCACACTATCTAAAAGTCCGACCTGGCGCATTTTTCTTAACTGGATGTGGCAATGCTGATAAGGGTATTACAGCCCCACATCACAATCCGCATTTTGATATTGATGAAGCAGCATTTAAATATGCTGCAAGCGAATTTCTTAAAATCTTAGAACTTGAAAGCGTTTTTTAATTCTTTGTTAAATATGTATCGTAAACCTTAGAATATAAACGATTGAAACAGCTCATAGATAGTATTTATCTATGGGCTGTTTTATTAATATTTTTTACTAAATAAAAGTACAGTGAACTTAAGTCTTATTTTCAAATAAAAAAAGACTCCCAATAAGGGAGTCTTCTATATCAAATAATAAATTATTCGAAGATTTCAGTTACAACGCCTGATCCTACAGTACGTCCACCTTCACGGATTGAGAAACGAGTACCGTCTTCAATCGCGATAGGAGCGATTAATTCTACTGTCATTTCAACGTTGTCGCCAGGCATTACCATTTCAGTACCTTCTGGTAAGTTAACAACACCAGTTACGTCAGTAGTACGGAAATAGAATTGTGGACGATAGTTAGTGAAGAATGGAGTATGACGTCCACCTTCATCTTTTGATAAAACGTATACGTCTGCTTTGAATTTTGTGTGAGGTGTAATTGAACCTGGAGCAGCTAATACTTGACCACGTTGTACATCTTCACGAGCAACACCACGTAATAAAGCACCGATGTTGTCACCAGCTTCAGCGTAGTCTAATAATTTACGGAACATTTCTACACCAGTAACAGTTGTTTTAGAAGTTTCTTTGATACCAATAATTTCAACTTCTTCACCAACTTTGATTTGACCACGTTCAACACGGCCTGTAGCAACAGTACCACGACCAGTGATTGAGAATACGTCCTCAACTGGCATCATGAATGGTTTATCAGAGTCACGTTCTGGAGTTGGAATGTAATCATCAACTGCTTGCATTAATTCTAAGATTTTTTCTTCGTATTGAGCATCGCCTTCTAAAGCTTTTAAAGCTGAACCAGCGATTACAGGTACGTCGTCACCTGGGAAGTCGTATTCAGATAATAAGTCACGTACTTCCATTTCAACTAATTCTAATAATTCTTCATCGTCAACCATATCAACTTTGTTTAAGAATACTACTAATGCTGGTACACCAACGTTACGTGATAAAAGAATGTGTTCACGAGTTTGTGGCATTGGACCGTCAGCAGCAGATACTACTAAGATACCACCGTCCATTTGAGCAGCACCAGTGATCATGTTTTTAACATAGTCAGCGTGTCCTGGGCAGTCAACGTGAGCATAGTGACGTTTGTCAGTTTGATATTCGATGTGTGCAGTATTGATTGTAATACCACGTTCTTTTTCTTCTGGAGCGTTGTCAATCATGTCATATGATTGTGCTACAGTGTCACCATTTTTAGCTAATACAGTTGCGATAGCAGCTGTTAAAGTAGTTTTACCATGGTCAACGTGACCGATAGTACCAATATTGGCATGTTCTTTTGAGCGATCAAATTTTTCTTTTGCCATTATTAAATCTCTCCTATTCTAGTTAAAGTTATTTCAATATTATCTCTCATGATAGTTACTCACTATCATGAGACATAATGATTGTTCTAAAAAGAATTCATAGTTCTTTTATAATGCATTTTGGATAAAAAATCAATTCATAAAGATGAATGCTTAATTAATAAGCTCAAGCTGTATTTTACCTAGATTTACTAGTTAAAACAAGTTATATTATTCACCTTTATTTTTTTTGATGATTTCTTCAGCAATTGATTTTGGAACTTCTGCATAATGGTCAAAGTACATAGTGTAAGTACCGCGACCTTGAGTGTTAGAACGTAATGAAGTTGCGTAACCAAACATTTCTGAAAGTGGTACATAAGCGTTAACAACTTGTGCGTTACCACGTGGTTCCATACCATCAACACGTCCACGACGAGCTGTTACGTCACCCATGATATCGCCCATGTATTCTTCAGGCATTTCGATTGTAACTTTCATCATTGGTTCTAAGATAACTGGATCACATTTCTTAGCAGCTTCTTTAAGTGCTAATGATGCAGCAATTTTGAAGGCCATTTCTGATGAATCGACATCATGGTATGAACCATCAAATAATTTAGCTTTAACATCAATTAATGGATAACCAGCTAATACACCGTTTTCCATAGCATCTTTAAGACCAGCTTCAACTGATGGAATGTATTCACGAGGAACTACACCACCAACGATAGCGTTTTCGAATTCGAAACCTGCGCCAGTTTCATTTGGAGTGAATTCAATATGAACATCACCATATTGTCCACGACCACCTGATTGACGAGAGAATTTACCCTGAACTTGAGCAGATTGTTTAAATGTTTCACGATATGAAACCATTGGTGCACCTACGTTACATTCAACGTTGAATTCTTTTTTCATACGGTCTACTAAGATATCTAAGTGTAACTCACCCATACCACCGATGATAACTTGTCCAGTTTCTTCGTCAGTATGTGCATGGAAAGTAGGGTCTTCTTCTTGTAATTTAACTAAAGCTTGAGTCATTTTATCTTGGTCAGCTTTAGACTTAGGTTCTACTGATAAGTGAATAACTGGTTCTGGGAATTCCATTGATTCCAAGATAATGTCATTTTTCTCACCACATAAAGTGTCACCAGTACCTGTTTCTTTAAGACCTACAGCTGCAGCGATATCTCCTGAGTAAACAGTGTCAATTTCTTGACGAGAGTTCGCATGCATTTGTAATAAACGACCTACACGTTCACGTTTATCTTTTGTTGAGTTTTTAACGTATGAACCAGATGTTAACGTACCTGAATATACACGGAAGAAAGTTAATTTACCAACATAAGGGTCAGTCATAACTTTGAAAGCTAACGCTGCGAATTCAGCATTATCGTCAGCTTTTGCAATGACTTCTTCATCAGGATTTTCAGCACGATGACCTACGATAGGTTTAACATCTAATGGTGATGGTAAGTAATCAATTACTGCATTAAGCATTAATTGAACACCTTTGTTTTTGAATGCTGTACCACAAAGTACTGGGTAGAATTCTACGTCAGTAGTTGCTTGACGGATAGCATTTTTTAATTCAGCTACTGAAATTTCTTCGTCACCAAGATATTTTTCCATTAATTCGTCGCTAGTTTCTGCAACTGCTTCGATTAAGTTAGAACGAGCTTCTTCTGCTCTTTCTTTGTGATCTTCAGGAATTTCAATTTCTTCAATTTCTGTACCTAAGTCATTTGTATATTTGAAACATTTCATTTCAACTAAGTCAATGATTGCTTCAAATTCATCTTCGGCACCAATTGGTAATTGGATAGGTGCTGCATTTGCTTGTAAGCGATCATGTAATGTACTTACTGAATACTCAAAGTTTGCACCAAGTTTATCCATTTTGTTAACGAATACAATACGAGGAACACCATAAGTAGTAGCTTGACGCCAAACAGTTTCAGTTTGAGGTTCTACACCTGATTGAGCATCAAGTACAGTAACCGCACCGTCAAGTACACGTAATGAACGTTCAACTTCTACAGTGAAGTCTACGTGTCCTGGTGTATCGATAATGTTAACACGGTGGTCTTTCCAAGAAGCTGTTGTTGCAGCTGATGTGATTGTAATACCACGATCTTGTTCTTGTTCCATCCAGTCCATTTGTGAAGCACCTTCATGTGTTTCACCAATTTTGTGGATACGACCTGTATAATAAAGAATACGTTCAGTCGTTGTAGTTTTACCAGCATCGATGTGAGCCATGATACCGATATTACGAGTGTTTTTCAAAGAAAAGTCTCTAGCCATTGTTTTTCTCCTTCCAGTTATTACTGAATAAGTACTATAGAATATGGCGATGCCCTAAGCATGAACCATTTTACTTGGTAAACCAATATGACGGAACACACTCAGGGTTAAAGCTTCAATCTTACCAACGATAGTGAGCGAATGCTTTGTTCGCTTCAGCCATTTTGTGAGTGTCCTCACGTTTTTTGACTGCACCACCTGTATTGTTAGCAGCATCTAAGATTTCGTTAGCTAAACGATCTTCCATAGTTTTTTCACCACGAAGACGAGCGTAGTTTACTAACCAACGTAATCCTAAAGTTGTACGACGTTCTGGGCGCACCTCAACAGGTACTTGGTAGTTTGAACCACCTACACGACGCGCTTTTACTTCTAATACTGGCATAATGTTGTTAATAGCTTCTTCGAATACTTCTAAAGCATCACGACCACTGCGTTGTTCTACAAGGTCAAATGCAGAATAAAGAATTCTTTGTGCTGTTCCGCGTTTACCATCTAACATAATTTTGTTAATTAATTTTGTAACTAACTTAGAGTTATGAATTGGATCTGGTAATACGTCTCTTTTAGGTACTGATCCTTTACGAGGCATTATAAAGTCCTCCCTTCCTATTATAATATATTCTTAAAAATTGATAGTAAAATTTACACAATCTTAAACTTAATTTTTAGGTTTTTTAGTTCCGTATAATGAACGTCCTTGTCTACGTCCATCTACACCTGAAGTATCAAGTGCACCACGTACAATATGGTAACGCACACCAGGTAAGTCTTTTACACGTCCACCACGTACAAGTACAACACTGTGTTCTTGTAAGTTATGGCCGATACCAGGAATGTATGCGTTGATTTCAATGTTGTTTGATAAACGCACACGAGCGTATTTACGTAACGCTGAGTTAGGTTTTTTAGGTGTCATTGTACCTACACGAGTACAAACACCACGTTTTTGAGGTGAGTTTAAGTTAGTAAATTGTTTCTTTTTACTATTGAAACCTCTGTTTAACGCTGGTGAATCTGATTTTTTAGATTTACTTTGTCTAGGTTTACGTACTAATTGATTAATAGTTGGCATTGAATGTCCTCCTCTCTTCATTTTTTAATTCCACACATCCAGGTGGTTCATTTTTAGGTTAAATAAAATTTAGTAAGTGTAAAAACTTACTAATTCTCATTCAATAACGCAACAATTGTCGCATTAACATTAATACCTACTGCTTTTCCTAAAGCCGATTTGCTTTCGAAATAAGTAATCGGTATGCTTTTATGATTGATTTGGCTAAATACTTGAGCTAATAAGTATATCTCAACATCTTTAGCAATAATCAATGATGCAACTTGATCTTTTTTCAACGCTTTTAACGTTTGTTTAAGACCAACTACAAAATGTTGTTTGTTAAAGCGTGCAACTTTTTCATTAGACATTAAATATCCTCCAAAGTTCTGCTTGCATCAACCTTTACAATAATAACACTTTATATAATAATTAGTCAACATTTTTTATCATTTTCTGTAAATATTAAAAGAAAAGAACTTGGAACAAATTAAAGTTCCAAGTTACTTTCACATTAATTACTCAGTCACTTCTGCTTCGTCAGCTTCAGCAACTGGAGTACCCACTTTATCGTATTTAACGTCACTATAACGTCTCATACCTGTACCAGCTGGGATAAGTTTACCGATAATAACATTCTCTTTAAGTCCAAGTAAGTCATCGCGTTTACCTTTAATAGCAGCATCAGTAAGTACACGAGTAGTTTCTTGGAATGAAGCCGCAGATAAGAAGCTTTCTGTTTCAAGAGATGCTTTAGTAATACCAAGTAATACTGGTTTTGCAGTAGCTGGGCGTTTACGTTCTTTAAACGCTTCTCTATTTGCATCAGTAAAGTTATGAATATCTACTAATGAACCTGGTAGAAGTTTAGTGTCACCAGCTTCAATAATTCTTACTTTACGTAACATTTGTCTAACCATTACTTCAACGTGTTTATCATCAATTTCTACACCTTGCATACGATAAACTTTTTGCACTTCTTTAAGTAAGTAGCTTTCAGTCGCGTTTAAACCAGCAACAGCTAAGAAGTTCTTAGGTTCAATAGAACCTTCAGTTAATACTTCTCCACGTTCTACTGATTGGCCGATTTCTACTTTAATTCTTGAAGTACCTGAAGCAAGATAAGATCTTGTTTCATTAGCGCCTTTAATCACAATTTCTTGTTGGCGATCTTTTGCTAATTTAATATCTTCAACGACACCTTCGATTTCAGTAATTACCGCTTGACCTTTAGGGTTACGTGCTTCAAAGATCTCTTGGATACGAGGAAGACCTTGAGTGATATCGCTTCCTGCTACCCCACCTGTATGGAAGGTACGCATTGTAAGTTGAGTACCAGGCTCACCAATTGATTGAGCGGCAATAGTACCAACTGCTTCACCTACTTCAACTTTTTCACCTGTAGCAAGGTTTTTACCGTAACATTTTTCACATACACCATGACGAGTATTACATGTAAATGCTGAACGGATATACATTTTTTCAATACCTGCATCTGTAATTTTCTTAGCAATTTCAGGTGTGATTAATTCATCAGGACGAATAATGATTTCATCCGTTTCAGGATGACGAATTGTTTCTTTAGAATAACGGCCTTCAATACGTTCGATAAATGGTTCAATCATTTCTGTACCTTCTTTAATATCAGAAACTAATAAACCACGGTCCGTACCACAATCTTCTTCACGAACGATAACATCTTGTGCAACATCAACAAGACGACGAGTAAGATAACCTGAATCGGCTGTTTTAAGTGCTGTATCGGCAAGACCTTTACGCGCACCATGAGTTGAGATGAAGTATTCTAATACTGTTAAACCTTCACGGAATGATGAAGTAATTGGTAACTCAATAATTTTACCTGATGGCGCAGCCATTAATCCACGCATACCGGCTAATTGTGTGAAGTTAGATGCGTTACCACGGGCACCTGAGTCACTCATCATAAAGATTGGGTTTGTTTTTTCAAGTGATTGCATTAATTCGCCTTGAATTTGATCTTTAGCATCTGTCCAAATTTCAACAACTGCATTGTAACGTTCATCTTCAGTGATTAAACCACGATTAAATTGTTTAGATACACGTTCTACTAATTTTTCGTGTTCATCTAAAATTTGTTGTTTATCTGGAAGTACTACGATATCAGATACACCAACTGTAATACCAGCTTTAGATGAGAACTTGAATCCTAAGTCTTTCATGCGATCAAGCATCATTGATGTATCTGTGATGCTAAATCTGTTAAATACTTCAGCAATAATATTACCTAAGAATTTTTTGTTGAAAGGTGCAGTAAGTTCTTGCTCTTCGAAGTAAGCTTTAAGACCACCTTCACCTAATTGTGTTGGATCAACAAAATATTTATCAGGTGTTTTATCTTCTAAGTTTTCTTGAGTAGGCTCATTAATATATGCAAATGAATCTGGAATGATTTCATTAAAGATCACTTTACCTACAGAAGTAGCTAAAATTTTATTATTTTGTTCTTCTGTAAATGTAGGGTTATTAAGTGAACGCGCATGTAAACCTATACGAGTGTGTAGATGAACATAACCATTTGCATATGCTTTAAGTACTTCATTTGTATCATTAAAGATTATACCAGTATTTACAGCATCTTTACGTTCTAAAGTTAAGTAATAGTTACCTAATACCATATCTTGTGATGGTGTAACAACTGGTTTACCATCTTTAGGGTTCAAGATATTTTGTGCCGCTAACATTAACATACGTGCTTCAGCTTGTGCTTCTTTAGATAATGGTACGTGTACCGCCATTTGGTCACCATCAAAGTCAGCGTTATAAGCTGTTGTTACAAGTGGATGTAAACGGATTGCACGCCCTTCTACTAAAGTAGGTTCGAAAGCTTGAATACCTAATCTGTGAAGCGTTGGTGCACGGTTAAGTAATACTGGGTGTTCTTTAATGACCTCTTCTAATACATCCCATACTTCATCATCCATGCGTTCAATTTTACTTTTCGCATTTTTAATGTTTGTTGCGATTTCACGTTGAACTAATTCTTTCATGACGAAAGGTTTAAATAATTCAAGTGCCATTTCTTTTGGAAGACCACATTGATACATTTTTAAGTTTGGTCCTACCGCGATAACTGAACGACCTGAGTAGTCAACACGTTTACCAAGTAAGTTTTGACGGAAACGACCTTGTTTACCTTTTAACATATGTGATAAAGATTTCAATGGTCTATTACCTGGACCAGTTACTGGACGACCACGACGACCATTATCGATTAGTGCATCTACTGCTTCTTGTAACATACGTTTTTCGTTTTGAACGATGATACCAGGAGCACCAAGATCTAATAAACGTTTCAAACGATTATTACGGTTAATAACACGACGATATAAATCATTTAAATCACTTGTTGCAAAACGTCCACCATCTAATTGAACCATAGGACGAATTTCTGGTGGAATAATTGGTAGTACATCTAAAATCATCCATGAAGGATTATTTCCAGAATTTCTAAATGATTCCACAACTTCTAAACGTTTAATTGCACGTGTTAATCTTTGTCCAGTTGCTGATTCTAATTCATCACGTAATGCTTTTAATTCTTCATCTAAGTCAATTTCTTCTAATAGGTCTTTAATACCTTCTGCACCCATTTTTGCTACAAATTGACCTGGGTATTTATCATAATATTCTCTGAATTCAGCTTCAGATAATAATGATTTTTTCTCTAATCCAGTTGGACCTGGATCTACAACCACATAAGAAGCAAAATAAATAACTTCTTCTAATGATCTTGGAGACATATCTAATAAAAGACCCATACGACTTGGGATACCTTTAAAGTACCAAATGTGAGAAACAGGTGCTGCTAATTCAATATGACCCATTCTTTCACGACGAACTTTAGATTTTGTGACTTCTACACCACAACGGTCACAAACCATGCCTTTGTAGCGTACACGTTTGTACTTACCACAACTACACTCCCAGTCTTTTGTAGGTCCAAAAATTCTTTCACAGAAAAGACCATCTTTCTCAGGTTTCAAAGTACGATAGTTAATTGTTTCTGGTTTTTTCACTTCACCATATGACCAAGAACGGATTTTTTCAGGTGAGGCTAAACCGATTTTCATATAATGGAAATTATTTACATCAATCAAGGAGCCTACCTCCTTCAATTTAGATTAGCTGTGCTATTTGATTGATTTACATTTACTGAAACTGACATCACATACATAAGATGCACATCAGTGCGCAATCTAAATCTTGATGAGATTAAAATTACGCAACTCATGTTTATTCATCTTAAATTTATAATTTTATTATTCGTTAGTTTCTTTTTGAGTTTCTGGAACATCTTTTTGTTGTAAATCTACTTTGCGCTCAGTTGCATCTTCATCATCAACATCGGCCATTTCGATTTCATTATCATGTTCATCCATAACTTTTACATCTAAACCTAAACTTTGTAATTCTTTCATCAATACTCGGAATGATTCAGGAACACTTGGTCTTGAAATGTTTTCACCTTTAACGATAGATTCGTATGTTTTAACACGACCTACAGTATCGTCAGATTTATAAGTTAAGATTTCTTGTAATGTGTATGCTGCACCATAAGCTTCAAGTGCCCATACCTCCATCTCACCGAAACGTTGTCCACCGAATTGTGCTTTACCGCCAAGTGGTTGTTGTGTAACAAGTGAGTAAGGTCCAGTTGAACGCGCATGCAATTTATCGTCAACCATGTGAGCAAGTTTAAGCATATACATTACTCCAACAGAAATACGATTATCGAATGGTTCACCAGTACGTCCATCATATAATACTGTTTTACCATCACGTGCCATACCAGCCTCTTCGATTGTAGACCATACATCATCGTCGTTTGCACCATCGAATACTGGAGAAGCAACATGAATACCTAAGTTTTTAGCAGCCATACCTAAATGTAACTCTAAAACTTGTCCAATGTTCATACGTGATGGTACACCTAGTGGGTTTAACATGATATCGATTGGACGTCCATCTGGTAAGTAAGGCATATCTTCTTCAGGAACAATCTTAGAGATAACCCCTTTGTTACCATGACGACCACACATTTTATCCCCAACATGGATTTTACGTTTTTGAACGATATATACACGAACAAGTTGGTTCACACCTGGTGATAAAGTATCATCGCCTTCTTCACGATTAAATACTTTAACGTCTAGAACGATACCACCTGCACCATGTGGCACACGTAATGAAGTATCGCGAACTTCTCTTGCTTTTTCACCAAAGATAGCGTGTAATAATCGTTCTTCTGCAGTTAATTCTGTGACACCTTTTGGCGTTACTTTACCAACTAAGATATCTCCATCTTTAACTTCTGCACCGACGTATATAATACCACGATCGTCTAAGTTTTTAAGTGCATTTTCAGAAACGTTAGGAATATCACGTGTAATTTCTTCAGGTCCTAATTTAGTATCACGTGCTTCAGATTCGTATTCTTCAATATGAATTGAAGTATATACATCGTCTTTAACTAATCGTTCACTCATGATAACGGCATCCTCATAGTTATATCCGTCCCAAGTCATGAAACCTACAACGACGTTACGACCTAATGCCATTTCTCCTAATTCCATTGAAGGACCATCAGCTAAAATTTCATTGTATTCTACAACGTCACCTACAGAAACGATTGGACGTTGGTTATAACAAGTACCAGAGTTTGAACGTTTAAATTTAGCTAATGGGTAACGGTCTAATTCGCCTTCATGTTCAGTTCCATTTTCCTCAACTAAACGACGAACTAGGATTTCATTAGACTCAACATGTTCAACACGACCTCTATGTTTTGCAGTAATTGCTGCACCAGAGTCACGAGCTGCCACATGTTCCATACCTGTACCCACAAATGGAGCTTCAGGATTCATCAATGGTACTGCTTGACGTTGCATGTTCGCACCCATTAACGCACGGTTAGAGTCATCGTTTTCAAGGAATGGGATACAAGCTGTCGCTGCTGATACTACTTGTTTAGGTGATACATCCATGTAGTCCATTTTTTCTTTTGCCATAACAGTATTGTTACCACGGAAACGACATACCACTTCATCATCTAGGAAACGACCATTTTCATCTAAACGAGAATTGGCTTGTGCAACTACATAGCTATCTTCTTCATCAGCAGTTAAATAATCAATTTGATCAGTAATTGAATTTGTATCAATATCTACTTTACGATATGGTGTTTCGATAAAACCAAATTCATTTACACGTGCATAACTAGATAATGAGTTAATTAAACCAATGTTTGGTCCCTCTGGTGTTTCAATTGGACACATACGACCATAGTGAGAATAGTGTACGTCACGAACTTCCATTTGTGCACGTTCACGTGTTAAACCACCAGGTCCTAAAGCAGAAAGACGACGTTTATGTGTTAACTCTGCTAATGGGTTAGCTTGGTCCATGAATTGAGACAATTGAGAACTACCAAAGAATTCTTTAATTGAAGCAATTACAGGTCTAATATTAATTAATTGTTGTGGTGTAATTGAATCAGTATCTTGAATAGACATTCTTTCGCGAACGACACGTTCCATTCTAGATAAACCAATTCGGAATTGGTTTTGTAACAGTTCACCTACTGAACGTAAACGACGATTACCTAAATGGTCAATATCATCTGTATAACCAATACCATTCAATAAGTTAAAGAAATAACTCATTGAGGCAATAATATCTGCTGGTGTAATACATTTCACTTCTGAATCAGGTAATGCATTACCAATCACTG
This sequence comes from Staphylococcus sp. HMSC069E10, assembly GCF_001809205.1. NCBI lineage: Bacteria > Bacillati > Bacillota > Bacilli > Caryophanales > Staphylococcaceae > Staphylococcus > Staphylococcus sp. HMSC069E10. The sequence continues at coordinate 20,843 of NZ_KV796484.1, read as the reverse complement.
TTGTAGTGCGTTCTTCTTCATCATTTGGAACATACACTTTAATTGATTGAATTTCTACAGGTTCATCAATAACGCTACCTTCTAACTCGAACACTTCACTGTTTGCATTTGACTCTAAAACATTCATAATTTCGTCTAATTTACGACGATCTAAAACTGTTCCTTCTTCAGCAACAATTTCACCTGTTTCGCTGTCAACGATTGGTTCAGCTAATTTTTGGTTAAATAAACGATGTTTTAGGTGTAACTTTTTATTTGTTTTATAGCGACCAACACTTGCTAAATCATAGCGTTTAGGGTCGAAGAAACGTGAATATAATAAGCTTTTTGCGTTTTCAACTGTTGGTGGTTCACCAGGACGTAAACGTTCATAGATTTCTAATAAAGCTTGTTCAGTATTTTCAGTACTATCTTTTTCAAGCGTATTACGTAAGTATTCACTATCTCCTAATAAATCGATAATTTCTTGATCACTAGAGAATCCTAAAGCACGTAATAATACTGTTAAAGGTAATTTACGTGTTCTATCAATTCGAACGTAAACGATGTCTTTAGCATCTGTTTCATATTCTAACCACGCACCACGGTTTGGAATAATCGTTGCGTCGTAATTTTCACGTCCATTTTTATCTATTTTTTCATTAAAATATACTGATGGTGAACGTACTAATTGTGAAACGATAACACGTTCTGCACCATTAATTACGAACGTACCAGTATCCGTCATCAATGGGAAGTCACCCATGAAAACTTCTTGTTCTTTAACTTCACCAGTTTCTTTGATAATGAGACGTACTTTAACACGAAGAGGTGCAGCATAAGTAGCGTCACGGTTTTTTGATTCTTCTAAATCATATTTTGGTTCACCTAATCTATAATCCACAAATTCTAAAGATAGGTTTCCAGTGAAATCTTCAATTGGTGAAATATCACGGAACATTTCTAATAAACCTTCTTTTAAGAACCAGTCATAAGATTTAGTTTGAATTTCTATTAAGTTAGGTAATTCTAATACTTCTGAAATTCTCGCATAATTTCTACGTTTACGATGTCTTCCATATTGGACAACTTGACCTGCCAAACAGATTCACCCCTCAAATATTGTGTTGAACTTATACACAAAATTTCACATAACAAGACAAAAAGAAAACGGCAACACAATTGATGACACCATTTTCGATTCTTCTCTTATTCTTGTTTATCGTGCTCAATTTGCGTAAAAGTACACACTTGTTGAACATAAATTTTTACATTTTATAACTATATCAGAATACCATTTTGAAATCAACCTTTTTGGCTCTTCAATATATAGTACCCTTTACTTTTGTTCACAGTTTCTACATTATTAAATATTTCTTCCATTTTCTTTTTAGCAGAAGGCATACCTTGCTTTTTCTGAATGACAACATAGAGTTCACCTTGATTTTTTAGCTTTTGATATGCTTCTTCAAAGATTCGATGAACAACATTTTTCCCAGCTCTAATTGGTGGATTTGTTAATACAAAGTCAAAGTATTCATTCTCAACTTGTGACAAACCATCACTTTCTGTAATGATGACATTATCAATTTGATTTTGCTTTTTGTTCTTTTCAGCTAAATGTAAAGCTCGATGATTCACATCCACCATAGTCATTTGATGGTGTGGTGACACTTTAGCAATCATTAAACCAATAGGACCATAACCACAGCCAACATCAATGATACGTTTACTTGGACCTGGTGGATGTTCATTTAAAAACGTTTGTACTAATAAATCAGACCCAAAATCTACTTTTCCTTTTGAAAAAACGCCCGCATCTGTCGTTAGTTTTAACTGAGATTTATGATAAAAGTATTGAATTGTTTTTTCATCACTTTGTACTTCAGGATTTTCATCATAATAGTGACTCATGATTTCACCTCTTTATTTGTTCATCAATTTGATTAGAAAATGAATTAAAACCCCGTTATCAACAATAACGGGGTTTTAATTTCTCAAAGAATGCAAGTAATCATTAACGCTTTCACTCTAAAGTGACTAAGTTAAAATGATTTACTTATATATTAAGTTAAGATACTAGAATTATTTTAATTCTACAGTAGCTCCAACTTCTTCTAATTGTTCTTTAAGTTTTTCAGCATCTTCTTTAGCAACAGCTTCTTTGATTACTTTAGGAGCGTTGTCTACTAATTCTTTAGCGTCTTTTAAGCCTAAGCCAGTTGCTTCTTTAACTGCTTTAACAACTTTGATTTTTGAAGATCCAGCTGAAGTTAATTCAACGTCAAATTCAGTTTTTTCTGCGCCAGCGTCTCCGCCACCAGCTGCACCAGCTGCTGCTACAGGAGCTGCTGCTGTTACACCAAATTCTTCTTCAATTGCTTTTACTAAATCGTTTAATTCTAATACTGACATTTCTTTAATTGCTTCAATGATTTGTTCTTGATTAGCCATTTTATTATTCCTCCATTTATTTTAAAATTTTATGCGCAATTATTCAGCGCTTTCTTCTTTTTGTTCTCCAACAGCTTTAACCGCATAAGCGAAGTTGCGTACTGGAGCTTGTAATACTGATAAAAGCATAGATACAAGACCATCGTGTGAAGGTAATGAACCAACAGTTTTAACTTCTTCTGCTGAGATAACGTTACCTTCCATAACGCCTGTTTTAATTTCTAAAGCTTCATGTTCTTTAGCAAATCCTGAGATCACTTTCGCTGGAGCAACTACATCATCAGTAGTTGTAGCGATAGCTGTAGGACCAGTTAAGAATTCATCTAAGCCTTCGATACCTGCTTTTTCAGCTGCACGACGAACTAATGTGTTTTTGTATACTTTATACTCAACACCAGCTTCACGTAATTGAGCACGTAAATCAGTTACTTCCGCAACAGTTAAACCACGGTAGTCCACGATAACAGTTGAAACTGAATTTTTAAGTTGCTCAGCGATAACGTCAACTTGTTGTTTTTTAGCTTCAATAATAGCAGACATTCAGACACCTCCATTTTTATTTTTGGTGCTTTTTTAATAAAAAAAGCACTTTCTACCCACGGCAAAAAGTGCTTGAAAGATCATTATAATAATCATCACGTTCAAGTCAATTTTAGCCTCGGTAGGATATTGTTTTAAGTTAAAAATTAACTCCTACTGTCTTAGGTAAAATAATCACAATAAATAATATAACTTGTTTATTGTAATATGTCAATTGTTTTTTTGAAAAAAGACTGGAAGAAAATGTATCTTATCTTTTTCAAAATAAGCAATTATTATCTACCAGTCTATAATCTATTAATATATTTAAAATTAAAGTTTAAATGCTGAAGTATCTACTTTAACTCCAGGACCCATTGTTGTAGTTACAGCAACAGATTTGAAGTAAGTACCTTTAGCAGATGCTGGTTTAGCTTTAGCTAAAACATCTTGTAAAGCATTAAAGTTTTCAACTAATTTTTCTTCGTCGAAAGATACTTTACCAATCGTAGCATGTACGATACCTGCTTTTTCAGCACGATATTCAACTTTACCAGCTTTAATTTCTTCTACAGCTTTTTTAACGTCCATAGTTACTGTACCAGTTTTAGGGTTTGGCATTAAACCTTTAGGTCCTAATACACGACCTAATTTACCAACTTCACCCATCATGTCAGGTGTAGCTACTACTACGTCAAAGTCGAACCAACCTTGTTGGATTTTTTGAGCATATTCAGATTCACCTACGTAATCTGCGCCTGCTTCTTCTGCTTCTGTAATTTTATCACCTTTAGCGAAAACTAATACACGTTGTGATTTACCAGTACCGTTTGGTAGCACTACTGCACCACGGATTTGTTGGTCATTTTTACGTGTATCAATACCTAAACGGAATGCTACTTCAACTGATGCATCAAAGTTAGCGATACTAGTTTCTTTAGCTAATTTAATTGCTTCTTCAACACTATAGTATTTAGTACGGTCAACTTTATTAGCTGCTTCTTGATACTTTTTACCTTTTTTAGCCATTTATTGTTCCTCCTTTAGTGGTTTTAGCGGAATTTCCTCCCACGCTTACTTGTGTGATTTACACAAGTTAAGAGCAGATAACAGATGATGTCAATAATAAATATTAATTTACTAAAGACTAATCATAGACAATATATGTTGTCGTTTCTGTTACCTGCTATCGTCTATCAGTTTATTTCAAATTCAAACTCATTTTCATTTAATAATTATTGTACAGTGATACCCATACTACGTGCAGTACCTTCGATAATACGCATAGCTGCTTCTTCGTTTGCAGCGTTTAAGTCTTGCATTTTTGTTTGAGCAATTTCACGTACTTGATCTTTAGTTACTGTAGCAACTTTAGTTTTGTTTGGTTCACCAGAACCTTTTTCAACGCCAGCTGCTTTTTTAAGTAGTACTGGAGCCGGTGGAGTTTTAGTAATGAATGTAAATGAACGATCTTCATATACACTGATTTCTACCGGAATGATTAAACCTGCTTGTTCTTGTGTACGTGCATTGAATTCTTTACAGAATCCCATGATGTTCACACCTGCTTGACCTAATGCTGGACCAACTGGTGGTGCTGGGTTCGCTTTACCTGCAGGAATTTGTAATTTAACTACTTTTTCTACTTTTTTAGCCACGATGTGCACCTCCTTGATATCGTGATGTGGTCACAGGGCTCAGTTTTGCCCTCCCACTCATAAACATTTCGTGACGAAATGAGCGTTCTAAAAACGCGACCACATTATTTTAACATTAAACTTAATTAAAAATCAATAGTAAAATTTCATCTTTTTAAGCAAATCATACTTTATAATTTAAAATGATTATAATTTTTCTATTTGATCGAATTCTACTTCAACTGGTGTTTCTCTACCAAACATATCGACTAATACAGTTAATTTAAATTTATCTGCTTCGATTTCTTGAACTTCACCAACTTGATTTGCAAATGGTCCTGATTTGATGCGGACTTGTTCACCTACATCTAATTCTACATCAATTGTTTTTTCTTTAAGTCCCATTTGTTTTAAGATAAATCTCATTTCTTCAGGAAGTAATGGATTAGGTTTTGAACCTGCACCTGCTGAACCAACAAATCCTGTGACACCTGGTGTATTACGTACAACATACCATGATTCATCTGTCATAATAAGTTCTACTAAAACATACCCAGGAAATGTCTTTTTAACTTGTTTTTTTGCTTTCCCATCTTTAACTTGTGTTTCTTCCTCTTCAGGTATGACAACTCTAAAAATTTGCTCTGTCATATTCATTGATTCTACTCTTTTTTCTAAATTCTTTTTAACTTTATTTTCATATCCAGAATACGTATGCACTGCGTACCAACGCTTAGTCCCAACTTCTTCAGACATGTTGTCACTCCTTACTCTTATCTAAATAATTCAATTAAATTACCAATACCTACGTCTAATACCCAGAAAAAGACCATAAAGAAAATTACTGTAGCTACTACAATGACAGTATATTTAAAAAGTTCTTCTTTCGTAGGCCAACTTGTTTTTTCCATTTCGCTTTTAACGCCTTGGAAGAAACTTTCTTTATTCTTACTTGCGTCTTTATCTTTAGCCATAACCTTACCTCCATGCTCTTCAAAGTATATACTTATAAACTCATTACTTTGATTCTTTATGCATCGTGTGTTCATTACATCTGGAACAATATTTCTTCAGTTGTAATCTCTTAGCTGATGTTTCTTTTTTAGGTACATTATAATTTCTGCTACCACACATTTCACAAACTAAAGGTACTTTTCTCACATCAATTCACCTTTGCTCATATTAATACCAGTATACTATACATAAACTTATAATAAACTGTCAAACTCGTACTAAAATACTTAACATTTGTATTTTAATAAATATTGTTTCATTTTTATTTTACAACGTTGAATACTATTGTAAACTACTTTATCTTTTACATTTAGTCTTTTCGCTATTTCTGATGGGGAATAATCAAGTAGAAGTAAATTTGCAACTTCTCTTTCAAACATACTTAACTTCTTAAAACTATCTATCAAGTCTTCTTTACTTAATCTAGTTAAATATAGTTCTTCCGTCCTTTTTATCATTTGATTCAAACGATATTCTACTACACATTCATTGATTAACAATTGTTGACGTTGATTAAACGCATAACGTTTTCTCCAAAAATCTTTTTTTACAGAATAAACTAAACGATTTAAATAATGTTCGAATGGAACATTCGTATTAAAATTAAATGTGTGTAAAGCTAAATATATCTTTAACGAGGTATCTTGAATTAAATCTTCCAGTTCTTGATGATCTATACCTAGCATTCTAAACTTCATCATAAGTTTAGGACGTATCACATTCATTATATTTGCGAATAACTGTTCTTTCTCCAATGTATTTTGGCTATATTGAAAAGCTTTAAATATATCTTCTAGTTGTCGAAAATGATAAGTCATATACAAAACCTTTCTTTATAAGTTAGGCACATTGTATAAGACGCATCTTTTAAATATCAAGACTGTATTATTTATGTTTTTTACCATATCCTCGTCGTATTTTTTCAAATTCTGCAAGTACATCTTTTGATAACGAAATTCGAGTTCTTGGTTTACGTTCATTAAAATCATCTACTGATTTACTAACCGTCATTGCATTCTCTTTTAAATCTCGCCACATTTCTCTAGATGAAACACGATATGCACCTGCTCCAAAAATAGCATGTTGCTCGCTCATATCGCTAGTCACTACTGTAATATGTGTCGTATGTTTATTGTATAAATTATATACATAACGCTCAATATAGCTATCTGCAGTTTCTTTTTCTTTCGTAAAAACTGTTTTAACACCATGATACATGTATTCTCTTTCTATACCAGATTGTTCATATGCATCAAATACACATACAATCTCATCAGCGACAACTGCATTGTAATTGGCAATCACATCTAAGAGTTGTTCACGTGCTTCCTCTAAACTTTCTCTTGCTACTTTACTCAATTCCTTTGATTGACCAATCATATTGTAACCATCAATAATTAGATATCTATCTTTCATTGGGTGTCTCCAATTTGATGTCGTTTTCGATAGACTTCATACATCATTAAACTAGCAGCTACAGAAGCATTTAAGCTATTAACGTGGCCTACCATAGGAATTTTAATATAGAAATCACATTTATCTTTAACCAATCTACTCATACCTTGCCCTTCACTACCAATTACGATAGCCAATGGCATATCAGCAGCCATATTGCGATAATCTGTAGCATTATCCGCTTCAGCTCCTGCTACCCAATATCCATTATCTTTCAGCTCATCAATTGTTTTTGATAAATTTGTAACACGCATCACTGGGACATGTTGAATCGCACCTGTTGACGCTTTTGCGACAGTTTGTGTGAGCGCAACAGAACGTCTCTTAGGGATAATAACTCCATCTACTCCACTTGCATCTGCCGTTCTAATGATCGAACCAAGATTATGTGGGTCTTCTAAACCATCTAAAATAATTATTGTAGAAAGGCCTTCTTTTTCTTTTTGAGATTGAATAAACTGATCAAAATCTGCATATTCGTATGGTGCAATCAGTGCAGCTACACCTTGATGAGGTGCATTTGCTAAATTATCTAATTTGGATTTTGGAACAGTTTGTATAATCAATTTCTGTGCTTTAGCATTTTTTAAAATATCATTAATTTGCTGCTTTCTTATTCCTTCTTGTATCCAAATTTTATTTATTGTATGACCAGACACAATTGCTTCTTTAACAGCGTGTCTACCGACAATAACGATATCTTCCACTATGTTCACTACCTTTCATCAACAATTTGTACAATCGTATCAAGTAACGCATCTAATCGTTCATTTCGATGATCTAAATAAAGAAATCCTATAACAGCTTCTAAACCTGAACTTTTACGATACGTTTGTACATCTGTATTTTTAGCTTTCGTATAACTTTTAGCGTTACGGCCTCTTCTAACAATATCTAGTTCTTCTTCAGTAAACCATTCTTTTGTTATTAATACCTCGAGCGTTTGTGCTTGGCTTTTTGCAGACACATATTGTTTCGATACTTGGTGTAAGCGATTCGGTTTACTCTGTAATTTAAGCACAATGTATTCACGTACATGCTGGTCTAATACAGCATCTCCCATATAAGCTAACGTTAATGGGTTTAATAGCTTTGCATCCATATTAACCCCTTCTAAATCTTACACCTTGAGGCGTATCTTCAAGAATAATATTTTGTTCTTTTAGCATATCTCTAATTTCGTCAGCTCGAGCAAAATCTTTATTTTTACGTGCTTCATTACGTTCTTCGATAAGTTTTTCTATGTCTTCATCAAGTAATACATCATTTTCTTTTCCTTCTAATGGCACACCTAATACGTCACTAAAAATGTGATATACTTCTTTAAAGCGCTGAATTACTTTAGTAGATGTTGTATTTTCTAACACATATTTATTAGCTAATTTCGATAAATCATACCATGCAGTTACAGCATTTGCTGTATTAAAATCATCATCCATTACAGCTTCAAATTGTTTTAAAATATCATTAATTTGATCAATATAGTCTGTTTGTGTTTCTAAATCAGTTGCGATTGCTTCTCTTTCTTTAATTAATTGATAACTATTACGTATACGCTCTAATCCACTTTTAGCAGCATTTACTAATTCAACGTTATAGTTGATTGGACTTCTATAATGAACACTGATCATGAAGAAACGTAATACATCTGGATCAATTTCTTTAATAATATCGTGTACTAAAATAAAGTTACCTAATGATTTACTCATTTTTTCATTATCTATATTAATAAAACCATTATGCATCCAATAATTAGCAAAAGGCGCGTGATTGTGTGCTTCAGATTGCGCTATTTCATTTTCATGATGTGGAAATTGTAAATCTGATCCTCCTGCATGGATATCAATTGTTTTTCCCAATTCATGATAAGCCATTACAGAGCATTCAATATGCCATCCTGGACGTCCTTGTCCAAATGGGCTCTCCCAACTAATTTCTCCAGGTTTTGCCTTTTTCCATAGCGTAAAGTCCAATGCATCCTCTTTTTGTTCACCTGCTTCTATACGAGCGCCAACTTTTAAATCATCAATAGACTGATGACTTAATTTACCATATCCATCAAATTTACGGGTTCTAAAATACACATCTCCATTACTTTCATATGCATAACCTTCATCTACAAGTTGTTTAATGAAGTCAATGATTTCATCCATATGATTCATTACTCGCGGATTAGATGTCGCTCTTTTAACATTAAGTGCCCCTACATCTTCATAGAATGCCTTGATATATCGATCAGCAATTTCTGGCACACTTTCATTTAATTCTTTAGACCGATTAATGAGTTTATCATCTACATCAGTAAAATTAGATACGTAATCAACCGTATAGCCTTTATATTCAAAATATCGACGTACCACGTCATAATTAATTGCTGGACGGGCATTACCAATATGAATGTAATTATACACTGTAGGTCCACATACATACATTTTTACCTTACCAGGCTCAATAGGCTTAAACACCTCTTTTTGACGTGTTAAAGTATTATATAATGTAATCATCTTTAATCTCTCCATTCTTAGCTTTTTCCAATTGTCGTTCTAGTTGCTTAATTTGTTCAAATAAAGGATCAGGCAAATTACGATGATCAAATGTCTTCCCAATTCGTTTTCCTTCTTGTTTAACAATATGACCTGGAATGCCTACAACTGTTGTATAACTTGGCACAGATTGTAAGACTACTGAATTCGCACCAATATTAACATTAGAATCAATTTGGATATTTCCTAAAACCTTTGATCCTGCTGCAATTAAAACATTATCTCCAATATCTGGATGACGCTTTCCTTTTTGTTTACCTGTACCACCAAGTGTCACGCCTTGATAAATAGTTACGTTATCTCCAATCGTACATGTTTCACCAATGACTACACCCATACCATGATCAATAAATAGACGTTTTCCGATTTTTGCTCCAGGATGAATCTCAATTCCTGTAAAAAAGCGAGATACTTGTGAAATCATTCTCGCCAAAACGTAGTGTTTTTTATTATATAATTTATGTGCAATTAAGTGACTCCATACCGCATGCAAGCCTGCATAAGTTGTGATTACTTCAAATGTTGTACGTGCTGCAGGGTCTTGTTCAAATACCATTTTTACATCATCTTTCATTCTTTTTATCAAGACGCTCGCCTCCCCATTTTCTATATATTATGAATATCTTACAGTCCATGTATAATAATTCAAATATTTAAAAAAAGCGCCCCTAACATTAACTGCTAGAGGCGCTATTGCACGGTTCCACTCTTCATTTTAGATAAAGTAAGTTGATGAACATACTAGTCTACCTTATCATACTCATTTCTATATTTAATTGAACATTCAAAGGTGCATTCGATATAGATAATGATATGCTCACAGCAACCGCATACTCTCTAACAACATTATCGTATATTTACTAATCCTTTAACTAACATATGTTTAATTTTATCATAAGAAGTTTTTTATAAAATTTCAAGTTTAAACATGTGTGTCTGACTTATTATATTAACATTGTTTTAAACATATTTTTTTAAACGAGATAGTACTTTTTCTTTTCCTAATACTTCAATTGTATTCGGTAATTCAGGACCATGCATTTGACCAGTCACTGCTACACGAATAGGCATAAATAATTGTTTACCTTTAATACCCGTTTCTTTTTGTACTTCTTTAATCGTTTTTTTAATTTCAGCAGCTTCAAATGGTTCAAGCGCTTCTAATTTACCATATAAATGAGACATTAATTCAGGAACTTGTTCGCCATTTAATACCTCTTGTTCTTCTTCACCTAATTCAGGCATATCATGGAAGAACATTTCTGATAACGGAACAATTTCTCCTGCATAACTCATTTCTTTTTGATAAAGACCAATTAATTTGCGTCCCCATTCTTTATCTTCTTCACTTGGATTTTCAGGAATTAAATTTGCTTTGATCAAGTGTGGTAAAGCAAGCTCAAATACTGTTTCTGTATCTTTTGTTTTCATATATTGGTTGTTAACCCAAGCTAATTTTTGTCTATCAAACATTGCTGGAGATTTAGAAAGACGTTGTTCATCAAAAATCTTAATAAATTCTTCTTTAGAAAAGATCTCATCTTCACCTTCAGGAGACCAACCGAGTAAAGCAATAAAATTAAATAACGCTTCAGGTAAATAACCTAAATCACGATATTGCTCGATAAATTGTAAAATTTGGCCATCTCGTTTACTTAATTTTTTACGTTGTTCATTTACAATTAATGACATATGCGCAAAACGTGGTGATTCCCAACCAAATGCTTCATAAATCATTAATTGCTTAGGTGTATTTGATACATGATCATCTCCACGAATAACATCAGAAATTTCCATATAGTGATCATCTACTGCTACCGCGAAATTATACGTAGGGACGCCATCTTTTTTCACGATAACCCAATCTCCAATATTATTAGAGTCAAAAGAAATTTCTCCTTTAACCATATCATCAAATGTATATGTTTTATCTTTTGGAACACGGAAACGAATAGCGGGTTTGCGTCCTTCAGCTTCAAATTGTTGACGTTGTTCTTCAGTTAGATGTGCATGTTTACCGCCATATCGTGGCATTTCTCCACGAGCAATTTGAGCTTCACGTTCTTCTTCTAATTCTTCTTCAGTCATGTAACATTTGTATGCTTTATCTTCATCTAATAATTGTTGAATAAGTGGATTATAGATGTCTGCACGTTCAGACTGACGATAAGGACCATGACCTTTGTCTTTATCGATAGATTCATCCCAATCTAAGCCTAACCATTTTAAGTTATCAAATTGTGAAGATTCTCCATCTTCAAGATTTCTTTTACTATCTGTATCTTCAATACGTACTACAAAATCTCCATCATAATGTTTAGCAAATAAATAATTAAATAATGCAGTTCTTGCATTTCCGATGTGTAAATATCCAGTTGGACTTGGCGCATATCTTACTCTTACGCGTTCACTCATTCGTTTCACTCCTAATTTTATTATTCATTCTTTATAGCGAATGATTTCTTTCATTAGAAAAAAGTTATCCCAAACAATCTTTAAAGAATCGTTTTTGAATAACTTTAACTTCTAATCTATACTTAGATCAACTTCGCATTTCCTTATTATTGTAGCATTAATTGGCTGGTTTGATAAGTCTATTGCTGTTGTTGTTACGTTACGCATCAATATCTCATAGCGAAAAATGTTATACAATAATTTATAAATGACTACGTTTCACATGAAACCCTTTTCTCTATTCACTTAAGGACTCCTCTATAGTCTTAGCAAATATAATACGACCAGATGATGTTTGTAATAAACTAATGACTTCTAATTCAACCTGTTTACCTATAAGAGATTTGGCATGATCTACAACTACCATTGTTCCATCATCTAGATATCCTACCCCTTGGCCAGGTTCTTTACCCATTTTAGTTAATAAAATATTAAGTCGGTCACCTTGATGAACATTGGGTTTAATTGCTTCTGACAAATCATTAACATTTAATGCAGTAATCCCTTGAACATGACATACCTTATTCAAGTTGAAATCGGTTGTAATGACATGAGCATGATAAACTTGAGCTAATTCAACTAACAGTTTGTCAATATCACTATGAGATTTTTGAGGGTGAATCACACGAGTTGGATAGTCTAAATCATAAAGTTGATTTAAAATATCTAATCCACGTTGTCCTTTTTCACGTTTGATACTATCATTAGCATCTGCAACTACTTGTAATTCATTTATAACTCCTTGAGGAATAAGAATTTCTCCATCTATAAATCCGCATTTAATAATATCTAAAATTCTTCCATCAATAATTGCACTTGTATCTAACAGTTTAGGTATGGCGCTGATATTATTTTTAGACATTGAACGTGCTATATTTTCTGGCAAAAACATAAGCATTTCATCACGCTTTTTCAAACCAAACTGGAATCCTAAATAACATAATAATAATGTAATAATAATAGGCACAAGGTGATTTAATATAGAATTTCCTATCATTTCTAAAATAAATGAAGCCATTACTGAAATAAATAAACCAACGACTAATCCTAGTGTAGCAAACAAAATTTCAACTGCACTACGTTGCATAATCCACATTTCAGCTTCTTTAAGTAATCGTGTTACTTTATTAATAAATAAACCAAATATTAGAAAGAATACAATCATCCCTATTAAACCATCAACATAATGATTAGTATAAATGGAATGGTTGTTCATACCTAAATCATTTAAAATTTCTGGAATTAACATGATTCCAAATGATGCACCAAGAATGATGTAGATTATAATAACAATTCCTTTTAATACCTTCATACGTTATCACCCCTTTAAATGCCTATGATGAGCGATTACTAAACGCATATGTTAAGGCATCATGTACTGTTGTCACGCCAACGACCTGAACACCTTCTGGGAATGTCCATCCACCTATATTCGTTTTGGGAATAATCACTCTCTTAAATCCTAGTTTTGCCGCTTCTTGTACACGTTGCTCAATACGCGATACTCGTCTTACTTCACCAGTTAATCCCACTTCACCAATATAACAATCCAAACCATCTACGGCTTTATCTTTAAAACTTGAAGCAGTCGCTACAATAATACTTAAATCTACAGCCGGTTCAGTAAGTCTCACTCCACCCGCTACTTTAATGTAAGCATCTTGTTGTTGTAAAAGATAATTTTCTTTTTTCTCTAAAACAGCCATAAGTAAGCTAAGTCGATTGTGGTCGATGCCTGTGGCCATTCGTCTTGGATTATTAAATGTAGTAGGTGTTACTAGAGATTGCACCTCAATCAATAGTGGTCGTGTGCCTTCCATAGTAGCAACAATTGTTGATCCTGGAACATTTGTAGAACGTTCTTCTAAAAACATTTCTGAAGGGTTTTGTACCCCTTTCAAACCACTTTGTTTCATTTCAAAAATACCCATTTCATTCGTTGAACCAAAACGATTTTTAACTGCTCTTAAAATTCGATAAGCATGGTGTTCATCACCTTCGAAGTATAAAACTGTATCTACCATATGTTCTAATAATCTTGGACCAGCAATTTGTCCTTCTTTTGTTACGTGACCTACTATAAAAGTTGCGATATTCATTTGTTTTGCAATATTCATTAAACTTTGTGTACTTTCTCGAACTTGTGATACTGAGCCAGGTGCTGAACTAATCTCAGGATGATAAATCGTTTGAATTGAATCGACAACAAGTATATCTGGGCGCTCTTGTTCCACGGTTTGATGAATAACTTCTAAATCTGTTTCAGCTAGTACATTTAAATTACTAGAGTCTTCCTCTAAACGATCTGCACGCAATTTCGTTTGATTTAGTGATTCTTCACCCGTGATATAAAGTACATTAAGTTTCTGTGATAACGATGCACAAATCTGTAATAATAATGTAGATTTCCCAATACCCGGGTCGCCGCCAATCAGTACGAGTGATCCACTAACAATTCCGCCACCAAGTACACGATTAAATTCTTTAGAGTCCGTTTGAACTCTCGGTGTTGCCTCATGCTTAATACTATTTAATTTCTGTACTTTTGCTTGTGTCTCTTTTGCCTTTACGCCATGCTTTGGATTGGAAGTCTTTTCAATAATTTCCTCCATTTGATTCCAAGCACCACAATTCGGACATTTTCCCATCCATTTAGGAGACTGATATCCACAAGCCATACATTCGAAAATTACTTTTTTCTTGGCCAAAACTGCACCTCCGATTTTTTTGAACATATCTATTTTATATGTATCCAGTTATAATGACAAATTTAAATATATATATAAATGAAAAGAAGAGTCTAGGATTTAATGACTCCTAGACTCTGAATTTAAGCTCTTTTTATTCTTCTGTTGCTGGTTCTTTTGTATCTTCTATATTATTTTCTTGTTTATCATGGATATCATATTTGAATTCATTACCATCATGATCAATTGTGACTTCTTTTCCTTCAATTTGATTACCATCAAGTATCAATTCACTTAAATTATCTTCAACTGTTTTTTGAATTGATCTAATTAATGGACGAGCACCGTATTCTGGATCATATCCTTCTTCGGCAATTTTTTCTTTAGCTTTATCAGTAACTACAATATTAATATCTTGTTCTGATAAACGTTTTGTTAATTTATTTACCATCATAGTCACAATTTCTTTAAGTTCATCTTTTGTTAATTTATGGAAAACAATAATATCATCTACACGGTTTAAGAACTCAGGACGGAATGAATTTTTAAGTTCTTTCATCATAGTTCTACGAATTGTTTCATAATCTTGTCCTTCAGATGCACCACCGAATCCAGCGAAACGTTGATCTTGTAGTTCTTGTGCTCCTACATTTGATGTCATAATAATAACAGTATTACGGAAATCAACTTGACGCCCTTTTGTATCAGTTAGATGTCCATCATCAAGTACTTGTAATAAGATATTAAACACATCTGGATGCGCTTTTTCAATTTCATCAAATAGGATAACAGAATATGGCTTACGTCTAACTTTTTCAGTTAATTGACCGCCATCATCATGGCCTACATAACCTGGAGGCGCTCCAACTAAACGACTCACAGCATGTTTCTCCATAAATTCACTCATATCAACACGTATCATTGCGTCTTCTTCACCAAACATTGATTCAGCTAATGCACGTGCAAGTTCTGTTTTACCTACACCCGTTGGTCCTAAGAAAATGAAACTACCGATTGGACGTTTAGGGTCTTTTAGGCCTGCACGTGCACGACGAACTGCTTTACTAATAGAAGTTACAGCATCTTTTTGTCCAATTACTCGATCATGTAATGTTTCTTCTAAATTAAGCAAACGATCTGACTCTGTTTCATTAATTCTAGTTAATGGAATACCTGTCCATCCTGCAATAACTTCAGCAATATCTTCTTTAGATAATGACGTTGATTGTCCACCTTGAGATGTCTTCCATTCATTTTTAGCATCTTCATATTGTTTTTCAAGTTTTGATTGTTTATCTCTTAAGTTAGCTGCATTTTCAAATTCTTGTGCATGGACGGCAGCATCTTTTTCATTTTTAACTTTTTCAATTTCTTGTTCAATCTCTTTTAAATTATTTGGAGTTGTGTGACTTTTTAGTCTCACTTTTGAACTTGCTTCGTCAATCAAATCAATTGCTTTATCTGGTAAGAAACGATCAGATACATAACGGTTACTTAATTTAGCAGCCGCTTCCAGTGCTTCATCAGAAATATTAATACGATGATGAGCTTCGTAGCGATCACGTAAACCTTTTAGAATAGCAACAGTATCTTCTACAGAAGGTTCATCAACTTGAATAGGTTGGAAACGACGTTCTAATGCAGCATCTTTTTCGATGTTTTTACGATATTCATCTAATGTTGTTGCACCAATGCATTGTAATTCACCACGCGCTAACGCTGGTTTTAAAATATTAGATGCATCAATTGCACCTTCTGCACCACCAGCACCAACTAGTGTATGCAATTCATCAATGAATAAAATGACATTACCTGCATGATGGATTTCATCCATGACTTTTTTCAAACGTTCTTCGAATTCACCACGATATTTAGTACCTGCCACGACTGTTCCCATATCTAGTGACATTACACGTTTATTTTTTAGCGTTTCTGGCACTTCATTATTTACAATAGCTTGTGCAAGACCTTCAGCAATGGCTGTTTTACCTACACCTGGTTCACCAATAAGTACAGGGTTATTTTTAGTTCTACGACTTAATACTTCAATAACACGTGTAATTTCTTTATCTCTACCCACAACTGGATCTAACGTACCGTCTTTAGCAATAACTGTTAAGTCTCGTGCTAGTCCATCCAATGTAGGAGTATTGTTTGATTTATTTGCAGTTGCATTTTTAGTATTCATTTCAGGACTACCTAATGCTTTTACTACTTGTGCACGTGCTTTAGTAATATTCAAATCTAAGTTAGCAAATACACGTGCTGCTACTCCTTCATTTTCACGAATTAAACCTAATAAAATATGTTCTGTACCTACAAAATTATGATGCAATTTTCTTGCCTCATCCATTGATAGTTCAATGACTTTTTTAGCTCTTGGGGTATAGTGCAACGTACCTGAATGTTCTTGACCATGACCGATTAATTTTTCAACTTCTTCAATAACTTTATCTTCAGTAATATTAAAACTTTCAAGTACTTTAGCAGCAATACCTTCTGGTTCTTTCATTAATCCAAGTAGTAAGTGCTCAGTACCAATGTTCGAATGATTTAAACGAATTGCTTCTTCTTGTGCATGTGCTAATACACGTTGTGCGCGTTCAGTTAATCTACCAAATAACATATCGTTTACAACCTCCTAATTTGTATGTTTTCTTAATATATTTGCCCGTTTTTCATTTACAGATACGTTTTCATCTTCATCATTATATAAAAACGCAGATTGGATACTTACCATTAATTCATTAAACTTAAAGTTACTTAAATTTAAATATCCTAAATCTATGCCTAACTTAATTTCACTTAATCTATATGACGCTTCTTCCATTGATATCATACGGCTATTTTGTAATATTCCTAACGAACGATAAATACGGTCAAGCGTTTCTAATTCACTATATTGTGTTAAACGTTCACGAATTTGCATTTCTTCATTAATAATTTGTTGAACTACTTCTGTCAGCTGGTCAATAATATCTTCTTCTGTCTTACCTAATGTAAGTTGATTTGAAATTTGATAAATATGACCATAAACTTGTGAACTCTCTCCATATATACCTCGAATCGTAAATCCAAAACGATTAATTGTTTGTGCAATACGATTCATACGTTTCATTATAGATAATCCAGGTAAATGAAGCATCACACTTGCTCGCATTCCAGTCCCAATATTTGTAGGACAAGTCGTTAAATAACCTAAATCTTCATCGAAACTAATTTCTAATTGTTCATCAAGAATATCATCAATTTCTGAAGCCTTTTGATATAAATCTGTCAGAGATAAATCATTACCCATTGCTTGAATTCGTATATGATCTTCTTCATTAATCATAATACTTAAAGATTCATCTTCATTTAATAACACCGCTGAAGCTGGTTGTTTAATCAATTCTTTACTAATGAGATGTTTAGCCACTAACTTCATCTTACTTTGTTGGTCCATGGTATCTAAACGCATTAAAGATAAATTAGGTAGTGCATCTTGCACTTCATTGATTACTCTAAAACCTGCTTGTTCAGATGGAAACATTAAAGGATGAACATGATTTTCTAAATTACGTGCTAAACGAATACGCGAAGACATTACAATGGGAGATTCATCTGTTTCTTTCATCCATTCACTAATATGTGCATCCATATCATTCATCATGCTCCATCTCGCTTTCATGTTTCAAGGCTTTAATTTCATCTCTAATGACAGCTGCTTCTTCAAATTTTTGCTTTTCAATTAATATATTTAAGTAATTCGTTTTTTCTTCAATTTGTTTTTTTATTGCCAGTTTATGATGTGAAGAACGAGGCATCTTGCCTACATGTTCAAATTGTCCACCTTGTACTCGTCTTACAATATCAACAATATCCTCTTTAAATACTGCATAGCAATTTGCACATCCAAATTTACCTACATGAGCTATATCTTTCAATGTCATATTACATGTAGGACATCGTTTTTCTTCTTGAAATGCTACTTCATGAAAATTTAATCCGTGTTTAGTTGCTAAATGTTGTAAGATTTGTTTGACTACAAAGGCTTCTTCAATATCATCTTGAAACTCTGAATGTGACGCAGCATGTTCTTGTTGATTCCAAGGTTGCTCTCCTTGCGCACATTCTGAACACACCCACTTTTCAGAGGTACCATCTTTACTTTTTACTGTGAGTTTAACCTCTGCTTCATTTAAATGACAATTTTCGCAAAGCACACATAGACACCTCGCATTTCTTTATTATTTATTAATAGTAATTAATGATAGGTAATAATCGTTTGAGAATATTTGCTCTAATAATATCTCTAGAAACAACATCCATTGATAGTGTTTCACGATCAATAATCACTTGAATCATTCTTGCTTCTCTATCACTAATTAATCCTTTATCTAACAAACCATCAATTATATAATATGCTTGCTGTTGAGATATAGAAGGACCAATTAATTGCAATAGATGATTAATATAACCCGTTGCATCTTTATTTTCAATTTTCGTGATTCGGATATATCCTCCTCCACCACGTTTACTTTCTATTTCATAACCATGTTCATTTGTAAATCTCGTTTTAATAACATAGTTGAGTTGAGAAGGCACACAATCGAAACGTTGAGCAATATTAGCTCTTTGAATTTCTACCATATCTTCATTACTTTCTTCAAATAATTGTTTAATGTATTGTTCTATGATGTCAGACATGTTGTGCATGATTTACCACCCCTTTTGACCTTCTTTGACTATATTATATGACCAACTTTGACCTTTTTCAACCAATTTGTTTTTTTTATTTAAAAATATTAATGTTACTTCTATTATTTTATTGTATTATATAAGATAAAGAGAATTTTAAAGGAGTAGAATCATGCATATTCTTATTGGGATCATTGGGATTATTGTCTTTTTAGCGCTGGCATTTTTATTTAGTTCAGATAAAAAGAATGTTCGTTGGCACTATGTTGGATTATTATTAATTATTCAACTTATATTCGCATTTATTCTTTTGAAAACGACTGCTGGTATTACAATTATTGGTGGTATTTCAAATGGATTTAACTATTTGTTACAAAAAGCTGCTGAAGGGGTTAATTTTGTTTTTGGAGGATTTAAATTTGTAGATCCAAAAAATCCACCATTCTTCTTTAGTGTCTTATTACCAATCGTATTTATTTCGGCATTAATTGGTATTTTACAATATACTAGAATTCTTCCATGGATTATTAATGTGTTAGGGTTCTTAATCTCTAAAATTAATGGTATGGGGCGTTTAGAATCATATAATGCAGTAGCAGCTGCGATTCTTGGCCAATCTGAAGTATTTATTTCATTAAAACAACAATTACCATATATACCTAAACAACGTTTATATACTTTAACTGCTTCTGCAATGTCTACTGTATCTGCATCTATTATCGGTGCATATTTTACATTGATTGAACCTAAATACGTTGTTACAGCGGTTGTATTAAACTTATTTGGTGGCTTCATTATTGCTTCTATTATTAACCCTTATACAGTTAATGAAGAAGATGATAAATTGCTAGTGGATGAATCAGAAACTAAAAAACAATCATTTTTTGAAATGTTAGGTGAATATATTTTAGATGGTTTCAAAGTAGCAGTTATCGTTGGTGCAATGTTAATTGGCTACATTGCAATCATTGCTTTATTAAATGGCCTTGTAAGTGGTATTTTTAGTTTAATTTCTGGCGGAGCAATCAAATGGGATTTCCAAACGTTAATTGGTTTTGTGTTTGCGCCATTTGCTTTCTTAGCAGGTGTTCCTTGGCAGGATGCAGTTAAATCAGGTTCTGTGATGGCAACAAAATTATTATCTAATGAATTTGTTGCTATGCAATCACTTGGAAGCTTGAAGGATATTTCTGAACATGCAAAAGGTATTACGTCTGTATTTCTAGTTTCATTTGCTAACTTTAGTTCTATTGGTATCATTTCTGGTGCGATTAAATCACTTAACTCTGAAAAAGGTGATGTCGTAGCACGTTTTGGTATTAAGTTATTATTCGGTGCAACACTTGTATCATTTATTTCAGCTGCTATCGCTGGATTCTTCATTTAATAAGAAAGAGGCTGGGACATAATTCCTAACAAAA
>NZ_KV796483.1:0-60833 GCF_001809205.1 Staphylococcus sp. HMSC069E10 | reverse complement strand
TATCTAGATACTTTATGTCCCGGACTCTTTATTTAATAGATATCATGAAAAAAGACTTCCTCCATTAGGGGGGAAGTCTAAAATGTTCTTTATATTATTCCATTTTAACTTTCGCTTTGTCTGATTCTTTTTTATATTTTTGATACATAATCCAAAGAATAATTGCCCATACGGGTATAAATAATACTCCAATTCTAGTTGAACTGTTAATTAATAAGATAATAAAGATAAATGCGAAGAAAGCTAAAATCGCAAATGCCATATATTTTCCGCCAGGCATTTTGAATTTACTATCTTTATGTAATTCTGGATTGCGTTTGACGTAATTTAGATAGGCAATCATGATCAGTGTCCAAATTAAAATATTCAATACTGTTGAAAATATCGTAATTTGAACGAACACTTTTGTTGCATCTTTAAATACTGCATTTAAAATAACTGAAATACTTAATAAGCCACATGTGACTAAAATAGCATAGTGGGGTACACCATGTTTATTTGTTTTATGCAAGAATGGTGGACCTTGTTTACGACCTGCTAAACCGTACATTGTACGACTATTTGCGAAAATACCACTATTACATGATGAAGCAGCTGCTGTTAAAACGACAAAGTTAATAATACCGGCAGCAAATGGAATACCAATTAATCCGAATAATTTAACATATGGACTGTCTGCTGGGTTTAGTTTATCCCAAGGTACTACAGACATGATCACTGCTAATGAGCCAATATAGAAAATTAAAATACGCGCAGGTACATTGTTAATTGCTTGAGGAATCGTTTTGTGTGGGTTTTTAGTTTCCCCAGCTGTAATTCCAATTAACTCAATACCAATAAATGAAAAGATAGCCATTTGGAATGCCATCAAGAACCCTTGAATACCATTCGGGAAAAATCCACCTCTAGACCAAAGGTTCGTTACACTGGCTTGCCCGTAAGAGGTTTTCATTCCAAGCACAATCATCACAATACCAACAATGATTAAGGCTACAATTGTTATCACTTTAATAATTGACAGCCAGAATTCTAACTCTCCAAATAGCTTTGCACTGAATAAGTTCAAAGCGACTAATACTAAGATAGTAAATGCCGCTGTTAGCCAGTTTGGTACTGTTGGATACCAATATGAAACATATTTAGCAACTGCTGTCACTTCTGCCATGCCTGAAATAATCCAAGTTAACCAATACGTCCATCCGACCATAAATCCAGCAATTGGTCCAATATAATGATGGGCAATATCCCCAAATGATTTGAATCCTAAATTTGATAAGAGGATTTCTCCCATTGCTCTCATAAACATAAATAATACAAAACCGACAATAACATAAGTCAATAAAATAGACGGTCCGGCTAAATGTACAGATTCACCTGATCCAAGGAACAATCCTGTACCAATTGCGCCCCCAATAGCGATAAGTTGAATATGTCTATTACTTAACTCTCTTTGCAGTTTATCTTCTGCCATAATTTTCTTCCCTTTCCTGAGTAACCTTATGACTGAAACATTATGACTGAATCCAATACCCTTTGTTATAACATAAATAATTTTTTAAAACTTCAAATTATTTAATTTGTTAAGTTTAAGAATACCCTATTTAGTTAATATTAATCAAATAATAGTTTAATAGATAAGTGTTAATACATTATTAAATATAGTTAATAATGTATTAAATTGAGTATCTTTTTAAATCTATAAGCAAATTACTTCTCTTTATTTTCAATTTATTTAATAATCTAAGTTACGTAATTAAAATATGAAAGTAGGGAAATGAATGAACGATTTTAACGAAATATTAGAAAGTAGAAAATCTGTTAAAGGATTTGATCCAAATTATAAAATTCCACATGACGAAATGAATGAAATCATTAGCAAGGCAACAAAAGCACCTTCATCAGTGAATATGCAGCCATGGCGTTTTGTTGTTGTAGAAAGTGATGAAGCGAAAGCAAAATTACGCCCGTTAATTCGATTTAATACATCACAAAATGATACATCTTCAGCGATGATTGTTATTTTTGGTGATTTACAATGTTATGAGGAAGGCGAATTCATCTATAACAAAGCAGTTGAAGAAGGACATATGCCTCAAGAAGTAAAAGACCAAATATTACCTTTTGTAATGGATACTTACAAAAATAGTTCACGTGAAGTTATGAGTGACATCGTAAAAGTGGATAGTAGTTTAGCTGCGATGCAATTAATGTTAGTTGCAAAACAATATGGCTATGATACGAACCCTATCGGTGGTTTTGAGCATGACAAAATTGGCGAAGCATTCGGATATGATTTAGAACGTTACGTTCCAGTGTTAATCGTTGCGATTGGTAAGAAAGAAAAAGAACCTCATACATCATATAGAATGCCAGTTGATAAGGTAGTAGATTATCAATAATTAAAGTTTAATATAAAATATCAAAAAATATATTTCCATAAACGATTATAAAAGAAAGTTCTTTAAATAAAAATTTATGGGAATATATTTTTTCTTTAAAATGATTAATTCTTTTATAAATGGGAATAACTAACTGTATTCCGTAATAAGGAAACAATGTACATAACAATGTATTTACGATACCAATCTATATCTAGGAGAGATAAGTATGGATCAATCAAACAAAAACAAAAAACAACAACAATTAGATGAGTTAAGAAAAAATAATGATGGTACAGCAATGACTACAAATAGTGGTATGAAAGTAAGTGAAGATGAACATTCACTTACAGTAGGGGATAGAGGTCCGACTTTACTAGAAGACTTCCACTTCCGTGAAAAAATGATGCACTTCGACCATGAACGTATTCCTGAACGTGTGGTACATGCTCGTGGATTTGGGGCACATGGTGAATTCCAAGTGTATGAAGATTTAAGTGAATATACAAGTGCGGATTTCTTAACACACCCTGAAAAAACAACACCTGTCTTTGTGCGTTTCTCTACTGTACAAGGTTCTAAAGGATCTCCAGATACAGTACGTGACATTCGTGGTTTTGCTACTAAATTCTATACTGATGAAGGTAACTTCGATTTAGTAGGTAACAACGCGCCTGTATTCTTTATTCAAGATGCAATTAAATTCCCTGACTTTGTACATGCATTAAAACCAGAGCCACATAATGAAATGCCACAAGGTGGTTCAGCACACGATACATTCTGGGATTTCATTGGTCAAAATCCTGAATCTATGCACGCAGTATTCTGGGCAATGAGTGATAGAGGTATTCCTAAAAACTTCCGTCAACAAGAAGGTTTTGGTGTACACACATTTAGACTTGTAAATAAAGAAGGTCAATCTTACTTTGTTAAATTCCACTGGAAACCTAAACAAGGTTTAGAAAGCTTAGTATGGGATGAAGCACAAATCTTACATGGTAAAGACATTGATTTCCATCGTAAAGATTTATATGAATCAATTGATAAAGGTGACTATCCTGAATGGGAATTAGGCTTACAAATTATCAAACCTGAACAAGAATTTGACTTTGATTTTGATATTTTAGATCCAACTAAATTATGGCCAGAAGATCAAGTACCTGTGAAAATCGTAGGTAAAATGACATTGAACCGTAATGTAGATAACGTTTTTGCAGAAACTGAACAAGTTGCGTTCCACCCTGCGCATATCGTTCCAGGTATTGATTTCTCTAATGACCCATTATTACAAGGTCGTTTATTCTCTTACACAGATACACAAATTTCTCGTCTTGGCGGACCAAACTTTAACCAAATTCCTATTAACCGCCCAGTTGCAGAAGTTCATAATAATCAACGTGATGCAATGCATCAATCATATATTCATCAAGGTCAAACAGCCTACCATAAAAATGGCTTGAACAATAATAACCCTCATACAACACCTAAAGAACAAGGTGGTTTCGAGCATTATCATGAAAAAGTAGAAGGTTATAAAGTACGTCAACGTAGTGATAGCTTCAAAGATTACTATACTCAAGCTAAATTATATAAAAACAGCTTAACTGAAGCAGAACAGCAACATTTAGCCGATGCCTTTTCATTTGAAATTGGTAAATGTAAATCACCAGAAGTAAAACAAAATGCTGTTAATCAAATTAATAAAGTTGATCGTAAATTAGCTGAATACGTAGCAAACAATGTAGGCGTAGAAGTTCCAGCAGAAAATGAAGAAGTGCAATCAGATGCTAAAGATAGCCAATTAACATTAGAAAAATTTGATATCCCATTAAAAGGACACTCTGTAGCAGTGCTTGTAAATGGTGATATTAGCGCTGAAACATTAAAATCATATGCACAAGTATTTGTTAACAACGACTTAAACTATGCATTTGTTGGACAAACAGCTAAAAACCTTAATGATGACGAAATTGGTATTACTGAAACTTATAGCACAGCAAGTTCAACAGTATTTGATAGTGTAATCGTTCTTTCAGATGGTAAAGAAATGTTACCAGATGCTATAGATTTTGCTGAAATGAGCTATAATCATAAAAAACCTGTTGTAATCACTGAAGAAGCGAAAAATGTATTACAAAGCAATCGTATTGATTTAGATGCGCCTGGTGTTGTAGTATCTAGTGAACCACAAGCTATCCTTGACGCATTCAAACGTTACAGATATTTTGATAGAAAATAAGAAATGATTGTTTGAAAAAGCCTGAGACACAATGCGTTGTCTTAGGCTTTTTTAATATATTGGCAGTCGATGATTGAATTGAACATGCGTTGGTTCCAAATTCGTTTCAATTGTAGTCTCGGTGTCCAACATACAGACTTTCAATAAGAAAGTCTACGTCCAATGCAAGTTGAAGATACGTTACTGAGGTGAACGACAAATTCAAAATGAATTCTGTCTTGCACCTTTTGATTAAGGAGGAGATATGATGAATCGAGGTATTAATCATATTGGTCTTACGGTTCCTAGTATTGAAGAAGCCACTGCTTTTTTTAAACAGGGACTCGATGGAAAAATTGCATATGATAGTCAAACTAAAAAAGATGAGCCAAGAGGTGGCGAATATGTCGAGCATATCTTAGGACTAGAAAAAGGAGCTTCAATTATTCATAAACGCATGATGGTGTTTGGTTGTGGTCCTAATATTGAAATGTTTGAATTCCAACACGCGCAACAACATGAACCACAATTACTACAAGATGTAGGTTTTACACATATTTCTTTTTATATTGAAAGTGACGCATTTGACCATGTATTAGAGCGTGTGAAACAGGTAGGAGGAGAGCCATTATCTGAACCACATTCTAATACAAAATATGAGGATACAGAGAATAATAAAACCGTTTATATTCGAGCGCCATGGGGAAGCTTAATCGAACTTCAAACTGTACCTAATGGTTTTTACTATCCTGATGATAGTGAAGCGAAGGTATTTATTCCTAAAAGCAATGATGAGTAATAAAATGGACTCAATCATGCATAGAGTTTTTCGACAGTGACGATTTTGTGTATTTTTTCTCGAAACAGGGTAATAAACTAGAAAGCCTAGCAAAAGGTTTAATGACAGTTTAAGGGAGTAGAAAAAATGATTGATATTCAAATTCAAAAATGTGACTTAATTGAAGTCATTGGATCAATAATTAATGAAAAAGTTGAAGTTGAAAATCAAGATGCATGTGAATATTTAGCAACTGAAATTGTGAATGGATTGGAAGATTACAATAGTGAAGAAACTCAAGCCAATAATTTATTAGGCTTGAACAGTGAATTACGTCATGAAGTCAAAGAATCAAATCACGCAAAAAAAGTAATCCTTTCAGCAAATGAAGAAGCATTCTCGTCAAACGATAATAATGTAGATGTACATTCACCTAACTAGATTGAAAAACTTACCACACTTTATAACATCATTTTCTTCTAAATTTTACATAATAAAAAGCACTTCCTAACGAGTGAAAATGTCTTCATCTCATTTGGAGGTGCTTTTATTTATATTAAATTAGAAAAATAATGCTTTAACTATTCTGAAGAAAGAACCAAGTAATTGAAAGAAATCACCAGACATTAGACAACCACCTTTCCATAAAAATGATATTAAGCTTCGTTAGTTGACGTTAGCGCTTCTGTTTGAACTAAATCATCAGCTAAATCATACCAAAACTGTTGTAATTCTTCTCGTGTACGTTTTGTATCTGTACTATCTTGACCCACAAAGTCGACATGATCCCAGTCATGTTTAGTAGGTGTTACTTGCCAAATGCCTTTTTGATTTGTATCTGTTGCTTCTGTATAAGCTTGATTGAAAGGATGTTGAGATGAAATAACAGAGACAAGACCATCATTTTCTCTCCATTCTTTTTCAGTAGCTTTACCAATGACATTAGCAGTAACTGTGAATGGTAAGAAGAGATTGTAATCTGCTTTATATTTACCAAATAATGTAGGGTGTGTTGCTTCGCCTGTATATGTTTTATAAACAATATTTGGATTAAGTGACGTTTTGCGATTAAGATCCGTCGCGCCATCACGTGTTAAATCGTATAGAGCATTATCTTTCGTTTGCCATAACTTAGATGTTTTAGTACGTGAAAGGTATGATAAATAAGATTCATCAGGTTGTTGTTTTAGACCCCATTGAGACAGACCGAAGTCTACTCGAGAGTTTTTATTGCCTAGTCGCTTACCTAAATCAAAGGCGATTTGACGAACGATGGCTTCATTACCTATTTTATCAGAGGCATGTGTACCATTATGTGGTGTGCCTAGTGTTGTGATTGAAGAAACCATATTATCATGATTACCTTGGAATAATGGAGAAATGTCGCCTCCGTGTTCTTTTTGGTATTCAATTTCTTCTTGACTACCATTTCTTAATAATTCTTCTAATTGACGAACAGTTTGGCCTCCCATACTATGACCAACTAGATGCACTTTTTGACCAGGTTGCCAATCTTTATAAACACCTTCGTATGTTTTACCATAGCGTTCATGACCATATCTTTCTGCATGTGCAGCACCATAATCTACAGTACCACCTTTAATATAGTAATAAAGTTCAACAGCACGATCATAGTTACTACCAAACGCACTGATACTTGCTTCATAAGCGTTATAACCATTTTGTTCTAAGTCTTGACGAATGTTTAATTTATCGCCACCCCAATAATGTGATAAAACATTAGGATTAATATCATCTGTAAATCCATTAAAACCATGAACAAGAATAATTGGGTCTTGGTTTTTGTATTGACCTTGTTTAGCAACTTTATTAGTTTGATCTTTTGTTTCTGTTGTACCTTGTTGTTGAGATGTATTATTTGTTGTTGCTACTCCATTGTTAGCTAATGTCTCTATGCCGGCTTGTGAATTTTTTTGATCTTTAGCATCTTTATTTCCAATAGTTTCATTTGTTGTACCATCAATTGAGATCGCTTCATCTTTAGTGTTTAAAGTATTCTCTGTAGGTGTAGTAGAATCTGTTGGTTGTTTAGCTGTCACTGTTTGTTGTGTTTCAGTTGTGTCTACAGTATCATTTGTTTTTCCAGTAGACGGCGCCTCTACATCATTATTTTTTATTGCATCCTGATTTACATTTGAATCTTGTTGAGTTTTTGATGGTGTTAATTCTTTACTCTCTGTTAGAGGTGTTGACTGAGATGTTTTTGTTGAATGACTGTCAGTTGTTTTTGAAGTATTGTCTTTTGTAGATGATGTGTTGGTTTCAGCAGTCGTTGTTTGAGTTGTTGAATGGTCATGAGTTGTTGTTTTCTCTTCTGTCGGACTTTCATTTGTCACGTTTTCTGAAGAGTGAGATTGATTTTTAGTAGTTGACGTTTCAGTTGTGTTATCTTTTTTATCTGAAGTGATTGTGTCTTTTTGAATTGTGTCTTTAGTATTATTTTGAGATTGCTCAGAAAACGCTTTGCTCTCTTTTGTTGAAGATGATTGTGATTCATCTGAAGGAGTTTCTTTAGTTAATGCGTCTTCAGATTGATTTGATTGATGTTTAATAGTTTGATCAGTTAGGTTATGTTCAATTGTTTCTTCATTAGTGTTTAATTGATCAGTATCATCTTTAACTTGAGTTGAAGTTTTATTTTCATTATGTAAGCGTTGTGTTTCATTTTCATTAGTTACTGATTGAGATGTAGAAGTAGCTTGTTCGTCAGATTGAACATTGTCTTGTTGTGTTTCTTGATTATCAGATTGTTTTTTATTATCCCCAATAGATTGTGCTACAGCTGATTCAGGATTTCCCTCTTCCTGATGTGTTTCTGCTGCCTGTGCAGCACCGCCTCCCATAAATAGCAATGTTGCTACTAAAATGGATGATGCACCCACACTGAATTTACGAATACTGTATCTGTTTTCACTTTTTTTCATAAATAGCACCTCTATTAATTGTTTTTTGTTATAAAATATATAGATTAAATAAAAATATTAATTATTGAACGTGGAATAAATCCAAAAAGTTTACTAAATATCGCTTTAATATTTTCCAAAGTAACCATCCTTTCTTAACCGACAATTTAGAAAGCGTTTACAAATGTGATGAAAAATTGTCGTATGTAGAACAGAGCTACATACGAGATTTAACCATCAACGTTGTCTATTGAATGTAAATAGATAGTAACGCTATATGAAAGCGTTGTCAATAATCTGTCATAATTACATAGAGTAAATATACATTTTAAGAGTATATGAAATTGAAATGTGTAATAACATCGTAAACTAAGGAGCGAAACCCTAATAAAGTAAACTGTTCCTTAAAAATCATTACTTGTGTGTATTCAAATGTAACTCGGGGTTTTTAGGCGAACGAGGTGGTGTAATACGTCTCCCTTTTCCAAGAGACATTTGAATAATCGATGATACTAACATAATCGAATTGAAAATAATCATTAGTAGAAATACTTTATGATCAGCATCAATAGCAATATCTTTTATACGCTTAATATAAATTGAAGTGTTTGTAATATTTTCTGTATAAACAGATTGTGTTCCTTTTTGAATATTATATTTAATCAGATAGGCAATCACTGGAACAAGAAATGCTGCCGCGTAGTTACGTATTGTGTGCATCGTTTGAGAACGCTGACCAGCTTGAAGTAAATCGCCATCTAATAATGTTGCCATAGCACCACTTACAAGTGTCATACTTGCACCAAAACCAAGTAGGAAACCTTGAATGTAAAGTAAATGAATATTTACGATATCATGTAAAATCATCCAATGAACACTGACATAAAGTAACGCTGATGAGCCTAATGTGCCTAAAACACCAGCTCCTACTGCACTATAGATAAACATTTTAATCAATCCTGTCACAATGACACCTATGAAAAAGAATAAATAAAAGTGTAAAGATATAGTGAAAGGTAATTTTAAGATTCTAATTATATACACATTAATTCCTGCAATACCACATAATAAGGCTAAATGTGAAGATATAGCCATTGTTGCACCAACAAGTGGTTTCTTTGTTAATAACGTTTTAAAGTGAACAAATGGATGTTTTGCTTCATGATTAAAGACTACAAAATTTACAATGAATAAAATTGCTATAATTAGGATAGGCCAGACCCAGAGAGACCCGTACCCTTTTTGTGTAAGCATCCCCATCGGTAGCGTAAGAGCAATCGTACTAAGAACTAATGAAATAATCATAGGACGACTAATATGAATAGGTTCAGAATGTTGATATTCTTCTTTTGTTAAGAATATTGAACCTAAAATAAGACATAAGATAGCTGAAATAATATTAATAATAAAGATCCAATGCCAACGATCTAATTCTAAAGATAGACTACCTGATAGACCTCCCAATGCATTTGCGCCAAATAAACCTACAATAACCATTAATAAGAATACATTGCGGTATTGTTTAGGGAAATTGAGAAAGAGTTTTGGTAAAAGTGTGAAGAATAAAACGCCGGTACTTAAACTTTGTAACCCTTTAGCAATAGATAAAATAATTAAGTCGAAGGAAAAAAGCCCAATAATCGAGCCGATTAAAAATAGAGTTACAAAGAATAAAAAATTACGTCTAAACCCGAATTTGTGTGTCAATGTATGTCCAAGTGGCACGCCAAGTGCAAAGGCAAAGTTAGCAATCACAGAAGGTATAATGAGATATTGAGAACCTATACCAAATGATGTTTGTAAAATACCTTGATTTAAACTATAAGCCAAATTTGAAAAATATTGTGAACCAATGCCGAAGATAGTTAGTATGCCAAGTATTGATATTTCTAGCATTTTTCCTTTTTTAGATGACCAAAAGTCCATTTTTTTCACTCCGATATATGAATATGGTGTATCGTCATTTCGCAACTTAACTATTGTACTCTTATAAATGGAAAAAATAAATAAGAGTGTCTTATATATAAAATATGAAATAAAAAGAAACCTAAGAATTTAATCTTAGGTTTCTTAGATAGCGGAGGGAGAAGGATTTGAACCAACGCGAGCTAAAAGCTCCTACTAACCATAAAATGGTTAGCCTCTTAAGCCAGGCTTGAGTATCCCTCCATAATTTTACTTTAATACTATACTATATATTTTGAAGTTTGTAAAGAAAAATATTTTTTACGTAAATAATTTATAAATGTACATTAAAGTTAAAAATAAATTGTTTTATAAAAAAGACGCATACTGTCCTTTGTTTGTTTTATAATATTGATGTACATATTTTATTTTAAACATAAAACCAATTCATTTTTAAATGAAAGAAAGCAGGGGACAAATTAATGCTAAAATCTAAATTTGGTAAATCATTAGTAGCGAGTGTCGTTATTGGTGCCAGTGTACTAGGATATTCTGCCCAACATCAAGAGGCTAAAGCTGTAGAAACCAACTATTATTATGACGGGATACAAAGAGGATCATATCAAGCGTATTTAAAAGCGAAAAAAATTAGTAACAGCAGTATTTCAATCCAACGCTATCCAAATGCCTCACAAAATAATTTAAAGGCGATTGGCCGTGTATCTAATTTAAATGGCTGGAAAAAAGGCTCTCGCGATGCATCTGTAAGAAAGCAAGATTCTATGGGAACAGGAACAGTGATTGGGGCACATACATTTGTAACCAATGCACATGTTATCGATGATCAATATGGTCGTGCAGCGGCTCCGAAATATATTAAATTTCAAATGAATCGTGATGGAAGTCGTATGCCATATGTTTTCCAAGCAACAGAAGTGATTAAAGTACCACAATATGATATTGCAGTGGTTCACACAAAACAAAATATGTCTAAATATGTGAAACCAGTTAAAATTGCAACGGATTCAGAGATTAAACAATTGAAATTCAATTCGCCACTTTATTCATTAGGATATCCATGGCAATATAACGACAACACAAAAGCGTATTTTAATAAACTTCGTGTAACTCAATTCTCAACAAATGGTACAGAGATTCAAACGAAAGATATTTTTAGATCAGGTGCTTCAGGCTCACCAATGTTAAATAGTACATTTACAAAAATGTATGGCTTAAGAACATATGGATATAACTTAATGGGTGGTTCAACGGATGCTTATGCTAAACAAGAAATGTCTGGTGGCGAATCGTTTAAAGGATATGCTGGTCGTTTCGTACGTCAACATATTAAGTAATTAATATAAAAAGTACATGCTTTAGATAATGAAGTGTGTACTTTTTCATAACGACATACAGTGTCTGTTTAATATTGTAAGTTAAGGTATATATTTTTTTATTTTAAAAGGAGCGAAACAAATGAAGAAACATTACTTAGCTATCGGCGCTATAACGGCGACAACTTTACTTGCAGGTTGTGATTTAGGAGATATGATTGGGCTCAATAATTCTAGTGAAAAATCAGAACATACGACATCACAAAGTAACCAATCATCAAATAAAAACACTTCAGATAATGATAACAATAATACCCAACAAGATAGTAATAAAAGTTCAAATGATAACAATCAACAAGAAAATAAAACAAATAGTAATGTCGACAACTTATCTCAAGCTGAAAAAGTAGCGTTAGCTTTAAATGATCCTTCAGTGTCAGATTATGCTATTAACGCAAATGAATTAAGAAATCATAGTTATCTTGAACAAGGAAATGTGAGTAAAATTCATAAAAATATTGATACATACAAACTAGCTTCTATGGATTATCCTATTAATGGTTCACCATCTGGAATGGTATTTTACAGCGCATCTCCTTCGAGAGGAGCTTTTGTAACAGTTATTGGAGTAAGTAACGATAAAGTACTCGTGGCAGGTACACAATACGATGCAAACTATCAACAATTAAGAGATAACGGTAAAGAATTGGATGTAAGTACATTATATGATAAATATAATAATTCTGATTATGAAGAAATAGCAAAACAAATAGTATTTGCAGGAAGTCAAAGATCGTTAAATACTGATTCTGACGAATCTTCATCTACTGAAAAGGTAACACGTGCAAACGTCATTGATAAGGTAGAAGATTATGAAGGTCATCAATTAGATACAGAGACGTACACATATAAAGAACCAGAACAAGATGAAAACGGAGATTGGGGCTTCTCAATTTTAGATAAAAATGGAGATTTAGTTGGCTCATATATCGTTACTTCTGACGGTATAGTGACAAAATATGATGAACACGGAGATCCAATTGATTAATAAAAAGCAACAGCTGATTTTAATGGTCAGCTGTTGTTTTCTGTGTAAGTACGTTTAATTTCATCTAAACGGTCAATAAAACTATCGATATATGATTCCGGAGCGATAATTTTTGCTAAAGGAGCAAGTTGATAAGCAATGTAATAAGCATCAAACCGTGTGCAATTTACCCATGCCAAAATGGTGTCTTCATTACGTGAAACAATCTCTTTAATTGAAAATTGTTGTTTAAATTGATTCCAAATGGTTGTACTCGTTTCAAATAATACTGCATTATTCGCGAAGTCTTTAGAAAATTTTGTATCTAGAACGTGTAAGGATTGTATCGATTTCAAAGAAACGGTATGTATTTTATGTTGAAATTCGTAAGTAAACCAATAATCATAATGCATATACAAAATAGATAATGGTTTAATAGTCATTTTGTTATGATCTACTTCAATACGCACTCTATGTTTATTGACGATTGCTTTTTGAAGGTCCATTAATATTTTTCCAGGAAGTAAATCATCACGTACTTTGAATTGATGTAACATCGTCATCAAAATATGTTTATCTTCTATTCTGACAGACGACATCGCATGTAAGAAAAATTTGTAAATATCGTAATGAAGAATAGGTGTGAGACTTTGTAACTTAATGAGTAAACTTAGTACACCAAGACTTTGTTTGTTCGTAGTATCATGGGTGAGTTCATAACCACCTAATTGATAATTATAGACAATTTTAGTATGATTGCTTCTCCAAAAATGACTTTCATAAAAAAATGTATTAATTGTATTAATATCACGTTGAATAGATTTTTTGCTGACATTTGTAAAGCGATCTAAGTCTTCTTGAGTGACAACATGACCATTTAATAATAATGTCAAAATATTAAGTATACGTGTTGCTTTATCCAAAGATATATCTCCCTTTTATTAAAGTGAAAAATTTTTCAAAAATAATTATATAGCTTGTAATAGAGTTTGTTACTATATAATTTGACAAAATATTAATAGTTAAACATTGATTTTAACATTAATATTGAATGGATAAAGAATGGTGAGACCGTAATAATGCATAAA
Source organism: Staphylococcus sp. HMSC069E10 (assembly GCF_001809205.1). Lineage (NCBI taxonomy): Bacteria > Bacillati > Bacillota > Bacilli > Caryophanales > Staphylococcaceae > Staphylococcus > Staphylococcus sp. HMSC069E10. Next base: position 47,181 of record NZ_KV796483.1, on the reverse strand, counting down.
CTGTATCTAACGATGGCGTAGAGAGGTGATGTGTTCTAGCCTTACGGTAAATAAAACCTTGAATTGCTTCTACTTCAAGGGGCTGATGATTTATAACATCATAATACATACTTGTCCCCATATGATCTGGATAACCAGCATAGATATGCATAATATCTTCAACAATCGTGTCGGGTAATGTAATACCTTCTGCCATAGCGACTTGTTTACCTTCTTCTAATAAGCGTGTGCATAATTGATAGACTTCTGAAATTTTTAAAATTTGTGCAGTGTTGCCACCTAAAGCAGTAATCGAATTAATACCAAGATTGACAAGTAATTTATACCAAATCGTTGTTTCTATGTGATCTTCTAATATAAGTTCTATTTTAGTATGTTCTAAATAGTGTTTAAGTTGTTCAGTACGACGATCATGCTGAATATGCAAACGGTAATCTCTGAAATGGATTACTTCATCGTCTTTTTTCTGCCCACTAATATAGACCACAGCTTGGTAGACATATTTAAATGGTAAAGTTGAACGTAAACCATATCCATTTTGAGCTAAAATAATCGTTGTCTCCTCATGAGTAAGACGGTTTAAGTCTGGAACTAAAGATTCAAGTTGATGCGTTTTGACTGCCACGATAATCACATCGAAGGAGTTAGTCATAGACTTAATATCTTTAACAATGACATGTTGATTTGCAGGTTGAAAGTGAATGGACTTATTTGTTCTTCCAAGTAATGTGATATGAGGTAATACTTGTTGTAATTCGTAGGCAATCGTCGTACCTACAGCGCCTGGTCCAATAATCGCAATACGCATTTATAACTTTCCTTTCTTTAAAATATTACATATAATTATACGTGATATTATTGAGATAATGTTATAGGAGATCGATAAAATAATGAAAAATTTGTCAAAACTTATGGAAATGAAGCAAAATGGTACAAAAATTTCAATGGTTACAGCATACGATTATCCCAGTGCAAAACAAGCGCAACAAGCCAATATTGATATGATTCTAGTTGGTGATTCGCTAGGAATGACAGTTTTAGGTTATGATACAACCACTCAAGTTACTTTAGATGATATGATTCATCATGGTAAAGCTGTTCGTCGAGGCGCCGATGATACATTTATCGTTGTAGACTTACCTATCGGAGCGGTAGGCGTAAGTGCGGAACATGATTTAAATCATGCGATAACGTTATATCAACAAACCAATGCGAATGCATTAAAAGCAGAAGGTGCCCATTTAACTGACTTCATTAAAAAATCGACACAAATGGGTATTCCAATTGTTGCACATCTTGGTTTAATGCCACAAAGTGTCGGTGTTATGGGTTACAAGTTACAAGGTGGTACAAAAGACGCAGCAGAACAACTTATTCGTGATGCACATGCCGTTCAAGAAGCAGGTGCAGTGGCGTTAGTATTAGAAGCTATTCCAAGTGACTTAGCTGGATTAATTAGTAAACAATTAGACATTCCAGTTATTGGTATTGGGGCAGGTAAAGATACAGACGGACAAGTATTGGTGTATCACGATATGTTAAATTATGGCGTAGAACGTTATGCTAAATTCGTAAAACAGTTTGCAGATTTATCTGTAGGCATTGATGGTATGAAGCAATATGATAAAGAAGTGAAAGCAGGAGCATTTCCTGCAGAAGCACATACGTATAAGAAAAAAGTATTAGATGAGGTTAATAAAAATGACACAAGTAATTAATACTGTAAAAGAGATGCAAACAATCGCACAACGCATAAAAGCGTCTGGTCAATCAATAGGTTTCATTCCAACAATGGGTGCGCTTCATGAAGGACATTTAAGTATGATGCGACGTTCAGTTGAAGAAAACGATGTGACAGTCATTAGTGTATTTGTAAACCCATTACAATTTGGACCTAATGAAGATTATGATGCATATCCTCGCCAAATTGATAAGGATGTTTCTTTAGTTAAAGCTATTCATGTCGATTATGTATTCCATCCTTCCGTTGAAGAGATGTATCCAGATGAATTAGGCATCACATTAAAGGTGGGACGTCTAGGGGAAGTCTTAGAAGGCCCACAACGTCCTGGACATTTTGATGGTGTCGTTACAGTAGTTAATAAATTATTTAATATCGTAAGTCCTAATAAAGCCTATTTTGGTAAAAAAGATGCACAACAATTAGCAATTATTGAGAAAATGGTAAAAGATTTTAATCATCCTATTGAAATTGTCGGCGTCGATATAGTACGTGAAGACGATGGACTGGCGCGTAGTTCTCGGAATGTGTATTTAACTGATGAAGAACGTAAAGAAGCGGTTCATTTAAGTAAAAGTTTAACATTAGCAAAAGATATGTATGAAGAAGGTGAACGTCGAAGTCATATGCTTGTAGGTGCAATAAAAACATACTTACAAGAACATACAAGCGGTCATATCGACGAAGTCGCAATTTATAGTTATCCTGAACTTGAAGTTGTTAATGAAATAAATGGGCAAATTTTTATCGCTTTAGCTGTGAAATTTTCTAAAGCACGTTTAATAGATAATATTATTTTAGGGAGTAAATAGAGAAAATGATTAGAACAATGATGAATAGTAAAATTCATAGAGCACGTGTCACAGAATCCAATTTAAATTATGTAGGAAGTATTACGATCGATGCCGATATTTTAGATGCGGTTGATATTCTTCCAAATGAAAAGGTTGCTATTGTAAACAATAATAATGGAGCACGTTTCGAAACATATGTGATTGCGGGTGAACGTGGTAGTGGAAAAATTTGTCTCAATGGTGCTGCATCTCGCTTAGTAGAAGTAGATGATATTGTTATTATTATGACTTATGTACAGTTGGACGAACGTGAATTAATCGATCATGCACCTAAAGTAGCGATTATGAACGAAAATAATGAAATAATTCAAATGATTCATGAAAAAGAAAATACAATAATTAAGTAATTAAGTGAGCGTGCAGTCTTAAAGAGATTATTTTGGAAAGACTAGCACGCTTTTTATATATTAAGAGTATAGAGTTATGAGTTTTTTAGAAAGTTTTGATGCATAGTGATGTTATTATGGGAAAAATAAGAGGAAAACCATCAAACGAAATAAGAATATTAAGAGGTTTTATATGTGTTTATTCTAATTAACGAAGGGTAGATACGAGTAAAGGTAAATAAAAGGGATGATAGAAATGAATTATATAAAATATTTAGAATCAAAAGATGGAACTAAACTCTATACAAAGGTTAATGAAGTTAAAGAAAGTAAAGCAAATATTATAATTGCACATGGTCTTGCAGAGCATCTAGACCGTTATGATGAATTGGTCGCGTTTTTAAATGAGCATCATTATAATGTCGTTCGTTTTGATCAACGTGGTCATGGGCGTTCTGAAGGTAAGAGAGTATTTTATAGTCATGTGGATGAAATCATTGATGACTTGGATAGGATAATTAACTACACTAAGGAGAATTATAGTGGAAGAGTATTTTTAATCGGACATAGTATGGGAGGTTACGCGGTAACTTTATTTGGTACCAAATACCCTAATAAAGTAGATGGCATTATTACTTCTGGCGCACTAACGCGCTATAATAAACGTACATTCGGAGAGCCAGATAAAAATATTTCAGCAGATACATATGTCAAAAATGAACTGGAAGACGGTGTTTGTTCTGACGAAGAAATTATCCAAAAATATAGAGATGATGATTTAGTCGCTAAAGAGATTTCTATAGGCCTCATATTTACCCTGATGGATGGTATTGCCTATCTAAAAGAACATCCAAGCCATTTTATAGATCCAGTACTCATCTTACATGGTAAAGAAGATGGTCTCGTAAGCTATAAAGATTCTATCGATTTATATAATGAAATTGCTTCTAAGAAAAAGTCTCTGTATATTTATGAAAATTTACAACATGAAATTTTCAATGAGTCGTCATATAATCAAAGTATTTTTAGAGATATCATTGATTGGTTGGATAGTAAAAATAGATAAAATATGATGTTTGACGTGAAACAATGAAGTTAATATTAAAACAACCATGAGTAGGAGTATTCTCACTCATGGTTTTTAATTGACTAATAATATGTGTGGCGAAGTTATTTTAATCCTACATATTCTTCTAAAGTTTTACCAGATTGATATACTTTGGTTGCAGTATCTTTTCCTAAATAACGTAAATGCCATGGTTCGTATTGATAACCAGTAATTTTTTCTTTTCCTTTAGGATATCTCACGATAAAGCCGTATTTATGTGCGTTTTTCGCAATCCATTGACCTTCTTTTGTTTTTCCGAAACTTGCATATAAGTTTTTATCTGAATTAACGCCACCGATGTCAAATGTAAGACCTGTTTGATGTTCTGAGTAGCCAGGACGTGCGCTATATTTATCTGCAGCTTTTTTACCATCGCGTGCAGCATAACGATTGTATAGTTGAACTTGAGTAGGATAACTTCTGTAGCCACTCATTTTGTATAAGTTAATACCCTCTTTTTGTGCAGCACTAAATAATTGTTGTAAGGCTTGTTGGGCTTTTGGATCTTCACCAGGATTATAATTTGAAGGAAGACCTATATTTTTATTTACAATTAAAATACCATCCATATATGTACGACCCTCTTTAATAACTTTTTTATGTTTTTGTTGATTGTCATCACTTTTATTAGTTTGAGATGTTTGTTTAGTATTATTTTCATTTTCATCATTACTATGTGAGCAAGCTGAAAGTAATAAAGCGCTTGTCATTAGGACTGCAGAGAATTTTTTCATGCTTAAACTCCTTTAAATTTTAATTACTATAAACAATAATGAAACATTGTACACAGTGTAACATAGTTTTTTAATTATATAAGACGCAACTTTTATGAAAAAAAGTGGTATTTTAACAAAATTTATATTTATCTTCCCCTTCAAATAATGTATAAATAATGTATAGTATATTAGTAAAATAAGAAGAATGTATGAGGGGCCAATAGATGAAAAAATTTTTATTTTTGGGTAGTATCATGATGATGTTATTAGCTGCTTGTAGTACGCATGAATCTTCAAAAGAAGATAATAAATCAAAATCAAATCAAAATAACGTTCAAAAAGCTAAAAAGAACGAATCAGATAAAAAAGATGAAACGTCATTAACCAATACGTCTAAATTATCAACGAAAAAACGATTAGCATTAGCATTCTGTATTGATGGTGTCGATCAATATACATTGACTAAAAATGAAATTCTAACTGGAATTTATGAATATAGATTACCTACGGGCAAACATAATTATAAATTAGTTGATTTTACATTAGTTAAAGTGAAACAACCAGTAAAACATGCACCAAAACATATGCAGTTCTTTACGGTTTATCCAGATAAAAGTACCTATCAAGCGCTAATTGGAGTTAATAAAGATACAGTTTATGTAGGACGTATGCAAAAAGGTACATTGGATTATAACGATTTACTTGATAAAGGAAAAGAAGCTAGTTTAGAAGAAGTATATAAACATAATAAAGATAATAAAGCTTTACCAGAACTTATAAGTAAAATGCATATTTCAAACTCGTTACCTGATAGTGCTAATGATAATGGGAATCCGTTAGCTTCAAATGATTTAGAAAAATCTGGTAGTGTAAATACGCGTTATCGTAACGAAGTGTATCAATTAATTTCTGATTTTGATGACGTAGAATTAAAAAAATCAGGTTATTTATGGGATGATGTCAAAATGACAGATCATAATGGTAACTGGATTGTGAACTATCGTAACAAAAAAGGCGAGATTCTAGGTACATATAGAATGAAACACGGAAAAATTCAAAAATTAGATGAAAATGGAAAAGTGGTAAAAGAAGAAAAATAAATGAATTGTTAATAAAACGTTGTGAGATGTTTAAATTAAGACATTTTACAACGTTTTTCTTTTTATTATGATACGATGAATAAGATTGTAGGAGGTTCGGAGCAAATGAAATATAAAAATACAACATTTCATTTTTCTAGGGATACATGGCATTATTTAAAGCATAAAAGTGGTGATGATAGATGATGACTTTTTTAGCCATTACCATTTTTGTACTCACATTAATTTTTGTAATTTGGCAACCCAAAGAATTAGATATTTCGATTACTGCTGTTATTGGTGCAGTTGTAGCACTTCTGACGGGCGTAGTAGGATGGTCAGATGTTATGGAAGTGACGAGTATAGTATGGAATGCAACGCTAACATTTGTGGCTATTATTCTTATTTCACTAATTTTAGATGAAATTGGCTTTTTTGAATGGGCAGCACTTCATATGGTAAAGGCATCTCAAGGCGATGGACGAAAGATGTTTATTTTCATTATGATACTTGGAGCGATAGTAGCTGCATTTTTTGCAAATGATGGTGCAGCACTTATTCTCACTCCTATAGTATTAGCAATGGTACGTCACTTAGGTTTCAAAGAAAAGATGATATTTCCATTTATTATCGCCAGTGGTTTTATTGCGGATACTACATCTTTACCGTTTACAGTGAGTAATTTAGTAAATATTGTTTCAGCAGATTATTTTAATATTGGATTTGTAGAATATTTAAGTCGTATGATACTTCCAAATATATTTTCATTAATCGCAAGTATTATTGTATTGTGTCTTTATTTTAAAAAGGCAATGCCAAAGCAAGTGGATATAAAAAAATGAAGGCACCTCAATTAGTTATTAAAGATGCTTCATTATTCCGTATATCGTGGTTCGTATTAGTTTTATTACTTATAGGTTATATGATGAGTGAGTTTGTTCGTGTGCCTGTCTCTATTATTGCAGGTAGTATTGCTCTTATTTTTCTTATTTTAGCGGCGAAATCGAATGCTGTTCCAGTTAGAAAAGTTGTAAAAGGCGCACCATGGAATATTGTTATATTTTCACTGGGAATGTACTTAGTTGTCTTTGGTTTGAAAAACGTGGGAATCACTCATGTGTTAGGTCATATATTTTCAAATATCGCGCATCAAGGTTTATTTACTAGTATTATGGGTGTTGGTTTTATCTCAGCTATACTCTCTTCAATAATGAATAATTTACCTACCGTACTCATTGATGCGATTGCCATTCATCAATCAGCAGTTACTGATGTACTCAAAGAGGGAATGATATATGCTAACGTAATAGGTTCAGATTTAGGACCTAAAATTACACCGATTGGTTCTTTAGCTACATTGTTATGGCTTCATGTTTTAGCTCAAAAAGGAATTAAAATATCATGGGGCACCTATTTTAAAACAGGTATCGTTATTACCCTTCCAGTTTTATTCATGACCTTACTAGGTTTATATTTAACATTAAAATTGATATAGACAGACTTATTAAAAAGAAGCCAAAAATGATATGATTTTTGGCTTTTGTTATATAAAACAAAAAGTTTAAAATTATTAAAAATGTAATATTATCATTTTTGTTTAAATAGGTTATGATAAATTATATATATTTTGATTTTTGATTCATATGTAATGAATAACAAGGGGATGACATAAATGAAAAAGAATAAAACTGGAAAGTTTAAACTAGAAATGCCGCACACCTATGCAATATTAATGTTGATTATAGTAATTTCCTGGTTACTTACTTATATTATTCCTGCTGGAGAATATGCGAGAGAAAAGAAAAACGGACAAACCATAGTTATTCCTGGTACCTATCACACAGTATCTTCAGAACATCTAAATTTTTTGAATATATTTAGAGCTGTCCCAGAAGGATTGATTAGTGGGGGAGAAATTGTTTTTTATGTATTTTTAGTGGGTGGCGCTTTTGGAATTGTCCACAAAACAGGTGCTTTTGAAAATGGTGTAAATAAAGCTATGAGAGTTTTGGGAAAAGCCAACTTTTTAATGATCCCACTAACGATGATCATCTTTTCAATATTAGGTTTTACAATAGGTTTAGCTGAAGAAACTATTATATTTGTTCCCATTGGTATTATTATTGCTCGTACCTTAGGTTATGATGCATTAACTGGTGCTGCCATGGTTATTTTGGGGGCAGCTAGTGGTTTTAGTGGGGGCATGTTAAATCCTTTTACAGTTGGGGTGGCTCAAACAGTTGCTGAACTTCCAATGTTTTCAGGTTGGGGCCTTCGAACTATCATATATCTTTTTATATTAGCAACGGCCATTTCAACTGTAATGTTATATGCTAGTAAAGTTAAAAAAGATAAAACTAAAAGTATTGTGTATCATTTAGAAAAAGAAGAAGGACAAGTTGATCAAGATCTCGATTATCAACATTTTAGTAAAAAACAAGCATTTAGTTTAATGATTATTATGGCAACTATCCTCTTCAATATATTTGGTATTTTTAAATTTGGATGGAGTTTCAATGAAATGAGCGCTAATTTCTTATTTGCAGGAATTTTAGCGGGCTTAGTAGGTGGCTTAGGGTTTAATGGTACGTTTGATGCTTTAGTAGATGGAATGAAAAATATTCTATTTGGAGCAATGATTGTTGGTGTCGCAAAAGGAATTATCGTACTGTTAGAAAATGGGAAAATCATAGATACCATTGTTCATGCATTGACGACCTTATTATCAGATGTACCAACGTCATTAGTGATTATAGCTATGTTTATTTTACAATTCATTCTTAATTTCTTTATTCCATCAGGTTCGGGTCAAGCATTAACGACGATGCCTTTAATGGTTCCTATCTCTGATTTGTTACATATTAATCGTCAGCTTACTGTCTTAGCCTTCCAATATGGTGATGCAATCAGTAATATTCTATTTCCTACATCAGCAATTTTAATGGGAGCCCTAGCTGTAGGTAAAATTTCTTATACGGAATGGGTAAAGTTTGTATGGAAACCTATATTAATATGGATAATGATATGTAGCGTTGCTATGTCTATTGCTTTAGTAATAGGATACTAAAAAAATCAGGTAAGACTGACGGTTGTCTGAAGTTAGTGAGATGGATGTCTTAAAAATCTTGTGAAAATAACGAAAGAGCGTGTGTTCGTGTTAAATGAACGCACGCTCTTTTTTATACATTAACCTTTTGATGAAGTACTGTTTTGATAACGACCATGTACAAAGAAATATAAAATCATTGCAATAATAATTAGACCTGCCATTGCAAGATATAAATAGCGATAGCCCATAAATGGAATGAGTAGACCTAAAATGAAAGGACCCATGCCTGCACCAAAGTCCACAAAAATATAGAACGTTGATGTAGCTAATCCCATCTTACTAGTGGGTGATTGTTGAATGGCAATGGCTTGTGCAGTTGGAACGATGGTTCCATAACCAAAGCCAATAAATGCTGCAGATAGTAATAGTAAAAATGGAGAACTTACTATACTTAAAATAGCTAATCCTATTGCAAAACTTAGAAGTACAGGATACATGACTTTATTTTCGCCAAAATGATCATAAATCTTTCCAGTGAATGGACGTGTCACAAAGGTCACAACTGCAAATACAATAAAGAAGAAACTAGATGCAGTAACTAAATGTAACATTTCACTGTATATTGATAAGAATGAAAGTACACTTGCATAAGCAATTCCTACTAAGATGACGACACATGAAATAGGCAATGCTTCTTTTTGTAAGAAAGCACTGAGACCTTTAGGACGTGATTGTTCTTCAGTAACTATGTCATGATTCATCGGTAATTTTTTAATTAATAAAGTAAAACTAAATGAAACGACAATGCTAATCAAACTGATGCCAAAAATTGAAGAAAATCCTAAATTATTATTTAATACTAGTCCTAAGAATGGGCCAAAAGCGGAAGCAAGCGTCACGCTTAAACCGTAGTAACCGATACCTTCACCTTTACGTTCTTCTGGAATTAATCTAGAAGAAATTGTACCCGTTGCTGTTGAAGAGAAACCAAAGGCAATTCCATGAATAAAACGAACAAACATCAAAATAAGAATACTATGAATTGTAAAATATAAAGCGATAGCTATAATAGAGCCAATGACACCGCCAATGAGCACGTTCTTAGGTTGAAGATGATCGATGATTCTTCCAGCGCCTAATCTTCCAGCTAGCATGCCAATGATAAATACACCAGCTGCTAATCCGCCAATACTTTCTGAAGCATGGTACGTTTCGATTGTGAATTGTGTAATTGTCACAATAAGCATGTAGTGAATTAAATACATAAATAAATTCACAATCGTTACAAAGATAAAGTCTTTCGACCATAAACGTTGCGACATGTTTAACCTCCTCTATTTAATCCTATTTATCTTAATTTATACTTAATTATTATAATATTAGTAAGACTTAATGTATAATTAGAATAATTTAATTTAATATAAGTAAAACTGATATAAAGGAGGAGAACATATGAATTTTGAACAGCTAATATATGTTAAATCAGTATACGAACAAGAATCAATGATTCGTGCAAGTGAACTAATGCATATTAGTCAATCTGCCATGAGTCAATCGATTGCTAATCTGGAAACAGAATTAGGATATTCATTATTTTATCGCTCCAGAAAAGGGACAATACCGACAGAAATTGGCAAACGATTGATTCCAAAAATATTGGAAATTTTGGAAGCGAAAGAACATCTCATGCTAGAAGTAGAACGTTTACAAACACATATAACAGGAAAATTAACCATAGCCACTATACCAACGTTATTTCACAAACTACTTCCTAAAGTCATTTCTCAATTTAAAGTGGATTATCCAAACGTAGATATTGAAGTTATAGAATCTGACCGTGAAAATATTATAAAAATGTTGAGAAATAATGAGATAGATTTAGGATTAATTGGTAAAAAAGAATCAGATAAAACAATGTCCTTAATTCATGAATTTCCTCTTAATTTATCGACGAATTTTAAACTTATTGTACCTGCTAAATCTAAACTTACGTTTAAAGATACTGTTAATTTAGAGGATATTAAAGACTATCCATTTATCCTCTATGATCGTAGCTTTTACCATCATCATTTGAAAAAATTCGAAGAAGAAAATGGAGAATTAAAAATTGTATTTCGTACGCATAATCCCATCGTTTTATTAAGAACTGTTGCAGAAGGCTTAGGTGTAGGTATGATTTCTAGTTACATGATCGAAGACGAACCCATTTTAAATGACGAATATATTGAGGCCATACCTCTAGGCCATCCTTTTGATTATTCAGTGTATTTTACAGCGATAGTCAATGACAACAGAAAAAATGAAACCTCTTTATTACGATTTATTGATTATTTAAAAAGTAATCATTAACAAAACTTTGTTCAAAAGTTCACAAACTTTTCATGGTATTTTACATACAAAGTGCTAACATAATAATTGAAAGTTATATTACTTTAAGAGGTGTAGTAAATGGGCAATTCTAAAAAAGTAGCACTTGTTACAGGTGCAGCACAAGGTATTGGTTTCAAAATAGCAGAACGTTTATTTAATGACGGTTTTAACGTTGCTATTGTCGATTTTAATGAAGAAGGCGCAAAAAAAGCTGCTGAATCACTTTCAAGAGAAGGTCAAGAAGCAGTAGCATTTAGAGCTGACGTATCCGACCGTGAAAATGTTTTTGATGTGACACGTAAAGTTGTAGAACATTTTGGAGAGTTAAATGTAGTTGTAAATAATGCTGGTTTAGGACCAACAACACCTATTCATACAGTAACACCTGAACAATTTAATCAAGTTATCGGAGTAAATGTTGGAGGCGTATTCTGGGGCATTCAAGCAGCTTTAGAACAATTTGAAAAATTAGGTCATGGCGGTAAAATTATAAACGCAACATCTCAAGCAGGTGTTGAAGGTAATGCGGGATTATCTTTATACAGTAGTACTAAATTCGCAGTTCGTGGATTAACTCAAGTTGCTGCACGTGATTTAGCTGACAAAGGTATTACAGTAAATGCATTTGCACCAGGTATCGTTGAAACACCTATGATGGAAGGTATTGCTAAAAAATTAGCCGAAGAAAATAATCAACCAGAAGAATGGGGTTGGAAACAATTCACTGATCAAATCACATTAAAACGTTTATCTAAACCAGAAGATGTAGCCAATGTGGTTGGTTTCTTAGCTAGCAGTGATTCTGATTACATTACTGGTCAAACTATTATTGTTGATGGCGGTATGAGATTCCACTAATTTAAACAACAAATATATATTATTATTTTTAAAACTGATACGCACCCCAAAAGTTGGACTTAAAATCTAACTTTTAGGGTGCATTTTTATATTCTTTTAGTAGATACTATCTGCATATTGATGAAATACTTAACCTTATTGTTTTTTTATGTACTAGTCTAATTGATGACAACGTTACCTTTCCTATAAATATAGACCAATAATGATTGGACTCATCGCAATTGTATAACTCATTAAAAATGAGTAATTAGCAAAAATAATAAGCAATAAAAGCTAATACACCTACAAGTAACAAAAAGATTTAGAGACGCAATCAAAGATAAAATACGCTTACTTAGATATTTATTAATGAGAGTGTTTTATATTTTTAAAAAATAATGATATATAGTAAATTTAAATGTAAATATAGTATATAATGTTATTAATATCTTACAGAAAGGAAGACATCAATGAGAATAAACAATATGAATATAGTTTCTGGTATCTTATGTGTATTATCATTTCTACTTGCAGTTTCGATTACATTTACAGATATGTTTTGGTATTTACCTGGCTTTTTTGTCATGCTATTGTCAGTGGTTTCAAGTGTTGTAGGTCTAATGAGTAGCAGCAAAGTATTTAATGGTATCACGTTATTTTTAACAATTATTTTCTTTCTTATTTTTTCAAGTCCATTATTACTTGCTTAGAAAAGAAAACGATTTTATATAATATTAATATGAATGGTAATCTTTACAGCTATTGGTGTACTCGCGATGTTCTTTGTGATTAAGCATCTTTCAGAAACACGGGGTCGCAATTTAGCTAAAATTGAACATGATTTATGGTGACGAACAGATGTTAAATCTGAATAACGTATATATATCGCTACTTCAATGATTTGGAGTAGTGATTTTTTATTTTTTTAAAAAAGGGTAAACATAAAAAAGCAATGTTATGAACGGAGGAATTAAGATGAAACAGTCAAAAGATTTAGAACGATTACTTAAATCTTTAGACGGACAAAAATATGGCGCTTATAAACGAATGAAAGGGATATATCAATTTGATCAATTCCATCTAGCTATCGATCATGTCCAAGTCGATCCTTTTGCGTCACCTTCAAAAATGCGTGTCATTATTGAGAAACATGAGACTGAAATTCCTAATGAATTATTAGACACTAAAGATAAACGTATAGCGACTTCAGACTTTTTAACTCGAACAGTGGATACCCAGTTAAAACATTTCAATCGTACAGTGAAAGGTTCGGGTAAAAATGGGAAGATCTTTATCGATCATCCAGGACAAGAGATACTCGAACGTACATCTGTAGTGATTAATGATAAAGAGATTGAAATACGTATTGAAGTTGGACTACCGGCAGCTGGACGTAAGATTCTAGGAAAAGCAGCAGCATATACGATAATACATGGCATTCCTCAAATAGTAGAAAAAGCGATACGATATAAAAATTTAAATCAACAAGCATTGAAAGAACAAGTTGTATTAAAACTAGACCAGACCTATATTAGACAACAACTTGAAACAGAGCATTTAGTCGCATTTGTGGCAAATGGTTCAATCTTGCCAAGAAAAAGTGGTGTTTCAGACGCTCCAATGAAAGGTGCCATTCAATTCACAAGTCCTAAGAAATTTGAACATACATTCAATCTTCCAAGTGGTCGGTCAGTCACAGGGATGGCTATTCCACAAGGGATTACACTTATTGTCGGTGGAGGTTACCATGGTAAATCGACACTATTAGAAGCGCTTGAGCGTAGTGTATATGATCACATTCAACATGACGGTCGAGAATTTGTGGTGACTCAACATGATGCAATGAAAATACGTGCTGAGGATGGTCGAAACGTTGAAAATGTCGATATTAGTCCATTTATTGATAATCTTCCAGGAAAGAAAGATACGACACACTTTTCTACAGAAAACGCAAGTGGTAGTACATCTCAAGCCACAAATGTAATCGAAGCTTTAGAAGCAGAAAGTTCATTATTATTAGTCGATGAAGATACATCAGCTACCAATTTTATGATTCGTGATGGTCGTATGCAACAACTGATTGCTCCAGAAAAAGAGCCGATTACTCCATTTTCTAATAAAGTAAAATCATTATATGAAGATTATAATGTTTCTACTATTCTTATTGTGGGTGGTTCAGGAGATTATTTTGATGTTGCTGACCAAGTGTTAATGATGGATGAATATCATTTAAAAGATGTAACAGAAGAAGCAAAAGAAATTACGAATACTGACGGCTATAAGCGAGAAATTGATGGTGAGCAGTCATTTGGAGTGCTATCTCATCGCATACCGTTAACAGATTCTTTCTCTATAAAAGGAAAAGAAAAACGTTTTAAAGCAAAAGGATTACATTCTATTATGTATGGTCATGAGCCTATTAACCTAACAGGATTAGAACAACTTGTGGATGATAGTCAGACCAATGCTATTACGGTGATGTTAGATTACTTTAGACGTCATGGTATCAATAATCAGAATTCCATAATTCAAGCAACAAATGAAATGTATCATTTAATTGAGCATGAAGGGTTAGAAGCGCTCTCTCATTTTAATGGACATCCAGGACATCTTGCCTTACCTCGTAAACAAGAATTTATCGGTACCTTAAATCGATATAGAGGATTGAAAGTGAAATAAAAAGAGTATATCTTATCTTTTTTAGTAGGCAGGTAGTCTTACTTTTAAAAAATTAAAAGTCTGATTAATAGTGAAGCATCTGAATTAATACCGGAAGAATACGGGAAACTACGAAAAAAAGATTAAAAAATAAATATTTGTAGATTAAACATAAGTAAATCATAGACTCACTTTTCTTTTTATTAAAGGAAAGTGAGTCTTTTCTAATTAAAATAGTAAAAGTATTAGAGAGTGGAACAGTAAATTTAAAATAAATTCTATCTCTCACCTTCAATATTTTAGAAATGTTTGGATATTTATCATTTGATTAATCGCGCACGATTGTTTATACTAAAATCAATCGCGAACGATAGAAAAGAGGTGCTGTGTTGAAAAAGGATGAAATGACATTAGCGAATCAATTATGTTTTTCGGCATATAATGTGAGCCGCTTATTTGCACAATTTTATGAACAACAATTAAGGCCATTTGGATTAACGTATTCTCAATATTTAGTGTTACTGGCTTTATGGGAAGAAGATAATCGAACATTACATGAGATTGGTAGACAACTTGATTTATCAAGTAATACGTTGACACCACTTTTAAAAAGATTAGAACAATCAGGATGGGTCATAAGAGAACGTTCTGAAACTGATAAACGTCAACTGATGGTGACACTTACTGAAAAAGCACACCAACAACAAGAAGCAGTTTTTGAAGCTGTAGCCGAATGTTTACCTTCAAATTTTGATAAAACGAATTATAACCAAGCAAAAGACGTATTAGAACAATTAGAACATGGTTTGAAACAACTCAATAAAAAATAAAGAAGAGGATGAGTTAAATGAAAACATACGACGTTACATTTATTGGTAGTGGACATGCAGCTTGGCATGCAGCTTTAACATTAAAACATGCAGGTAAAGAAGTAGCAATTATCGAAAAAGAGCGTATTGCGGGAACATGCACAAACTGGGGCTGTAATGCTAAAATCTTACTTGAAAATCCATTTGAAGTGTTAGAAGAAGCAACACACTATCCTGGTATTGTTGAATCACAAAATCTTAAAGTAAATTGGTCAAACTTAATGGATTATAAACATAAAGTGATTGATCCAATGGCTGGTCAGTTAAAATCATTATTTGAACAACAAGGTATTGATGTATATGATGGTACAGGTGTAATTAAAAATGAACATACAGTTGAAGTAAATGGTGAATCGATTGAAACTGAAAATATCGTCGTTGCGACAGGTCAACATAGCAATAAATTACCTATCGAAGGTAAAGAATATACACATGATAGCCGTGACTTCTTATCGATGGAAGACACACCAAAAAGTATCACATTCATTGGTGGCGGAATTATCAGTATCGAATTTGCATCTATCATGATTAAAACTGGCGCTGACGTTCATGTGGTTCATCATACAGATGAGATTTTACCAGGATTTAACCGTAATCATGTAGATAAATTAGTTGAAAAATTAGAAGATGAAGGCGTTAAATTCTATCTAAATGAAAATACAGTTGCAGTTAAAAAAGAAGGAGACGCGTTTACACTAACAACTGAATCTGGATTATCAATCAATACAGAATATGTACTTGATGCAACAGGAAGAGTTCCAAATGTTGAAGGTATTGGATTAGAAAATGTCGGTATCAATTATAGTAAAAAAGGTATTGAAGTAGATGAGTACTTAAGAACAAATGTTAAAAATATTTACGCAAGCGGTGACGTTTTAGATAAAACGATTCCTAAATTAACGCCAACAGCAACATTCGAGTCAAATTATATTGCTGCACATATTTTAGGTATGGTACAAGATGAAATTAAATATCCAGCTATTCCTTCGGTACTTTATTCGCTTCCACGTTTATCACAAATTGGTGTAACTGTAGAAGACGCAAAAGAAAATGATCAATATACAGTAAAACATGTGCCATTCGGTAAACAAATGGTATTCGAATATAAGAATGAAACAGAAGCTGAAATGTATATTGTACTAGATGAACATAAACACTTAGTAGGTGCTGAAATCTATGCAGATGCTGCCAATGATTTAGTAAACTTACTTGTATTTATCATTAATCAACGTTTAACAGCCAAAGAATTAAGTCAATTGATTTTTGCTTTCCCAGGCGCTTCAACAGGCGTGATCGATTTATTAAGATTAAACATGCTATAGGTAATAATAAAACGGTTAGTCCATGTGGCTAATCGTTTTTTTTATAAAAGAATGAAATGTTTAAATTTCTCTAAAACGTAAATAACTATATTGTACGAAAAATGAAACGTCATCTCATTTGGAGGGATTTATATTATGGGTAAAGAATTTGAATCGAATGGTGTTAAAGTAGAAATACCAGATGAATTAGAATCAGTCGTTGCGTTAGAATATTCTTTTGTAGAAGCATTAGCTAAATTAGAATTGAATGTCACAGGTATTGCTGATGACAAAGATAAAAATAACTTAGAAAATTCTATTAAACACTTAGTAGGTAACTATACATCTGTTGGTTCACGTTTGGAGCCTGATACAGAATTAATTAAAAAAGCAGAACCACAATTAATCTTAGCAGATAAAACAAGACATGAATCAATATTTGAAAAATTAAATACGGCAGCACCGACAGTATTATTAGAAAGTTTTGATGCTAACTACGATCAAAGTATTGAAACATTTAAACAAATTGCAGAACTCGTATCTAAAGAAGATAAAGGCCGTGAACTTGTTGTTCAACACAATGAAAAAGTTGAAGACTTAAGCAAAGATATTAAACTTGATAAAGACGTATCAACTATTGCTGCTGTACCAACACATGATGGCTTATATGTTCATGCATCACATTCATATGTTGGACAATTCTTGCAAAAAGTTGGTTTTAATGGTTCTATTCCTGAAGATATGGAGAACCACCTACCTGAATATATGGGTGCAGATTACTTAAAAGTAGATACAGACCGATTTGCAAGCTTCAATCCAGAACGTATATTGATTATGGTAGATGAAGATAACAAAGCAGATTATGAAAAATTAAAAGAATCAGAAGCGTGGTCAAATATTGAAGCAGTTAGAAATGATCGTGTACACGATGTAAACCGTGAACGTTGGGCAAAATATAGAGGCTTAATCGCATCAGAATTAATCTTAGAAGACTTAACAAATATTGAAGAATAATCTGATAAACCCAGCATGTTATATGTAATATGCTGGGTTCTAATTCATTTAAATAGTAAAACCACCATCAACATATAAGGTTTGTCCAGTTATGAAGTCACTCCATTGTGATGAAAAAAAGAGAACAGAGCCTGCAATATCATTAGGTGTAGCTATTCTTCCTAGAGGTGTTTGATGTATGATTTCTTCTTTTAAAGATTCTTTTGTATTTATGGTTCCTTTAGTAGGATAAACTAACCCTGGAGCAATACAATTAACGCGAATGTTATATTGTCCAAGTTCCCTGGCGAGATTTTTAGTATAACTTTCTAAAGTGGACTTAGCAATATTATATTGATGATATGGAATTATAGGTCGTTTAGTTAAATTACTTGTAATATTTATGATAGAACTATTGGATTGTTTTTTTAAATGAGGCAGACAATATTTTACTGTATTGTGAGTATATTTTAGAGCTCCTTCAAATTGGGAAAGATAATCATTCCACGTTATTTCTTCAATTATCTTACGATTTTCAGAATTAAATTCGAAAGAAGCAAATGCATTATTAACTAAACAAGTTAACTTTCCGTAATTTTTAATTATATTATCAATCATTTTTTTTACTTCAACTTCGTTTTTAATATCTGCCTTAATCGCTTCAGCATGTCCTCCTAAACTTTTACAATCTTCCACAGTTTTAAGCGCAGCTTTTTCATTTGCTAAATAATTAATTATAACCGTAGATTTTTCTTTAGCGAACGCCAGAGCAATAGAACGTCCTATGCCCCTACTGGATCCTGTAATTAATATTACGTGTTCTTTAAATGTCGTCATTATATAATCATCCTTAATTAATTATATTTCGTAAGTAGTGTATCGCTCACTTTTCTGCAATAAACTTTGTTCTATATCAACGTAAAAAACTAAATCTTTTAAATTAAAACCACCATCGTGATGCCAAGCTGCTTCTGGTAATGTCATAGAATTTATACTTGAAAAGCGGTTAGCACCTATATTAGCCAATTTTTCACACCATTTAAAGGTAGTTTCGACAGAAGCAGCTATACCAACTGTTTGTAAATAATTTTTGAATGGACTAAATATATGTACAAGATTATGAATATCATCAAAAGGCATGATACGAATAAATCTATTTAAAGGACTTGGGGTAAATTGTAATTCTTCTTGATAAATTAAAACCCAAGAAGAATCTTTATTAGTATATACCTCTCGATTATTATTAAATAATGATTTCATTTCTTCATCTTTCAATCGATTAAGACGTTCCATACTTTCATCAATTGATAATGTATGAAGAGGGTATTGAAGTTCTAACTGCTGTAGTGCACTCTTGATCATTTGAGCAAACATTTTAGGTGTTATCTTAAGTGAACTTTCTATAAATATCATTTGAGGAGAATAACAACCTTGTTGATCATAACGAATAATTTCAAGTGCGATATCTTGAGCTAGGCTTTTAACTTTATTAGGTTTTAAAGCTTCTTTACTAATAATAGCTAAACTAATTTTCTCATTATAAGATAAAAATCTTTTAGTAACAGGGATACGTTTAGAAACTTCATTTAGAGTATTGTTGTCACCATAACCAATGATAATATCTGAATGTTTAATCGCTACACGTTCTATATCAGTAACGCCTCCTTGCCAATATAGCACAGCAATACAAGCTCCAATTGTTGGATCAATTTCATTAATTATCTGAGCGAACCAACTTCCTATAAATGGTTCTGATTTAGGTAATTTGCAAATATTTCCAGATTTTACTAATAAACTACTAATTAAACTCCATAATGGTAGACCAGGGACATTTCCAGACCATAAATGCGTAACAATATCTGAACTAATAGCTTTTGAGTAACCGCCTTTAGAATTGGGGACAAATTGATTTAAAATATTGGGATTAGTAAAATCTTCTGTTAAAAAACGAGAAAGCTCATGTTTTCTAAATCTAGATAAATATTTCGTGAATCCTACTTTAATTGTTTCATAGCTATATCCAGTGATTTGAGGAATCACTTCTTCAACTTGAGAACGCCAAGGACTATTACGATCGAGTAGAATATGAATAGCTTGATCAATAACATTAATAATATAATCAGTAGAATATTCGGATAATTTTTTTTTATTCTTTTTTATTTGTAGAGCAACAGTTTCTAATTGTTGTTCGCTTAAAATAGGAACTAAACCGGTTATGTCTGCAAACTCTAATCTTTTATAATTTAGTTGCTTTTCTACAATAAAAGGAATATGTCCTAATTTAAATTCCATATTAAATCTCCTTATTGTGTAGCATTTAGAAAATCTTCCATCGCTAATGAGCATCCTTTAGCTAATGATCCTTTAGTTCTACCATGTAAAACGAAACCTTTTTCTTTATATTCTCCTATATCTTCCATTAAAATTGCTGCAACTGAATTGTAGTTAGCTAAATCATAGTGAATAAGAATACCTTTCTCTCCTTCAGATACTTCTTCCATTGTTAAAGGATTTACAATTCTACTTCGACACCAATGAGGACTATATTTAGTTGAAGGAGAAATGGTATTACCTTTATCGTAAAATTGGGTACTTAATTCTGTAACACCATACATGTTGACACAATTTTCTTTAGGAATACCAAAAGTAGTTGTTAATCGTTCGTAAAAATCATGTTGAGGTAATTCTTTGGAACGATTTTTGTAACCTCCTGTATCTAATATGCGACTACCTTTGGGTAAATGAAATTTAATGTTATGGTCATCAAGATATTCTAATAAATGTACCATACTATAAGTTGCCCCTAAAAGAGCAAATGGTTTTTGATTATCCTCTGAGTTTTTCAAATCTTTTATTAATGATTCATATTGAATACCATGTTCATCGATATAATTTTGACTATCTTTCGTTCCAAAGTTAGTTCTAGCCACTTCAAGATAATGAGCCAATGAAGAGTTAGGCATAGCTTGAGGAGTGGGGAACAAAACGCCTATTTTTATTTTCTCAATATCCGGTATGAACATCTTTTTAAAAAAAGTAGTTAATGCTAAGTCATAAACCTCTAAATCCATATGATAGTTTTTTCCTTTAATACCACTCGTTGTTCCACTGGTCATATATGTATATTTAGTATCCTTAAGTGGTATAGCGCTAAACGTAGCATATTTAAATGCATTGATTGGAACAGCAGGTATTTCTTTCCAATTTGAAACATTTTGTGGTGTTTTACCTTTAGAGATACTGAATTTTTTATAATCTTCGTTTTCATTAAATTGAAATTTGTAAATTTTTAAAGCCATTTCTGGAAAATCATCTGAATTACCACGTTCAATAAAATCTAAAACACTTTCTTTAATTTGATTAATGTCCATATATTAATCTCCTTTCATAAAAAAAGAGAGCAACAAAAAGTGCTCTCTGTGTAGTAGTAATGACAACAATTACTAAATCACTTTCCTACGTTGGTTTTAACCATAACAGGTTCAATGGTTGAAGCGACATATTAGCTTCTCTCAGCAAGTAGCACCCATAGTGATATATATTCAATCTAATATCTGTATTATATTTTAAAATAAATAAAATAGCAAAATTGTTCTTTGACAAAAAAATAAAAAAATTTTATATTTATTTTATAATAGATATAAGTACTAGGGGTGTTTATAAACTGAGATGGAGTTATCCAAACCCTTTGAACCTGAACTAGTTAGTACTAGCGTAGGGAAGTATATAATAGGTTTTTACATACATATATATACTTTTAAATGCGCAAACTATCTAGAAGGGATATGTTTGTGTTTTTTTATGTGTTTTCACTTAAAAATTCAGATAGGAGTCTAAATATTATGAAAAAATTAAAATTAGCGGATATTCTAGCAACAGTATTGATTAGCTTTATATTTGGCTTATTTTATAAAGTAGTTGGATTAATGGTTGCTGGTTTAAAACCAATAGGATTACATTTAGATCAAATTGCGTATGGATTATGGTTCGTTGCCGCAATTGTTGCGTTCTTAATTATTAGAAAACCAGGAGTAGCCTTGTTAGCAGAGTTAGCAGCTGGGGCAGGAGAAACAATATTATCTGGGGAATTAAATATGTCGATTTTATTACATAGTTTTGCTCAGGGATTAGCATGTGAATTGATATTTTTAATTTTTAAATATAAATCTTATAAATTAATAGTGGCGATGATAGCTGGAGCTACTGCAGGAATATTTACTATACCAGTAGATTGGGTATTTAATTATTTAGGAGATTTGCCTACTTGGAACGTTATATTACTTTATACGATAAGAATTATTAGTGGCACAATTTTATCTGGTATGTTTGGTTATTATATTGTAAAAGCATTAGAAAAAACAGGAGTTACAAATTTGTTCCAAAGTTCTTCGAAAAAAGATATTGATTCTTTATAATCATTAATAATATATAAAGATCAGAAAAACCTATTAAAATCTACGAAACTTTATGGGTATGATTTTAATAGGTTTAATTTACTAATAAAATACTTTAATAATTGTAAAAGTTATTCCAGATAGACAAATTGAAGTTATACATATCACTATGAAAGGTTTAAGTGCTTTTGAAATAACTTCTTTTAAAACGATATTCAATCCTAGAGCAACCATCGCCATTAACATACATACCGTTGTAATAACATTTATAATATTCATAAGTAATGAAGGAATAGGAACAAATGTATTGATAAAAGCCATTATGATAAATCCAATGAGAAAGTAAGGAATATCGATTTTTTGTTGTACTTGGCTTGAGTGTGACTTATAACGCATATACAAAATTAAGACAATGCTTAATGGAATAAGTAAAAACACACGGCCTAATTTTCCAAGTAAAGCAAATGTCATTGCCTCTGGCCCGCCAATATCTGCTGCTAAGACGACATGAGCGATTTCATGCAAACTCACACCTGTCCAAGCGCCATAAGTTATAGTAGGTATGTTAAAAATAGCCTCGATAGCTGTATAAATAAGTGCAAATATAGTTCCAACTAGTGCAATAATACCTACACTTATTGCAATGTCTTTTTCTTTAGATTTTAAGATTGGTGCTGTAGCTGCAATAGCTGCAGCTCCACATACTCCTGTACCAATACCAAGTAGTATAGAGATATCTTGATTTCCTTTAATAATTTGATTCAAAATTAAAGTTAAACTTATTGAAAAGATAATTACGATAATATCAATAAGTAGTAATTTCCAGCCTTTACCTAGAATATCTCCCATATTTAATTTTAACCCATATAAGATAATCGCAAATTTTAATAAACGTTTCGATGCGAACGTAATACCTGGACGAATGTGTTCTGGATATCCCATCACTTGGCGATATAGCATCGCAAAAATGATAGCAATAGCTAATGCCCCAATCGTATGTAAAATAGGAAATTTAGCTAATATATAACTGATCATTGCGATCATAAATGTAAACATAATACCTTTCATAAATGAAGGCTGCGTGATTGATTTCATAGTACTTTCACCTCGATATGAAATCTTAGCACGTTATTGTTATAACGTTAAATAAATAATAAGTATAGTATATATATCAAAAATGTTATATTAGACTTAAAGGAGAATGATGCATGGATCCGTATAAGGTATTAATTGAAGTAATCAAAACAGAAAGTTTTACTAGAGCAGCAGAAAATTTATATACTTCGCAGCCTTCTGTGAGTCGTGATATTAAACGTTTAGAATTAAAATATAATGTTAAAATATTTGAATTTAAATCTCCATATTTAAAACTAACTAGAGATGGCGAAAAGCTATTACAATACGCATTGCAGCGGGAAAGTATTGAACAAGAATTATGGCAAAACTTAACATCGGAATCTGAGATCATCTCAGGCACTTTAACAATTGGAAGCAGTTATACATATGGTGAATATTTATTATCAGAACAGCTTACCAGTCTTATGCAACAATACCCTAAGTTACATATTCATTTACGTGTTAATAATTCAGATTCTGTTATAAATGATATTAAACACAACAGAGTAGATATAGGTATTGTAGAAAAGGAAATTCAAGACAATGTAATAAAATGTAAGAAAATAATAGAAGACGAAATGGTGTATATTTACAAAAAATCGGTTCAACCTAGAATGGATATATGTTTCGTTAGAGAAAAAGGGTCTGGAACAAGGTTTTATCAGGAAGTAGGTCTTTCTGAGTTAAAATTAAATCCATATTTGATAGAAATTAATAATATTAAGATTATCAAACAAATGGTAGAGGCTGGAAATGGGTTTGCGATTATTTCAAAATCAGCAATTCATCCCGAGGATTATGAAAAATTAATGATAACAACTTTAAATGTGAAACGTCACTATTACCTTGCTCAACATGTTGATAAATATATTGATAAAAATATTAGAGCTGTCATTGAAATGATTATGAAGTAGAGTATGTAAAAAAGCTGGATCTTTCTAAAGATTGAAAGGTCCAACTTTTTTATTAACACTGCGGGGTGTCTTATTTATTGTTTTTTAATTCAAAGAATTTTTCAGCTACAGCTTTACCAGATTGTGGATTTTGACCTGTGATAATGTGACCATCAATAACAGCGAATTGGCTCCAGTTGTCACCTTTTTCGTAATTTGCACCACGATTTTTAAGTTCATCTTCTGTTAAATAAGGTACTTTATCTGCTAAGCCAACTGCTTCTTCTTCAGTATTAGAGAAACCAGTTACAGTTTTACCATTAATAATAGAATTACCTTCACTATCTGTAACATTTAATAGTCCGATAGCACCATGACATACTGAAGAAACTGCATCGTTATTTTCATAAATTTTACGTGTTAATTCTTGTAAATCTTTATTATCTTTGAAGTCCCAAATTGTTCCGTGACCACCTGCGTAATAGATAATATCATAATCTTCAGCACGTACAGCATCTGGTGTAAGTGTACTACCAAGACGTGTCATGAAGTCTTTATCTTGATAATATTTCCAATCTAACTCAGACATCATATCTTCTTGTAGACTTGCAGGATCAATAGCTGTATAGCCACCTTCTGGACTAATATAGTCGATATCATAACCATTTTTGTACAATACATCTGCAAAGTGAACGACTTCACCTAACCATAATCCAGTTGGACGATTCATATCAGGATATTTTGAAACACTTGTAACAACTACTAATGCTTTACTCATTGTATACCTCCTAAATTGTTTACGTAATTCATAATTACCCATTTTTAAGGAGGAATAACACATGCTAGGTATATTTTTTATATTAAAATTATAAATTAATGTGATTGAAAATAATGTTACAAAAATTGTTTAAAAACGTTAAATAGTGGTACATATTAATATACAATTTACCAATTCTATGAATTCGTAAAAGTGGCCTCACTAATCAATCGATTAGTGAGGTTTTTTGTATTCCAATAATAGATAAATTATACTTGTAGTAATCTTTAAATATAAAAAGGAGAGATAATAATGGCCCAAGATAATGGAAAATTAAATTGGTCAAGTTTAATCATTGGTACGTTATTACTAATTATTGCTGTGGTTATATTTAGTAATCCAGTGCAAAACTTTTATACACTTACTTGGCTGATTGGCTTACTCATTATGATAGGCGGTGTCATTCAACTTTTATTCCGTCGTACGGCAAAAAAACTCGTAGGTGTAAATACAAAATTAATTTTAATTAATGGTATTATCGATTTAATCTTTGGCATTCTTGTTGTATTTAATGTTGGAGCAAGTTCAGTATTCTTTGTATTTATGTTTGCGTTTTGGTTTATTTTCAGTTCGGTTATCGGTCTGTTTACCATATCACAACAACATCAATTACGCGGTTTATCAATTATTATAAATATTCTAGGCATTATTTTAGGGATTATCTTATTATTTAACCCAATGATGGGTATGATTTTTGTTTCAACATTAATTGCATTTACATTCGCAATCCTAGGTGTGACATACGTGATTGATGGTCTAGCATAATGTATTTATGTCAAACGTATTAAATTTTAAACTCTTCACTGCTGTAAAAGTGAGGAGTTTTTCTTTTAAAAAGAATATCTGTTGCGTTGAATGAAAAGTAAAGTTGATATACAGAATATGACGTAAGTATTAGAATGATAATTGATAAAACACATGAACATGTTTAGGAGGAACTATCGTGAATTACAATTTTGATGAAATCATTGATCGTCGTTATACAAATTCAATGAATGTGGAAGGCTATAAAGGTTATCTTTTTGGTAATACAGATACGTCAGATTTAAAAGATAATGATGAACTGATTCGTATGTGGGTAGCAGATATGGACTTTAGTACACCAGAAGTCGTATTAAATGCGATTCGTGAACGTTTAAATAAGAAAATTTTAGGCTACACAAACGTCTTCGGTTCTGAATATTATGAAGCTTTTGTTTCTTGGACAAAGAAACGTTATGGTTTTACTTTTCCTCAAGAGCATCTTGTATTCTCTCATGGTATTGTGGCTGGATTAATTGAACTTGTAGGTTATATTTGTGATAAGGATGATAAAGCACTAATTTTTACGCCGAGTTATGGTCCATTTAAAATGGCATGTGATAAAAATCATATTTCAACAGTATATTCTCCACTAATCAATCATCATGGATATTATGAGATTGATTTTGACGATGTACGTAAAAAAGTAGAAACAGAAAATATTAAATTATGCATTTTTGCGAATCCACATAATCCAACGGGACGTGTCTGGTCAGAAGAAGAGTTAGACACATTGGGTCAAATTATGAAAGACAATGATGTATGGCTCATTTCAGATGAAATCCATTGTGATATCAAACGTTCAGATCAATCACATGTGCCATTTGCCAAAGCTGTCCCAGATTACGACAAAATCATCACTACTATGTCTCAAAGTAAAGCCTTCAACATTGCAGGTTTGATGTTTTCAAATATCATTATTCAAAATGAATCACTTCTAAAAACTTGGAACACCCATCACTTTGGTACGGAAAATCCTCTAAGTGTGGTTGCCACGCAAGCTGCTTATGAAAAAGGCGAAGATTGGTTACAAGTAATGAATCATTATTTAGACGATAACTTTAACTATTTAGCAGATTTCCTAAAAAAAGAACTACCGCATGCAGAATTTAAAATTCCAGAGGCGACGTATTTAGCTTGGGTAGATTTAAGCTATTATATTAAAGAAAAAGATATTGATGAATCAATGGCAAAATTCTTTATTAAAAACGCTGGCGTCATTATTGAAGGCGCAGAGCAATTTGTTCATAACGCAGAGGGTCATATTAGAATTAATATTGCAGTTCCTAGAGAAGTAATGAAAAAAGGACTACAAAAAATAAAAGCGGCTTTAGTCTAAATAGAGGAGAAATATCATGGTTATTATTGAACCCTCACACATAGGTCATACACCATTTCAACAATTATTAGGTCATCATGAGGACATTATGAAGACGTGGACCGCATTGAGTGACACACTAGAAAATACTAGTGCTTTAAACGCAGAACTCAAAGAAGAGATACGCCGTATGCTAGCGCAGAAAAATGGATGCCAATATTGTAAAGCAAAAGGCAAGCCTACCGGGAGTCTAACAGATGAAAAATCAGCAATATGTATTGGATTTACAGAAGTCTATATCAAACTGGGAGATCAAATACCTACAACGTACACAGAGGTCTTAAAGTCTCATTTATCAGATAAAGAAATTGTCGAACTTATTACGTTCATCACATTTACAAATGCCCAACAACAATTTGGTGCGATGATGAAATTGCAACCTTAAATAAAAGGACTCTAGCTTAGGTTAGAGTCCTTTTATAGTTTTAATTTAAAATAACATTCCCCAAATCGTCTGCAAGGTATGGTTTTCGATAATAATAAATAAACCAAGTCCAATATAGACCACTGCCATGATCCAACGACTGAACTTCTCTACAGTTTCTCCGATTTCAGGAATAGATGCAAGCTTCTGTGCAGTAAACACTAAGACATAGATTAAAATTAAAAAGACGATTAATGTCACAATGAGTTCAGAGACACTTAATGTGACAAAGTAAGGGACAAATAATCCGATGTTATCTGCTCCGCAACTTGCGATCGTCACTAACGCAACCGTGCCAATTAGTTTAGTTAATCCGTGTTTGTCTAGTTCTTGTTTCGCTCTTTTTTCTCCTTCACAATCATCAAAAATAGCTACTTTTAATCCTAAATAGATAGGAATAAGACCAAGTAATCCTAAAATCCATTTTTCAGGCACATAATTTAAGACAAAGGCAAAGAATAAACTTACGACAATCAATGTCACAGATCCTACATATTGACCAATATAAATATTTCTATATTCTTTTTTTGTCTGTGCTCGCGCGAAAAAAATAAGCAAAATAACAAGTAAGTCGACTGCAGTTGCGATATACAATATCGCAGCAGTAATGATAGTTTGAATCATAGTTTAACTGTCCTTTTAAAAGTGATATTGAATAAAGTATAACGCATTTCAAATAAGAATTATATAGATTTTATTTTAAAATTTTCACCAAATTTTTAATGTCTACTTGCATGGAAAAAATAAAAAACAATAAATACTAAATAATTTGAAAATTCAAAATATAAAGTGTAAAATGAAAATGAAGAGATTAGAAAGCGCTTACAAATATCTCTTTATAATAAAATGATAAAAGTTCTCTTACGGAAGGAGGCGTTCATTCATGAGTGAATCATATGATTTGATTGTGATTGGTGCAGGACCTGGAGGGTATGTATCAGCCATTCGTGCCGCACAATTGGGTAAAAAGGTGGTAGTCATCGAAAAATTCAATGCTGGAGGCACTTGTTTAAATGTGGGTTGCATTCCATCTAAAACATTATTAGAACACGGGGAAAAAGCACATAGCATTCAAGTTGCGAATGACTGGGGAATGACGACGAAAGAATTAAATATCGATTTTCCTAAATTTGTACAACGTAAAAAGAAAGTCGTACAAACACTTACGGGTGGCGTTAAACAGTTACTAAAGAAAAATAAAGTAGCTTATATTGAGGGAGAAGCAAGCATTTCAAAAGACTTAAACGTAAAAGTAAATAATGAAACGTATCAAGGTAAAGATATTATTTTAGCGACAGGTAGTAAACCATTTGTACCACCTATTGAAGGATTAGATAACGTCGATTATGAAACAACCGATACATTTTTCGATTTAAAACAACTACCTAAACAGTTAGCAGTGATTGGCGGTGGTGTCATCGCAACAGAACTCGCTTCATCAATGGCCGATCTTGGGGTGAAAGTAACCATTGTTGAAGTGGCAGATGATATTTTACTTACTGAAATTGATGATACACGTGAGTTATTAAAAGCTCATTTAGAAAATCAAGGCATTAACATTATTACAAAAGCGAAAATTAAAACAGTAGATAAAACCAAAATTGTACTCGATGGTCAAGATGACGTCAGCTTCGACACGTTACTTGTCGCGACAGGTAGACAACCGAATACACAAGTGGCTAAAGATTTAAATTTAGAGATGGATGGCAAATTCTTTAAAGTGGATGACCATTATCAAACAAGTCAAAAACATGTCTATGCGATTGGTGATTTAGTCAAAGGTTATCAACTTGCACATGCTGCAAGTGCACATGGTATTCATGTAGCAGAAACACTTGCTGGAGAACACCCACCACTTGTTCGTCAAGAGAACATTACACGTTGTATTTATACACGACTTGAAGCGGCATCCATTGGCTTATCAGAAGAGCAAGCCAAAGAAGCGGGATATGATGTGAAAGTCACACAATCAGCGTTTCAAGGTAATGCGAAGGCGCTCATTAAAGGGGAAAATGAAGGAATTATAAAATTAGTTATTGATCAAACATATGGGGAAATACTCGGCGCCTTTATTGTAGGACCTCATGCGACAGACTTAATTGGCGAAGTCCTAGGAGTAAAAGCGTCAGAAGGTACCATCTATGAATTATCCGAAATAATTCAACCACATCCAGCATTATTAGAAGCGATTGGCGAAGGTGCGGATGCATACTTTGGTTCTGCAATTCACATGTAGTTATTACACTTACGCCCTATGAAAGATAGGAGGAATTGACAATGAAAATGGAAAAAGAACAAGCACGTTGGATTTATAAAACAATGAATGAAATTCGATTTTTTGAAGAGAAGGTACACAAAATTTTTAGTGATGGTCAAATCCCAGGATTTGTACATTTATATGTCGGTGAAGAAGCCGTTGCCACAGGTGTCATGTCACAACTGACTGACGATGATTATATTACAAGTACACACCGTGGTCATGGACATGCTATCGCAAAAGGTTGCGATTTAAACGGTATGATGGCAGAAATCATGGGTAAACGTGATGGTTTAGGTCATGGTAAAGGTGGCTCAATGCATGTTGCCGAAATTGACAAAGGGATGCTCGGTGCCAATGGTATCGTAGGTGGCGGTTTTGGTCTTGCGATTGGTGC
This sequence comes from Staphylococcus sp. HMSC069E10, assembly GCF_001809205.1. Taxonomy (NCBI): domain Bacteria; kingdom Bacillati; phylum Bacillota; class Bacilli; order Caryophanales; family Staphylococcaceae; genus Staphylococcus; species Staphylococcus sp. HMSC069E10. Next base: position 16,803 of record NZ_KV796483.1, on the reverse strand, counting down.
AAGTATTTCAATTATTAACCAAGGTAAAGACAATGTCGCCGTATGCTTCTTTGGTGATGGTGCTGCAAATGAAGGGACATTCCATGAAGGTTTAAACTTCGCTTCAATTTTAAACTTGCCAGTTATCTTTGTCTGTGAGAATAACCAATTCGCTGAAGGTACGACACACGACTATGCAAGTGCATCTGAAACGATTGCAGAACGTGCTTCTGCATATAATATGCCAGGCGTACGTGTAGATGGCATGGATGTCTTAGAGGTTTATAAAGCAACACAAGAAGCAGTAGACCGCGCTAAAAAAGGGGAAGGACCTACATTAATCGAATGTGATACGTATCGTAAATATGGTCACTTTGAAGGTGACGAACAAAAAGTTAAATCACCAGATGATCGTAATGCGGATAAAAATGCCACTGTAGAATTCAGAAAACAAGCGATTGAAGAAGGTTGGTTAACTGAAGAAGAAGCAGATGATATTGAAAACACAGCTGAACAAGCCGTAGAAGATGCTGTGAAATTTGCGGACGAAAGTGAATTACCAGATGAAGATTCACTATACAAAGATGTTTTTGCATAACAAACCTTTAAAGCACTAAAATGAAGAAATAGATAAGAACGAACCTAACCAGACGAGGAGGTTTTTACGATGAGTGAAGAACGTAAATTAACATTTATGGGCGCGATTAATGAAGCGATTGATCAATCTATGGAGAAAGATGAAAATGTCATCTTAATTGGTACAGACGTTTCAGGTGGCGCAAAAGTAGAACATATTCAAGACGACGATACATTTGGTGGCGTATTCGGTGTTACAAAAGGACTGGCTAAAAAATATAGTCGTAAACGAGTGATTGATACACCTATTTCTGAACATATTACATTAAGTGCAGCTGTAGGATCAGCAGCTACCGGATTACGTCCAATCGCAGAACTCATGTTTAACGATTTTATTGGCTTTGGTTTAGACCCAATTTTAAACCAAGGTGCAAAAATGAGATATATGTTTGGTGGTAAAGCTAAAATTCCATTAGTGGTACGTACCGTTCATGGCGCTGGCGCAAGTGCGGCAGCACAACACTCTCAATCTCTATATAATATGTTCGCAACAATTCCAGGTGTTAAAGTAGTTGTACCATCAAATCCATATGATGCAAAAGGATTATTAATGTCAGCGATTCAAGACGATAACTTAGTTGTATTTTCAGAAGATAAAACATTACTTGGTCAAAAAAGTAATGTCCCTGAAGAACCTTATACGATTGAGATTGGTAAAGCCAATGTTACACGAGAAGGTGATGATTTAACTATTGTCGCAATTGGTAAAATGGTTGCAGTGGCTGAAGAAACAGCTGACCGACTTGAAGAAGATAACGTTTCAGTAGAAGTCATTGATTTACGTTCAGTGTCTCCATGGGATCAAGATACAGTGTTAGAATCAGTGAAAAAAACAGGTCGCTTAATTGTTATTGATGAATCAAGTCCACAATGTAACATTGCTGGCGACGTCGCTTCTGTCATCGGTGATATTGGATTCGATTATTTAGACGGTCCAATCAAAAAAGTAACAGCACCAGATACACCAGTACCATTTGCATCAAACTTAGAAGCGGCATATATTCCAAATGCAGATAAAGTATTAGACGTAGCATCTGAATTGATTGATGACTTAAAAAAGGCTAAGGCGTAGGGAGGTGTATCACAATGAGTGAAAATATTATTATGCCAAAGCTTGGTATGACAATGAAAGAAGGTACTGTAGAAGAGTGGTTTAAATCAGAAGGCGATACAGTAGAAGAAGGCGAAAGCATTGTCACAATTAGCTCTGAAAAATTAACAAACGATGTCGAAGCACCTACAAGCGGAACATTACTAAAAATTAAAGTACAAGCAGGCGAAGATGCAAAAGTAAAAGCAGTGCTTGGTATCATCGGAGAAGAAGGCGAAGACTTAGGAAGCGATGACGATGATTCTGGAGAAACTAACCAAGAGAATAAAGATAACGACACAACTTCTGAAAATCAACAAGCTTCTTCAAATGAAGAACAATCTGATAAAAAAGATACAGAAAAAGAAGCGAAGCCTGAACAACGTGACCGTATCTTTATTTCTCCGTTAGCACGTAATATGGCTGAAGATAAGGAACTTGATATCACAAGAATTAAAGGTACAGGTGGAAATGATCGTATTACAAAATTAGATGTTCAACGTGTAGACTCAGAAGGCTATGATTATGAAGGTGAAGCGGGTACGTCTGACGAAAGTGTATCTTCAACGGCGCAAAACTTCGATGTGTCTAGCATTGGTGAAGGTCTAAACCCAATGCGTCAACGTATTGCTCAAAATATGCGTCAAAGTCTTAATAATACTGCTCAATTAACATTACATCGCAAAGTCAATGCAGATCGCTTATTAGACTTTAAAGCTCGATTATCTGAAGAATTAAAAGATGCAGATCAAGATGTAAAATTGACAGTCACAGCTTTATTAGCTAAAGCAGTAGTCCTAGCACTTAAAGAATATGGCGCAATGAACACTCGTTATGAAAACGGTGAATTAACAGAATACGATGATGTACATTTAGGTATTGCGACATCACTTGAAGATGGTCTTATGGTGCCAGTCATTGATAATGCAGATACTAAAAGTATTGGCACTTTAGCAAAAGAAATTAAAACATCAGCTGAAGCAGTACGTGAAGGAAATACAGGTGACGTTCAACTGAGTGACGCTACATTTACAATTACGAATATGGGTGCAAGTGGTATCGAATACTTCACACCAATTTTAAATTTAGGTGAAACAGGTATCTTAGGTGTCGGTGCTCTAGCTAAAGAACTTGTTCTTGAAGGAGATAATGTAAAACAAATCTCTCGTATCCCATTAAGTTTAACATTCGATCATCAAATCTTAGATGGCGCAGGCGCAGCTGATTTCTTAAAAGTACTTGCTAAATATATTGAAAATCCATATTTATTGATGTTATAGATAATAAATAACTTTTTATCATGAAGTCCCCAGGAGTCTAAAGTACTTCTGGGACTTTATTTATACTCAACTATCTTACATTATAAGTTAGTTGACGGAGCTATTATTTTATACTATCTTATATTATAAGATAGTTAGTAAAAGGTGATCACATGACAATATCTAATCAAATGATGAAAGGACTTTTAGATGGGGCAATATTAGGTCTTATTGCAAAAGGAGAAACGTATGGATATGAAATTCTTGAGAAATTAAAGGAACATCAATTTCCCGAAATTAGTGACGGCAGTATTTATCCGGTACTTTTAAGATTAGATAAAAAGGGCTATGTACATACAACCATGCGTAAATCCGACAACGGTGGACCTAAACGTAAGTACTATACTATTTCAGAAAGTGGACTCAAAGAACTACAACAGTTTAAGAAAAAGTGGCAAGCGCTTAATGAAGGTATGAATCATATATTCAGGAGTGATAATAATGATAAGTAAAGAAAAAGAAGACTACTTATTTAAGTTAAAGGCTGAACTTTTATTTAGAGGCAAAGATGAACATGAGGTTAATGATATTATAGAAGAGTTAAGAGATCATTTCGAACTTGCTGAAAAGAATCACGATGATGTTAGTGATATTCTAAATACGCCAGTAAAAGATTATGCTGATCAATTCTCAGAATATATAATTTTAACTAGGGGGTTATTTAAATATTTAGCTTTATTTTCAGCATTTATGCTAGCTATTTTTATTATCCCAAACTTTTTTACAGAACAACTTAATGTGACAATTGGTTTTATTATTAATATCTTATTTATCTTTTGTATAACTACGATTTTACCTTTTTTCTTAATTAGAAACGGTCTTGTAAAGTATGGAGAGCAACGACGAGTATATATTTATGCTTTTATATGGGGTGCAGTTATTTTTGGTCTCATCTTATTAAGTACGTATCTTACAAAACGCTATTCCATTTATCATATCATTACACTAACTGAATCAAAGAGTGTGATCATAGGACTGATTCTGTTATTAATTGTAATGACTTTATGTTTTATGTTGAAACAGCGTTTGTTTGCTTTAGTGATATTCATTGTTTGTTTACCAGATATAATTGGGTGGGTAGTTAAAATATGCAGTCGCTCAGAATCTCAATCTATTATTGTTTCATTAATCGTAGCCATTGCTTTATTGTTAATATTGAATATTGCATTTTTCATCTCTACATTTAAAAAACGTAAAAATAAAGTGAAGGAGTGATTCATTATGTCAGAAAACCAAAATCAAGGTTGTATAAAATGTGGTCATACAGAAGTAGAAGAAGGTACATTATCTGCAACAGGCTCAGGATTGTCTAAATTTTTAGATGTACAACATAATAATTTTAAGACGATAACTTGTAAAAATTGTGGATATACCGAATTTTATAAACAAGATAGAAACAGAAGTAGAGACTTTATTGATTTGTTCTTTGGAGGATAAGTCAAAGGAATAAAACAGCAGTAACCCTTATGGGTACTGCTTTTTCAATCTTTGGGTAAGACTTCGGGTTGTGTGAAGTTAGACTTTCGGATGTCTAAAAGTTATAAAAATATTTAATATAATGACTTGATATTCTTGGAATTTTAAGTCATTGTATAAGTATAGGTTAAGTAACCTATAATTTAATAATCTCTGCTAGGGGTGCTTTATATTGCTGAAAGGAACATCATGTTCCAACCCTTTGAACCTGATCTAGTTAATACTAGCGTAGGGAAGCCAGTGAGTCACTTTACAATGACATATGGATGTTTTCATAATTTGATGAAAAGGTCAATTTAACGATGAATCATTTTCTTCATTATGATACTTACATATATTTTCGTATATATTCACTTATTCTTATGCATTCAGTATTAAGCTGAATGCTTTTTTTATGAATCATATAATCAGTGATATTTAGACCCTTCTAGTATTTAGGAGGCAATGTCAATGGAGCAAGAAAAAATCAATTTTAAAAGAACTTTTCCAGCAAGTAAACGTATTTTTAAAAAAGGCGAGGGTAATGATAGTGATATTTTTGTACCATTTCGAGAAATTGAACTTTCTGATACCCAATTAGAACAACGTAGTTTTCAAAATGAACCTGTCGTAGTGTACGATACAGCAGGTCCTTATCATGATGACAGTTATGTGGTTGATATCAATCATGGACTTCCAAAGGTTCGCGATGCATGGATTGAAGCACGTGAAGACGTTGAACATTATGAAGGTCGCCGTATTCAATCGATTGATAACGGTTTTTCAAAAGAAGGCCATAAAAACTATGTAGCTCATCCATTCGAATATCAACCAAGACGTGGCAGTAAAGATACACCAGTTACACAAATGTACTACGCTAAACAAGGGATTATCACTAAAGAAATGAAATTTGTAGCAATTAGGGAACAAGTGGAACCAGAATTTGTAAGGGAAGAAATTGCGAGAGGACGCGCGATTATCCCTAATAATATCAATCATCCTGAATCTGAACCAATGATTATTGGTAAAAACTTCTCAGTAAAAATCAACGCAAACATTGGTAACTCTATTGTGTCATCATCTATTGAAGCAGAAATTGAAAAATTAGTTTGGGCCACACATTGGGGTGCAGATACGATTATGGATTTATCTACAGGAAAAAATATCCATACAACTCGTGAGTATCTCTTACGTAACTCACCTGTACCAGTAGGAACAGTGCCAATCTATCAAGCGTTAGAAAAAGTAAATGGGGTGGCAGAAGATTTAACATGGGAAGCGTATAGAGATACATTAATTGAACAAGCTGAACAAGGGGTCGATTATTTTACTATTCACGCAGGATTACGTCTTCATTATATTCCATTAACTGTTGATCGTTTGACTGGGATTGTTTCTCGTGGTGGCTCAATTATTGCACAATGGTGTCTTGCACATCACGAAGAAAGCTTTTTATATACACACTTCGATGAGATTTGTGAAATTTTAAGTCAATATGATGTTGCTATTTCTCTAGGAGATGGTTTGCGTCCTGGTTCAATTTATGACGCTAACGATGAAAGTCAATTTGCGGAGTTGAAAACTTTAGGTGAGTTAACGGATATTGCTTGGAAATATAATGTGCAAGTTATGATTGAAGGTCCAGGGCATATTCCAATGCATAAAATTAAAGAAAACCAAGATTTAGCAGATTTCTATTGTAAAGAAGCACCATTTTATACATTAGGACCTCTTGTAACAGACATCGCACCAGCATATGACCATATTACGTCTGCCATTGGTGCTGCTCAAATTGCGAGCCATGGTACGGCAATGTTATGTTACGTGACACCTAAAGAACATTTAGGTTTACCAAATAAAGATGACGTACGTGAAGGTGTGGTCACTTATAAAATTGCAGCACATGCAGCAGATTTATCTAAAGGATTACCAGGCGCAACAGAACGCGACGACGCAATTAGTAAAGCACGCTTTGAGTTTCGTTGGATTGATCAATTCAACCTTGCATTAGATCCTGATCGAGCAAGAGAATTTCACGATGAAACATTACCCGCAGAATCAGCGAAAATTGCACATTTCTGTAGTATGTGTGGACCAAAATTCTGTTCAATGCGCTTATCACATGATATTCGCGATTCCTACAAAGAACAACTTGAAGGCATGAAAAAGAAAGCCGAAGAATTTAGAGAAGGCGGCAATACAATATATCATTAATGATAATGGTAAAGAGGTAGTGATATAAAATGGCTACCTTTTTTCAAAAAATTCTCCTAGATATACCCATTTCGTTTAACTACTGATACGATAGTGTTATACATATTTCCAGGGTAATATTGCTAGGAGGGTTTAGCATGGATAATCATGCAGAATTTAAAAAAGGAATTTTATTTGCGTTAGGGGCGCATTTATTATGGGGGATCCTCCCTATTTATTGGAGATTCATTCACGGTATTAGCGCATTTGAAATTTTAGCGTATCGCATTATCCTTGCGATGGTTTTTATGATTCTAATGATTTTTGTATTAAAAAAATCACAAGTGCTTAAACATGATATCAATCAACTCATAGCACATCCGATTCAACTGGTTGCGATTATCATTGCAGGTTATGTGATTACGATTAACTGGGGAACGTTCATTTGGGCAGTGTCTAATGGTCATGTGCTACAAACTAGTTTAGGTTATTACATTAATCCATTGGTGAGTGTCTTACTCGCATTTATTTTCTTAAAAGAGCGTTTCAATAAATTTGAAACGTTAGCAATTGTATCAGCCGCAATTGGCGTCATTTACATGACAATGAAGATAGGAGAATTTCCAATTATTTCTTTAATGCTGGCATTCTCATTTGGGATTTATGGTTTACTAAAAAAATTGGTACGTGTTGAAGCGATGAGTGGGATTGCGATTGAATGTATTGTGACAGCACCAGCAGGACTGATTTATATCATTTATTTATGGCAAGCACACCAATCATCAGTCGGTTTGAATATAAGTACATTTTTACTCTTATTTTCTGGAGCGGTGACAGCTGTACCACTTATTTTATTCTCAGCGGGTGCTCGTCGCATTCCACTATCACTGACAGGATTTATTCAATACGTCAGTCCAACGATTATCTTTTTACTCGGTATCTTCGTATTTAAAGAAAAATTCGATATCCACCAATTCATTACATTTATTTTTATTTGGATTGGTATTGCGCTTTATAGTATCTCTCAATATATTAAAATGAAACGTAGTCCTAGACCAGAATAAAAAACAAGCCGCCCCTCACTACTTAATGAGTGAAGGGTGGCTCTATTTATCATCTATAAAAGTTATTTAAATTAGCCTAAAGAACCGTTACCAGTTTGGTTTTCATTTTTAAGATTTTTATAAAAAACGCCAGCAAATACTGCTATGATAGCAATAATGCCAATATATTCAGAAATTTTACGTCCTGGTGATTTATATCCAGCCATAATATGACCTCCATTTATTAAGTTTTACGTAGTTAAAGCGTATAGTAAAGTATTCCCGTTTTTATAAAAAAAAACATGTCCATCGTTAATTTTGATAAAGGTATTGTGGAGTGAACAAGATACATAGCTACACCAATGATCTTTATTATAGACAATACCTCCTTTACATCTAAGAAGTCTGCATATATCCATGCTACATATTTTTTATTATTTACATTTCTAGCAATTGATACCATGTCATGATGCTTTTTAATATTTCATAGGAATACTACTGATATAGAAAGAAGTACCGTTAATAGAATGAAGCAGAAGTATGACAAATAAACATAGGCATTATCTATTAAGTTTCTTCGCAAAGTAAGCAAAATAACTCATCATTATAGCGAAAATGACGGATGAAATGAAACAACGCACAATACCTAAATCTAATTTTAATAGTCGTTGTGCTAAGTAAAAGATTATAAAATAAACGATAAAAAAATATAGGAAATAACGTATTGTTTTCATTAGTAATCTCCTTATCAATTAAAATATGTATGATTTAAGGCTAACATGTATTAAATATAAATTAAAAATAATGAAAGAATAAAAAAGCAGAGTAATATTATAAGTATTATATAATTAATTAGTCTTTCAATTAATTATGTTTAAATAAAATTATATTTTAATTTATAAAAATTTTGAATGTATGAGTGTAATATTATATATTAAAGATGGAAGTTCATTTTAATTCTATAAGAGGAGTGATCCATAATGAAGAAATTTGCAAAAGCAATGGTCGTTGGTGGTATTACTTTAGGAACAGTATTAGGGTTTAATGTAACTGAGCATAACGGTGTATCAAATGAAGCACATGCACAAACACAAACGTCACAAGGCTATCATTATCATTATCATGGTTATACAAAGTCAGGTGGCGAATTCGTATTAAATCACACGTTCTATAATGCGTTAAAAGCTGGAAATATGACATTTAACGAAATTAAAGTGAATAATCAGTATCAAAACGGTCCATCAACAAAAAAAGTATATGACCAAACATTTAATCAAGTCAAAGGCAACACAGCAGCAATGATTGATTTTAAGGTCGCACCTAAAAAAGTAAGCTTAGAACAAGTAAAAGACGTTTACGGAGCTCATTATCAATATCAACCATCACTGACTGAGAAACAAACAGATGAAACAAATGGATTATACGGTTACACAGTAGGTAAAGGTCATATTACATTCCATGTTACGGATGGCTACGTGGATCATGTTACTGTGTCATAATAGAAGATATAAAAGAGCAGCACCTCATTGTGAGGTGCTGTTTTTTTGTTAATCGAGTGTATTGATGAATGTCATAATGAAAGTCAATATACAAGCAATGATAATGACTAACTTTCCTTTTTCTGTTTTCTCATGTCCATGTTGGTATTCTCGTAAAACAAATAACCATGAAATGATAACTAGCAATCCTAAAACAATACTAATAAATTTCATGTAATGATCTCCTTGTACATCTAGAATTCTTGTTTCAAACATAACGTGATTTAAAATAACAATCAACTATCATTTTCGTGCAATTACAATAATGATAAAAGGCATTACGATTATTTATTATAGCTGAAATTTTAAAAGTATATTTAGAAAGCTACGTATATAATTTGTTAAAACTATAATTTAAACATACCTAAGACACTTATTTATATTCTAAATTTTTACATATGAGAATAAAATATAATGATACAAATAGTTTTAGAAATAGATTAATATAAAATGTTAACCTTAATATATGGATAAAAAAATATTATTAAAGGAGGATATTCATGAAAGATTCTATCTTTTGGAAAAAAGCATTTATTCCTGTGTATTTCATCGTGGCTTTCTTATTGTTTCTTCTTTTTAAATTTTACATACAGACTGATAACTTTTCTATATACATACTCATTTTTATTATAGCCAGTTTTGGAATAGCGTCTGTAATTTATAATTCTAAAAGTAAATATTGGAAATGATAAATAAAGAGATCATCTAAGAAGTTAAGTATCTTAGAAGGTTGGGATATTTTAATGATGAAAAAGTATTAAGTATAGCATTAATTAGTACTATATTATTAAGTGCATGGTCGATAAACATTAGTTGATGAAAATCGAGAGGATAAGAAACAGACACAAGAATCACATAATAATAAAAACCATAATCAAAATACTCTGCGAAAGGGATATTTAAAATTATGTTTGTGATAACGTTTTGTTGGAAAAGGAAGATTAATTTTGAAATTTGTTTTATATTTCGTATATTTCTTTGTTTCTTTTTTTATTTTAAATTTGCTACTTGATTTAGTGATACCCCTCCTTGATTTTGATGTATATCCAAGTCTTATTTCTGCATTGTTTTTTGCAATATTTATGACTTTATTTACTTATGTTTTAAAAGGAAATAAAAGTAAAAAATAAAATGCACATTTATGACAAGAAGATTTGTTTTGTGTTGAGAAGAACCCTTAACTAAACTTGCAAACGAATGTTGGCATAGCGTGACCTATTAAGTCGACCATTCGACAAGTTTTGGGTTTGTTATGGGTTCGGAGATTCAACGTCAATAAAGCAATTGGAATAAAGTAAAAATTTTGAAATAATATAAATATCAAGAGGTGATTTATTATTCAAAATAACAGAATTGATATTAATAAGCTCAGTACATTTCATCGTATTTCGTTTGTTATGAATATTTTCTTTTTAATTTTTATGGCTCCAATTTATAGTCTGGATAATGTCTACTTATCAGTTGCTTGGACTATTTTGGGTTTAATAAATGGTGTTTATTTATTAGTTAAACAAAGACATGGAAATACTAATAATCGTATGTGATGTATTGATAAAAAGAGCCTAAACACAGGCTCTTTTTTATTTTGAGCATTTTTCACATAAAACGTTTTGATTTTTAGCCCAACTTTTTAGATTTGTTACGCCATTAAGATTTTTTGAATTTGTGTGTATTGTTATATTTTCGTTTTTGTCGATTTCTTTTTCACAATGACTGCATTTTAATTTTTCAAGAAACATAAAATGACCTCACTTTTTGCGATTTTGTATTTTTTTGATTGTAGTTAATTCATTAAATTTGAGAGCATATCAGCTACATATGTTTCAGTAAATGCTGCTAATATAACCAATGGTAAACAGACGAATAAATATGCTTTTAATAAATTAATTAAACTTAATTTGAAAGAGTAGTTTTGCTTTTTTTCTTTTCTGAATAGATTGATTATTTTTCTTAAGATTGATTTATTTAGCATATAAAGACCACTAGTAAATATACAAAAACTCATCATTTCCAAAGTGTAATGGGGTATATAAGCGATTAAGCTAGTTAGACCTTTGTAAGTATCAAAATGGATGAAAAAACCGAATAGTATGCCAGGAATAATAAGTGATACTATTAAGTTTAGAGTATATAAAAATGGTATGGGTATTAAAGCTAACAAAAGCATTTGTATTGGTACATGAAAGCCATTATTTTGTATAAACCCCCAAACTTTTTTTAGACCTTGTGATTTACTAACGCTTTCAGGTGAATTGGATCCTAATTGTTTTATAAATTCTTCTGAAGGATGAAAAAATAAAGCGATTGGAATTGTCATTAGTAGTAGAATTGTTGATAGTATAAAGAAATTTAATGCTCTTTTAAAATAATTTTGGTCTTTAATATTTAGCATAATTAACCCTTTCTTTTTTGTTTTTTGAAACGAGTATCATGAGTTTCTTCCTGTCCAGGTAATTAATAACTTTATAATAGAAAGTACTATATATTGAAGTGTATTTTATTTAAAAGTTCTATAAACATTTAAAGTACTGACATCTATCTTTTAATATTTGATATAACTCATTTTTACATAGCTCCTGTTTTTAAACAATACTGACAAATGAGTCATATTTTAAATTTTATAATTCTATTTATATCAATATGTTCGTAGATGACAAAAATTTCAGTATTAACAAATATTAACGCTATTGATATAAATATAGTGTAATTGAATTTTGAAAACATTTTTATATTACTCGTTGATATTGTAAATGTATGAAAACAAGAACAGCCACAGTTTCCTAATTATGCCTCTGGAAGCTATGGACCTAAAGAAAGTGAAAAAATTATTTAGTGAAGACGGATTAAATTGGTGGAATAATTTGTAATATAAAAGACTTAAAGTTGTCGTCTTTTGAATGAGTAGTTAATCATTGATTAATATGCAATAATCAATGTTGTAAAGATTATAAAGGGAGGATACTTAATGGATTTTATTAATATTACAGGTGCTTCACAAAATAACTTGAAAAACATAGATGTAAATATCCCAAAACACTTAGTAACTGTATTTACAGGACGTTCTGGTTCAGGGAAATCATCTTTAGTGTTTAATACTATTGCTGCGGAATCTGAACAGCTACTAAATGAAAGTTACTCCAGTTATATTCAATTTCATTTAAATCAACAACCCAGACCGAAAGTAAAAAAAATTAAAAATCTTCCTGTAGCAATGACAATTAATCAGAAAAGATTCAATGGGAATTCTCGCTCTACGGTAGGAACAGTTTCGGATATATATGCCTCCGTTAGATTATTGTGGTCTAGAATAGGCGAACCGTTTGTTGGCTATTCAGATGCATATTCCTTCAATAGTCCTAAGGGCATGTGTAAAACTTGTGAAGGATTAGGATATATTGAAGACATTAACTTAGATGAATTGCTAGATTGGGATAAGTCTTTAAATGAAGGTGCCATAGACTTTCCTTCTTTTGGACCAGATAAAGAGCGTGGTAAAGCCTATCGAGATAGTGGTTTATTTGATAATAATAAAAAATTGAAAGACTATACAAAAGATGAATTAGAGTTATTTTTATATCAAGAGCCAATGACGTTAAAAAATCCTCCTAAAGAATGGAGAAAGTCAGCTAAATATGTAGGGCTAATACCTAGATTCAGTAGAATATTTTTAGGCGATAAAGAATTTAATAAGAAACGCTACGCCAAACATCTTAAAAATGTAGTAAATAATAAAATATGTCCCACATGTAAAGGTCAACGTTTAAACTCGAAAATATTAAGTTCTAAAATTATGAGTAAAAATATTTCTGATTTCACCCAAATGACAATTAAGGAAAATTTAGAGTTTCTTAATAAATTAGAGGATCCAACAGCTAAATATATTATTGATCCTCTCAAAAAGCAGTTAGAAGCACTAGAATATATTGGATTAAGTTATTTAACGCTTAACCGTGTCACAACGACATTATCAGGCGGTGAAGCGCAACGTCTTAAATTAATACGTCATTTAAATAGTTCTTTATCGGATTTGGTTTACATTATAGATGAACCAAGTGTTGGCTTGCATCCGGAAGATATAGCTAAAATCAATGAAATTTTAAAATCTTTAAAAGACAAAGGCAATACTGTGTTAATTGTTGAACATGATCCCGATGTTATTAAAGAAGGAGACTATATCATAGATATGGGACCAGGTTCAGGAAAAAATGGTGGTGAAATCACATTTGAAGGAACATATAATGAATTACTCTCTTCAAATACTTCGACAGGTAACGCATTACGTCACAAACATAATTTAAAAGAGAATATTCGTGAAGCGAACCATTTTTATAATATCGGTCCTGTGACACAAAACAATTTAAATAACGTAAAAACGTCTATACCTAAACACGTATTAACAGTCTTAACAGGCGTTGCTGGTTCAGGTAAGAGTACCCTTGTTAAAGCAGGTTTTGAAAATAATGACCATACCATCTTTATTGATCAAAAAGCAGTTCAAGGATCTAATAGATCTAATCTGTTAACGTATTTAGGTGTTTTTGATAGCGTAAGAAGCTTTTTCAGTAAAGAAACAGGCTTAAATAAAGCTATGTTTAGTTATAATTCAAAAGGTGCCTGTCCAAATTGTGGTGGAAAGGGCTATATTAAAACGGAACTTGCTTTTATGGGTGATTTTTCACAGACATGTGAAGTTTGTCATGGCAAACGTTATAAACAAGAAGTATTAGATGCTACCATAGATGGATATTCAATCGCCGATGTTCTCGATTTGACGGTTGACGAAGGTATTATTTTCTTTGATAAAAAGAATGATATTAAGTCAAAATTACAATCTGTAAGTAAAACAGGTTTGAATTATATGTCACTTGGACAACCTTTATCCACTTTGTCTGGTGGAGAGATTCAACGCGTGAAACTAGCACAACATTTAGATGAAGAGATAAAAAATAGTATTTTTATTTTTGACGAACCAACCACAGGCCTACATGAATCGGATATCCCTATATTGATGGAGTGTTTTGATGATTTAATTGATCAAAACAATACAGTTATTTTGATTGAACATAATTTATCGATTATGTGTGAAGCAGATTGGATCATCGATGTCGGCCCAGGCCCTGGGTTGGATGGCGGAAAGGTCCAATTTAGTGGAACACCTAAAAACTTTATTGATAGTTCAGAAACATTGACATCTAAACACTTGAAACGCTATATCAATCAGTAGAAATAGAAGAGTTGGATGAGTTTATATTTATTATATTCATTCAACTCTTTTCTTATCATAGATTCTTTCAATATAGAAATATTGAAAGAATTGTCTATCCAGTAGTTCCACCAAAAGTTGAGTATAAGTTAACAAACATAGGAAAAACACTCGATAAAGTAGTTTATGCAATTTGTGATTGGGGGGGATGAATTTCTGGAAGAAATTTCTAAATAGAAAAATGTTAAAATTTAAATATATAGGTAAAAGACGCCTCAACTTTGAACGAGTTATTCAAAGTAAGGCGTCTTTATCTATATAGTATTGTGGTTTTAAAATAACTTTAATAGTATTATCTTTTTTTTGATCAAAGATGTCATAAACTTCTTTTACATCTTCTAACGGCATAGTATGAGTGATAATTTCTGTTGGATTATTTACTTCACATACTTCCATATTTTTATATCCTTGATAAGTAACTGATTTCATACAATCATCCTCTTTTAGCAAATATGCGCCTGTTATTAAAATACAAACTCAAACGAGTAAATTAAGTAATTATTATTTTGTGTTAAATATACATAATTTACATATAAATCATGTCAATTTATTAAATATAATCATCTTTTTTAAAAAATAGTATCTATAACAAAAGGAGGATATTCCCCATTCATTCACCATCAAATTTATTTTCTTATACGCCTCACTATCTCAGAATATCAATGTAAATAATTTTTCTATTATTTACCCCAAAATAAAGTTTGAAAGTATATATATTAATATTACTCCAACAATGATTTTGAACCATATAGAAGAATTTGAAAAAATACAAGGAAAGAGAAAAACAGAAAATAATACATAATTTAACTTATCGGAAGTTATATGTAACTCATCTAGTACAGATGATATAATATACAGGTCGCCTATCTCTCAGGCGTCAATTTAGACGCAGAGAGGAGGTGCATATTAGATGGTCGAAGCTCTTGTTCACATCACGACCACAGTCATCAGTGGTTGTATTGTTGCGTTATTTACGCATTGGCTACGTACACGTAACAATAGGAAAAAATAGGCGATATTAGCCAACACCTAAAAACCCCCTCACTACTCGCAATAGTGAGGGGGTTGGTGCATATAATGCACGAAGCTCTTGTTATCTAAATTATAACACTGGTTAGTAGAGGAATGCAAAGCAAAGTGATATGTACGGTATTAGTTACAAGGTATCGTTTTAATATTTTTGACGCTAATTGTCAATAATTTAAAGGGTAAATTATGAATGTTATATATTGAGAATTTATCTTTTTTTAAATAGATTGTCATTAGAACATGCATTAAATTTAGAATAAATAATACAAAGATCAAAATTTATGAAACCAAATTTTTGATAACTTCATTAAGCTTCGTATCAATATACTTATCTTTATGTATGACTAAATAGAAATAGCGTGTGATGTCTAAGTTTGTTACTTCTAGCTTTTCTAAATCATAAGGTGTTAATGTTGATTTAGAAACAATAGAAAAGCCTTTATCAGCATGAACCATATTTTTAATTAGATTTGTGTTATTAATTTCTACTAAATAAGAGGATGAAGTCATTTGTGATAACGCATTTTCTTGATAGACTCTTGTACCTGATCCACGTTCTCTGATAAAACATATTGATTTATTTGAAGATGATGACTTTTTACGAATTAGTACTATTTCATCTTGAGCAATACGTCTACTGTGTATAATATTACTTTGAACCTCTTTTTCGATTATACCTAAATCGATAGTGTTATTCTTAATATGTTGTAATACTGTATCAGAATTATTTAAATACACATGAATGTATAATTCAGGATATTTTTTGGCTAAATCAGTAAGATGTTGTGACAATCGATATTCGCCATAAGTGTAACTACTCCCTATCGTTACATCTCCCGAAATTGTATCAGGTTGCATTTTCAAATCGTGTCTTAAGATTTGTTCTAAACGCTCACGTTGTAAAGCATATTGAAATAGTTTCTCCCCATCACTTGTTAAAGACATTTTAGAATGTCTAAATTCGAAAATTTTTATATCATATTCCAGTTCTAATCGTTTAATATCACGACTTATTGATGGCTGTGAAGTATATAAATTTTCTGCAGCTTTAGTAAAACTTTGCGTTTTAACTACTTCATTTAGAACTTTTAATGAATCCATTAACTAGGTCTCCTAACATTTGAATACCTCTATTATAACAAAAATGTTATGAGTAATATAATAAATATTTATTTCACGTTATAACTATGCGATGCTAAGCTTTGGATAAAGGAGGAGTTAAAAAGTGAGGTTCTGTTGCAAAGTTGAATTTATAGTA